>CAMDOF010000107.1 GCA_945903465.1 Opitutus sp. GAS368
GCCGGGCGGAATCTTCCAGATCCCGCGGTAGCAGAGTTAATATATACGGCCATTCCTTCTCGTCGTGCAGCGACGGCGGTGCTTCCATGCCACGAAAACCATCGCAAAAGGCGAAAAAAGGCAATTCCTTATTTTAACGCCTATGGGGGTTGCGCCTGACCACGCACGCATGCACCTGCCAGCCGAACGGCACCGCCGCCTCATCCAACGCGATGAGGAACGCGTTCGTAGCCCCGCACGGTGCGAAAACGTCGTGCGGCAGATTTCCGCGATTAATGACATGATAACGGGCTCCCGGGTATTGAATACGAAGACGTCGCGCCATACCTCGAAAACACCACTCCTGCCGTAGCCACACCAGACGTACCGATACCCCATTTTGGGGTTATGCCGAGCTGGCGTCCTGCCGCTGGCCCTGCTCGCGCCGAGACGCCCGTTCACGTCATCACGAACCCCGACGGCCGGGACATCCTCCATTGCCATCAGCGGACTGACCCCGTCCGGATGCTCGGCGGGCCGCTGGGGTGAGCCCCATGAACTCGTGGGCACCGCCGTATTTCTCGCCTCGCCTGCCGCTGATTTTGTAAATGGCCAAATCCTCTACGTGGACGGGGGCTTGCTGGCTGCGCTCTAACTCTACGCTGGTCGCTCGTGTTAGGCCAAATACGACCGACGACCGACAAAAGCTGACCGCCAACCGAACGAGGTGGCCAAGGGAAAGTGTACACCCGCCAATCAGCCTAACACGCTTTCTTTCAGAAATGTAAATATTTACTTTTTGCCCGCGCCACTCGCACATCTACTCGTCTCACCCGTTTACTTCCTGAAATAGTCCGTCCGGGATTCCACTGCGCAGAAAACTCACCCCGCTCTCTGATTCTCCCTCAACCCGATCTGATCCGTCATGAATACTTCGTCTCGCTCTTCGCTTCCTCGGTCCGCCTGCCTGTTTCGGCTGGCTGTCTGCTTGCTCGGTTTTGTTCTGTCGGTTGGGTTGATGCACGCGCAAGGCGCGGCCGGCTCGCTTTCAGGAAAAATCACCGGTCCGAAGGGTGCGCCCTTGGCCGGAGTCACCATCACCCTCGCGCCCGGTCTGGAAGCTGCGACGGATCGAGAGGGAGACTTCTATTTTGGCAGTGTGCCTCCCGGTTCGTATACCGCGCAGATTGTTTATCTTGGGCTGCCGTCGAAGGATCGCGCGGTGACGATTGGACCGGGCCAGCCCGCGTCGCTTACTGCCACGCTCGGTGATGATGTGGTCCAACTTCAGGCGTTTACCGTGGAAGGTACGCGGGGAGGCCAGGCCAAGGCGTTGAATATCCAACGTTCCTCTGAAAACTTGAAGGAGATCGTGGCGTCCGATGCGATCGGCCGCTTCCCCGATGCGAATGCTTCGGAGTCGCTCCAGCGCATGTCGGGCATTGCGCTCGAACGTGACCAAGGTGACGGCCGCTTCGTGTCGATCCGCGGGCTCAACGCCGATTTGAACAGCACGCAGCTCAACGGTGTCAATATTCCCTCCTCGGAAAACGGCACCCGCCGCGTCAATTTCGATTCGATTCCTTCCGACATGCTCGAGGGTATCGAGCTCACCAAGGCCGTGACGCCGGACATGGATGGCGACGCCATCGGCGGCAGTATCAATCTGAAGAGCAAGACGGCGTTCAGCCAGGAGGCGCGTATCTTCAACATGTCGGCCGAAGGCGTGTATAACGACTTCGCTGAAAAATGGGGGCACAAGCTTGGTTTCACCTACGGGCAGCGATTCGCGAGCGACCGGTGGGGTTTTATTCTTTCGCTGAGTGATTCCTCCAAGAAACACTCGTCGCTCGATAGCGAGGCGAGCACGCCGTGGGCGCTCAAGGGCGGTGTCTTCGTCCCAGACGGGAATTTGGATATTCGCGAATATCAAATCCGTCGCATCCGCCAGGGCATTAGCGGCTCGCTTGATTTCCATCCGACCCAAGCGGATTCGTTTTTCGTGCGCGGCATCTACAATCATTTTTCGGATACGGAGAACCGCTTTCGCGAACTCTTTCGCAACACGGCGGCCACGACGACCGTCATCAATGCGCAGCAGGGGACGGTGGTCGGTCGGCCGATCCAGATCGATATCAAAGACCGCACCGAAGATCAGAATTTCTACAATGTCACTGCGGGTGGCGAACACACCCGCGGCGCTTTCCGGGTCGACTATCTCGCGGCGATCTCGCGCGCGGAGCTGCCTGATCCGTTCCGCAGCGAATACGTGTTCCAGAGTCCCAATACCAGTTGGACTTACGATCTCTCCGATCAATACCGGCCGAAACTGACCGGGGCTTATCAAACCGCGATCACGCCGAATAATTTTACCTTGAACAGCCACCGGATCCGCAAGTCGCTGCAGCAGGACAAAGAATTTACGGCGGCCCTCAACGTGCGTCGCGACACGAAATTCGGCGACCTCAACGGCTATTGGAAGGCCGGCGCCAAGTATCGCGGTCGCGAAAAAACTGCCGATACCGAAGATTTCCGCTACAATGCCAATGCCGCCGTGAACCTGGGGGCACTCGGGCTCTACCGCCCGAGCAGTTTCCGCGCGGATTCCGTAAACCCGTTTATCACGATCAACCCGGTGGCGTTTGACGGCTACCTCCGCTCGAACCCCGCGTCGTTTGTCCTAAATCCGCTCTCGTCGGCCTTGGGCTCCCGTTCCGTCGATTACACGACCAACGAGGACGTTGCTTCCGGCTACGGCATGGCGAGCGTGACGTCGGGGAATCTTACCGTCCTCGGCGGTGTGCGCGTCGAACAGACTGAGTTCAAGACGAGTGGTTGGAAGATCACGGCTCCCGGCACTGCGGCCCAGACCTTCACGCCGCTCAAGGTGGCAACCTCCTATACGAACTGGCTACCCGGCATCCACGCCCGCTACAAGGCCGGCAAACAAATTCAGTTTCGCGCCTCCTTCAATCAGAGTCTCGCCCGCCCGAACTACGGTGATTCAGCGGGCACCGCCAGTCTCGATCTCGCGACTAACGTCGAGAGCCGGGGAAATCCCAACCTCAAACCCTACCACTCGGATAACTTCGACGCCTCGGTCGAGTATTATCCCAAGGCGCTCGGGGTCTGGTCGGTCGGCGTGTTTGCGAAGGACATCCAAGATTTCATTTTTCGGCAGACACTCGCCGGTGCCGGCCAGAATGGCACGGATCTCGCCACGCCGCTCAATGGCACCAAGGCCACCATCCGCGGCCTCGAAGTCACGTGGCAGCAAAACCTGACGATGCTGCCTTCGCCCTTTGACGGCCTCGGTATCTACAGCAACTACACCATCAGCGACGGCAAAGCCAACTACGGCGCCGCCCGCCCCGGCGAAACGCTGCCTTTTTCGCGTCAGTCCCGGAATATGGGCAACGTCGCTCTCTCGTATGAGAAATACGGGTTCATGCTACGGGTTTCACTGAACTACCGCAGTCCCTACATCGAGGACGGCGGCATCGGCTCCAGCAAGGCCACCGACCTCTGGGTCGACGATCACAAGCAGGTGGACATTAGTTCGACCTACAAACTCTCGAAACGTCTCACGGCCTTCGCCGAGCTGACGAATGTGAACGAGGAGCCGTATATCATGCACTGGACCGAAAACGGCGGACTGCTCCGCAAGGCTGAATATTACAAGTTCGGCGCAAGTCTCGGTATTCGGTTCAAGCTGTAATGCGCTCAAGTGGGCGCGCGCGTTCGCGTGCTCGACTGAGTTGCTCCTACTTCCGCCCGTAAATGCGGGCACAGAGACGTGCCCGCCCACCTCTCGACGGATCCGTTGCCTATGAAATCTACGTATTCAAATCCATTGTTGGCTACACTTCTCCTCGTCCTCCCGTTCAGCGTTGCCTGCGTGCCTGCGATGCGCACTCCCGCTCCGGACGCGCTCAAACCCCGCGTCGTCACGGAGCCCACCCAGCACGACACCGACGATCCCGCGATCTGGATTCATCCGACCGACCGCGCCAAAAGCCTCGTGATCGGCACCGATAAGGACACGGACGGTGCACTCTACGTCTATGATCTCGAGGGAAAAATCGTGAACCGCGTGGGTGGTTTGAGACGCCCGAACAACGTCGATCTCGCCTACGGCTTCTTACTCAAGGGCAAGCCCACGGATATCGCCATCACCACTGAGCGTGAGCTGCAGCGCCTGCGCGTTTTCTCCGTGCCCGACATGAAAGGCTTGGACAAGGGCGATCTCGTTGTCTTTGACGGCGACAAGACCCGCGCCCCGATGGGTATTGGGCTCTACCAGCGGCCGCGCGACGGCGCGTTGTTCGCCATTGTCGGCGGCAAAGCCGGCCCTGCCACCGGCTACCTCGCGCAATACCGCCTCTCCGACGACGGCACCGGGCAGGTCAAGATGAGCCTCGTCCGTCAGTTCGGCGCCTACTCCGGTAAGAAGGAAATTGAGGCCATCGCGGTCGATGCCGAGCTCGGCTATGTTTACTATTCCGATGAAACCTTTGGCGTCCGCAAATACGCCGCCGACCCCGACGCACCCGACGCCGGCAAGGAACTCGCCGTGTTTGGCACCACGGGCTACACGCAGGACCACGAGGGTATTTCGATCTACAAGTTCACCAACGGCACCGGCTATCTCCTCGTCTCCGATCAGCAGGCGGATCGGTTTCGCATCTACAAGCGCGAAGGCGAGCCCGGCCGGCCGCACGAACACACGCTGGTCAAGACCGTGCCCGTCTCCGCGATCGACAGCGATGGCAGTGAAGTCACCAGCCTCGCTCTTGGCCCCAAGTTCCCTCACGGCCTCTTTGTTGCGATGAGCCTGGGGAAGGTCTTTCATTACTACTCGTGGGAGGACATAGCGGGAACTGACCTCAAGATTGCACCGGACGGGGTGCCACGTAAGAAGTAGTCGTAGTCGTCGACGAACCAACCGTACACCTACTTCCTTACCGCGCTCGTCATTGTCTTCTCTTTTTTGTCACGGCCACGCTGGTTTGTTCGGCTGAACCCACTCCACTCCTCCGCGCCCACGCTCATAACGACTACGAGCACGCGCGTCCGTTGCACGACGCGTTGGCTTGCGGCTTCGGCAGCATCGAGGCGGATATCCATCTGGTCGAAGGACGTCTCTTGGTGGCTCACGACCGGAAATCCGTAAAGCTCGAGCGCACCCTCGAGATGCTCTACCTTGATCCGCTGCGCGAACGCACAAAGCAAAACGGCGGACGCGTTTATCGCCAAGGCCCTACGGTTACTCTGCTCGTCGATGTGAAAACCGCAGCGGTGGCGACCTATCGAGTGCCAGCGCCGATCGTGAAATCGTGCATTTCTGGCGATTTTGATCTCACCTTCGCCCAAGTGAGTATTTTCTTAGAAACTTCATCAAATTTCTTTGAAAAGAAAATGACCACCTCGGCACTTTGCGGCCGGAGCAGGTGATTGGGACGGCCAGCGCGATCGATTTTTTGCGGTTGCCCCTGACCGGAGGGGGCCGCGGGACTCAGGGGCGGGCAAGCCATTCGCCCCAAGGTCCTTGGTAGAAGCCAAGGGCGATGGAGGCAAGTGCGAGGGCGCCGAGGAGGAGACCTGTGGAGGGTGCGACGGAAGTCCTGGCGGGGCGTGCGGGCGCTCCGCCGGATTCGGCCGGAGGCGTCCACGTCTCGAAGAAGGCCGCCTTGATCCATCCAAAATAATAGTAGATCGAAATCACCACGCCCAGCGCAGCGATCGCGAGTAGCCAACGCGCGCCGGATTGAAAGGCCGCCATCAATACAAAAAGTTTTCCCATGAAGCCCGCGAGCGGTGGAATGCCCGCGAGTGAGCCAAGGCCGACCGCCAGGACCGTCGCGAGAAATGGGCTGTCTTTGGCGAGGCCGGAATAGTGCTCGAGCTCTTGGTCGGAGTCATCGGCACCGGCCAGATGAGACATCACGCCGAACACCGCGAACGATGCGATCAGGTAGGCGAACAAGTAAAAATAAATGGCGCCGACAGCCATCGGCACGGTCTGGGAAGCGACGACGCCGAGGATGAGAAACCCCGCGTGGGAGACTCCGGAGAGCCCGATCAAGCGCTTGACGTTATGCTGAGTGAGCGCAGCGATATTGCCAAATAGAATGGTGGCTGCGGCCATGGCAGTGAGGATGGGGGTCGTTAGCCACGCGTAGGCGCTGAACACGCCATGGGCCCCACAGAGCGCCAGCAGCACGGCGAAGCCCGCGCCCTTGGAAGCGACAGCCAGAAATGCGGTCACCGGCGTCGGTGCGCCTTGATAAACATCGGGTACCCAAATTTGAAAAGGAAAGGCGCCGATCTTGAAAGCCACTCCGGCGAGGATGAAAACAATGCCGAGACTAGCGAGAAAGTGATGGGGATTCGCGGCAAGAAAACGCGCGAGTTCCGGGTAATGGAGAGGCTGCGTGCTCTGGGCCGGTAGCGTCGGGTTGCCCGCCACTCCGTAGAGCAGCACAATCCCGAACAATAACATGCCGGAACTGAGCGCTCCCATCAGTAAATATTTGAGGCCGGCCTCGAGTGAGGCCGTGCTGGTCCGGAAGTAACTGACCAAAATATAGAGCCCGATGGTGAGGGTCTCGAGGGCGACGAAAAGCATCACGAAGTGATTGCTCTGAGCTAGTAACATCATCGCTGCGGTGACCACGAGGACGATGTGGTAGAACTCGATTCGTGGCATGGCCTGTCTCCGGAGAGTCAATCGCGCCAGCAGGCAAACCAGCAGGGCGGAGGTGAGGAAAAAGCCGCGCATCACCTGGCCCGCTTCGGTATGGCGGATGAGGCCGTTGAACGTCTCCGAACCGATCCAAATCGGGTGCCAATTGATGATGAGGCCGATCAACGTACCGAAGAGGCCGGCGGCGGCGACATCGGGGATGACCTCGTGATGCTTCGGCGGCAGGAGCATTTCGAGCACGAGCAGCAGCAAGGCGATGCAGCCGAGCATCATCTCGGGGAAAATGGCGCTCCAGACGTTGTTCGCCGCGGCGAGTTTGACGGCTTCGAGATTCATCGCGGAAGTGCTTGGGTCGGGGCCGCTGGCTCGCGGAACGACATCGTGGCGAGCGTTTCGTTAATCGCTTGGGACATGGATTTGGGCCAGAAGCCAATGAAGAGGAGAGCGGCGAGGAGGATCAGCACAGGGGCTTTTTCGGACCAGCGCAAATCCACGGGCGGATGCTTGGCGGCAACTGCCTTCATCTGCTCTGTGGCCGGCCCAAAAAAGATCCGCGCGACGGAGCGGAGGCCGTATATCGCCGAAATCACCACGCCGGAGACCGCGAGTATCGTGATGAGCGGAGCGAATTTCCACAGCGCGATAAATACCATCAGTTCGCCCCAGAAATTGGCGAAACCAGGCAGGCCGATGCTGGCAAATGTTGCCGCCACGAAACAGGCCGCCAACACCGGCGCTGGCTGGGCCAGCCCGCCCATCTCGTCCATCGCGAACGACTGCGTCCGATGGTAAATGCTGGTCGCGAGCATAAAGAGCAATGCCACCGACAGCCCGTGTGCCACCATCATCATCACGACGCCGCCCACGCCCAACGCGGAACCGGCCGCGATGCCGAGAAAAGCGTAGCCCATGTGCATGACCGAACTGTAGCCGATCATCTGCTTAAGATCGCGCTGCGCGATCGTGACGAGCCCCACGATGAGAATATTGCCGATGACCGCGACCCAGGCGAGAGGTTGGGCCCAGTGCCACGCGCCGGCGGGTAGCAGCGGGCCCGCCACCTGAATGAGCCCGTAGAGACCAAATTTTTTAAGGACGCCGGCATGGAGCATGGCGTTCGCGCTGGGCGCCGCGCCATAACCGAGTGGAGCCCACGTGTGCAGGGGCCAGAGCGAGACGAGAATGCCGAAGCCGAAAATCAGCAGCCCGAAAATATTATGCTGAAGCGTCACGCTCAGCGGATGGGCCGCGAGGTGCGCCCGCAGCGCGATCAGGTCGAAGGTGTGGGCTCCGCTCTTAACGTAGAGCGCGATCAGCCCGACCAGCGAAATCATCGCTCCAACCGTCAGGTAAATCGTCATCTTCATCGCCGCGTAACTGCGATCGCGGCCGCCCCAAATACCCACCATAATAAACGTCGGAATCAACGCCAACTCATGGAAAAAATAGATGTAGAAAACGTCGACGCTCGCGAACACCCCCATCAATCCACCCTGCATAATCAGCAGCATCATCACGTAAATTTTCAGGCGCTCGGCCTGCGATTGCAGCGCATAAAGTCCCGCGGCGAGTCCGACGATTCCCGCCATTACGAACAGCGGGAGGGAGATTCCATTGAGGCCTAATTTGAGCCCGATGCCCAACCCGTCGAGGCCGGTCGAGTAGCGGGTGAGAAAGGCGTAGCCGCCCATTTTCGGCGCGGCGGCGTAATGCCACCAGACGTGCAGCGCCGCGAGGAACGGAACGGAAAAGGCGCCGTACGCCAGTCGCACGGACCAGCGCTTCGTCAAGCCCAGCGCAATGGCCAGCGCCAACACGAGGGGGGCGGCGATCGCGATCAATAACGGGTCAGTCAAAAAAGGACTCATCGGTTCAGAAAGTCAGGACACCCACCGCAAAGGACCACAGCGCCACCGCCCCCAATAAAAACCAGTAGGCGTACACATTGGCGTTCCCGACGTGCAACCCGCGGGCCCCGAGTCCCAGCAGCCCGACCACTCCGGCGAGGCCCCGAATGATCAGCCCAGCGAGAAAAATTTGCTCAAAGAAATTTAGCAGCATCGCCCCGCGCTGCTGAACCTTGATCACGTAGTAGTCGTAGGCGCGGTCAAAGCCACCCTTGAGCGCCAAGAGCCCACCAAAAAGCGCCGGCGTTTTCCGGGCCAGTGCATCCGTCGGCGCTGACGCGTAAAGCACCAGGGCTGAGACCGCCCCGATCAGTACGACCGCCACGCTGGTGACCAGCACGATGATGTGATCCGAACCATGCGCTTGGGGCACGAGGTCGATCACATCGTCGAAGGCACCGCCGAAAATTTTTGTATAGAACCAGCTGTAACCTCCCACGACGGAGAGGATCGCGAGGGTGACGAGAGGTGCGGTCAAGGTGAGCCCACCCTCGTGCGCGTGCTCGGCCGCGGTGCTCCGGGGCGCGCCCAAAAACACGAGTTTCCACATCCGCACCATATAGAACGACGTCACGATGGCCGTGATCGCGAGGACGGCGAAGACGGTTTTGTTCTTTACCAAGGCGAGGAAGAGGATCGCGTCTTTGGAAAAGAAGCCCGCCAGACCCGGTAGCCCGATGATCGCCAGCACGCCGATCGTGAAGGTGATGAACGTCAGCGGCATCTTTTTAGAAAGCCCACCCATTTTGAAGATATCTTGCTCGTGGTGGCAGCCGTGGATCACCGAGCCAGAACCGAGAAACATCAGGGCCTTGAAAAACGCGTGCGTGGTGAGGTGAAACATCGCGGCGCCGAGGCCAACCGCGTAGACGTGAACATGGGAGGAGCCGTTTTCCACATGGTTTTCACTGATTGAGCCAAGGCCGAACGCCGCCACCATGAACCCAAGTTGGGAGAGCGTGGAGTAGGCGAGGACCTTTTTGATATCGCTCTGCGTGATCGCGCACAGCGCCGCATACAGCGCCGTCGCCGTGCCAGTCCACATGATCACGGTGAGCGCGTCGGGCACCATCAGCACGTGAATCCGGCAGAGCATATAAATACCCGCGGCGACCATGGTGGCAGCGTGAATCAGCGCGGAGACCGGCGTCGGTCCTTCCATCGCGTCGGGCAACCAGACGTGCAAAGGCAGCTGCGCTGATTTGCCCACGGCTCCGCAGAACAGCAGCAAGGGAAGACCGGTGGCAATCACGGCGCCTCCATCCGCGAGCTTGGCGAGCTCGGTGAACTGCGTGGTGCCGAATTGCGCGTAACACCACACGATCCCCAAGAGGAAACCGAAGTCGCCGACGCGGTTGGCAATGAAGGCTTTCTTCGCGGCATCCGCGGCCGACGTCCGGTTCATATAATGATTGATCAGCAGCCAGGAACTGAAGCCCACCAGCTCCCAAAAGATGAACATCATGAAAAGATTATCGGCGAAAACGATTCCGAGCATCGAAAACATGAAGATGGCCAGCCCGCCAAAGTAGCGGGCGCGGAACGCATCATCGTGCATGTAGCCAAGCGAGAACACGTGCACACAGAGGCCGACGACGCCGACAATCGTCAGCATCAGCGCGGCGAGATCATCAAATTTAAGGCCGATCGAAAGCGCGAAACTGCCAATACGCAGCCACTCGTGGGCGACTTCAAAGCGTTCACGTTGCAAGGCGAGAATGAGAGCCCCGAGCGCGATCGCCGCGGCGGTCAGCGTGGCGAGCGCGGAGGCCGCGGCGCCGGACCGGCGTAGGAAAAGCGCAATAATCGCCGCAGAAATTAACGGCAGTAAGAGTAGGATAATGGCAGTCGCAAGCATCGTCATGGCGCGTCAGTTCTTCAGCGTGTTGAGCTGGTCCAGCTGGATGGTCTGGCGACGACGGAATAAGGCGACAATGATAGCCAAGCCCACCGCGACTTCGGCGGCCGCCACCGTGAGAATAAAGAATACAAAGACGTTCCCATCCATCGTTCCGTTGAACCGAGAGAACGCGACCAGTGCCAGCGTCGACGCCACCAGCATCATCTCGAGGCACATGAAGACGATCAGCGTATTGCGCCGCAAGAGCACGCCAAGCAAGCCGATGGCAAAGAGCGCCACGCTGATGAAAATGTAGGCGTTGAGTGAGGCGGGCATCATTTGATATCCTCCATTCCGACAAACTTTTTGCTCAGGACAATCACGCCAAGCATCGCAATCAAAAGGAGAAACCCGAGGATTTGCACCGGCAAGAGGTAGGTCGTGAAAAGTTGGTAGGCATAGGGTTTGAGCGCGGCGCCCACGCCGACGGTTCCTGCAATGTCCGGAGAAACGAGGCGACCCCGTTGGAGAAAGGAGGCGACTCCGCCCAAGATCAGTCCGGTGGCAAGAATGCGCGCGACCAGCGGAAGCCGGTTGAGCGTCGGGCGGGCATCACCGCGCGTATCGAGCAGCATCACGATAAAGAGAAACAAGGCGACGATGGCGCCGGCGTAGACGAGCAGGAGTAAAAAAGCCAACAGGTACGCGTTGAGGCCGACGAAGAGACCAGCCACCCCGACGAGGCAAAGCAGCAAGCAAAGCGCGGCATTAACCGCATTCTTGTTGAGCACAACGCCGGCGGCCATCACGAGCGTGAACAGCGCAAACAGGTTAAAGAGGATTTGCCCGATAGTCATTGGCTCAGTGCCGGTCGTTACCGTGTTCCTCCGCGGTCTTTTTCTTGTCCCACTTGTGATGTTGGTCCGGCAGCGTGCCTCCGAGTTCGTAGAGACGCGCCTTGTTGTTGACCATCTCCTCGCGGGTGTAGCCAGTCATCGAAAATTGGTTTTGCAGGAATATCGCCTCTTCTGGGCAGACCTCCTGACACATGCCGCAGTAAATACAGCGGAGCATGTCGATCTCGAATTCCTGAGGAGCTTTCTCGACGTGGCTCGTGGGCGCTCCGGGGGCGATTTCTCCGGGCGTGATCCGGATGGCCTTCGGCGGGCAGACGAACTCACACAACTGGCAGGAAACGCATTTTTCCCGACCGTGGGGATCTTTGACCAAGGTCGGCACTCCCCGGTAACCAGCGGGGATGGCCGGTCGCTGCTCGGGATATTCCAGCGTCTCCTTCGGTCTCAACAAATGCGTTAACGTCGTTTTCAGCCCAGCAACAATTTGGGGGACATAGGTCCGCTCGATCAAGGTAAGCGGTTTTCGTTCGAGAGGAATGACAGCCATGGCGCGCAGGTTATTTCTGAATGATCGCGATGCCGATCGCGTAGGCGAGAAGGTTGGCAATCGCGAGCGGCAGCAATTTCTTCCAGCCGATTTCCATGACTTGGTCGTAGCGGAAGCGCGGGACCGTCCAGCGCACCCACATGAAGAAGAAGATCATCGCGAGTACCTTGCCCAAGAAGATGCCGATCGAGAGGACGCCGAGCAGGATCGGTTGGTCGGCCAGGTGCACCCAGGTTGCCATATCCGCGAGCGAGACCCACGGTAGCGGATTCCAGCCTCCGAGAAACAAGAGGGTGAAAACGGCCGAGCCGATCACCATGTGCGCGTACTCGGCGACAAAGAAGAGGCCCCACTTGAAGGCGCCGTACTCCGTGTGGAAACCACCGACGAGATCCGATTCGGACTCGGGCATGTCGAAGGGCTGGCGGTTCGTTTCCGCGAAAAGCGAGGTCAGAAAAATAAATGCCGAAACCGGCATGATGAAGAGGAACCACATCCCGCCCATGAAACCGGGCTGGCTCTGGAACTCGACGACTCGGCCGAGCCCGAGGGTTGCTTCGCGACCGGGTTCATTGACCCAAAGGAAGAGCGGCACCACGGAGAGCGTCATCGAGAGCTCGTAGGAAATCAGTTGCGCGGAGGCCCGCACCCCGCCGAGGAACGGGTACTTCGAGTTGGAGGCCCAGCCCGCCAGAATCAGCGAGTAAACGCCGAGCGAAGATACTGCGAAAATCGCGAGGAGCCCGATATCGACATTCGCCAGCGCGAGCGGAATCACGCGACCCGCCTCGTCCAAGTAGGCGCCGAATGGCACCGTCGTCACCGTCGTCAGCGCCGGAATCATGGCGACGATCGGTGCGAGGATAAAATAAAATTTGTTAACGTGGCCCGGCAGCGCGTCCTCTTTGAAGAGCATTTTGCCGCCATCCGCCATCACGTGAAAAATGCCGAGGCGTTGCAGAAAGGTTCCGAGAAACGGAATCCACGAGATCCACGGCACGCTCGCCCGGTTCGGACCGGGGCGACCCTGAATCCACGCGGATACCTTGCGCTCGGCCATCGAGCAGGCCCCGCCGATCGGGAAAATGACTAAGATCACGGCCAGCCCCTTCAGGAGCCCTTGAATGACCGGATGAAGCTGAAGGTAAAATTCGACCATCTCAGGAAATTCCAAGGAGCGCGAGGATGAGCCCGAAACCGGCGCTCGTCGCGGCCGCGATCCGCATTTTTTTTGTCTCCGCCGCCAAATCCGTTTGCTCCCGTAATTGCGACTTATTCGGGTTTACCGGCACGGGCTTTGGCTTGCGCAAGGTCAGCGCAAAAAGAGCCGCGCCCATGAGTAAAAATCCGACGCCGAGTCCGATGAAAGCAATGGGGCGCATAAGGGTAGGGTTTAGACTTTCATGGTCGCCGTGGTGGCGGCCGGTTGGTAGTGGAAGGTCTCACCTTCGCAAAAGGGTAAAGACGCGAAGGGCGTGGAGTCTAGCAGTAAGCCGGTGTCGGGGAGCGTGGCGTAGGAAATCGCGGCCAAGCCGGCCACGGTGGTCGCGAGCGAGGCCCAGACGTTGGGTAAATCACCGAGCGTCGCGGTGCCACCGGCGGTCACCACCAACTTTGCCAGCACCGCCAGATCGTCCGTGGCGCCCGCGGGGCCCGGCACGCACTTTGCAAATTTCTGGAGGCGAAATTGCTGGTTCACCAACGTGCCGCTTTTTTCAAATACGGTGAGTGTCGGCACCACCACCTGCGCCGCCTTGGTCGTCGTGTCGGCATGGGTGCCGAGATAAATGATTTTCACTTTGGCCAACTGGGCCGCCGTCAGTCCGGCTGCGTGGAGATCTTCACCCAACGAAACCACGACAGTGACCGCACCGGTATCAATCGCCCCGCCGAGCGCGGTGAGCTTCTCCGTGGGTAGTTTTTTAATGAGCCCGACCACGAGCGCTCCCCGCACGTTGGGGTTGCGGTCGCCCGAGATCAGCATCCGGTCGCCCTCGCCGATGCGACTGACCATGTGCGTCGACGCGCCGAGGGTCTCCGCGAGTTTTCTTGCAAGGGAGTGTTCTTCCACTGAGCTCCGCCCCGAGCCGACGAGGGCGACGGTCCGCCCAGCGGCTTTCAGGATCGCACCCGCGGAGTTCAGCGCGACCTCAAGGCTCGTATCGAGGCCGTCCAGCTTAACGGCCGTCAGCCGGTTCGGCGCGCGCACCGCCTTAAAGAGCTCGCGTCCCGTATCGGCCATCCATGTGTCGTTAACGCCATCGTTTGGGCGTGGCGTGATCCGGTAGATCACGCCCTCACGCGACCAGACCACGGTATTGGCGCCGACGCTCGACTCGGTGTCGATGCTGTTGGTTTGCTTGAGAAACCACACCCGCATCTTGAAGCGGAAGTCCGTGCTGGTGAGCGCACCCACGGGGCAGATGTCGACGGTATTGAGCGAGTAATTATTCTCGAGCGCTTTGCCGGGAAAGCACGTGAGCGTCGAGTAGCTGCCCCGGTCGATGAAGCCCAGAACGTCATCCTTGACGACCTCCTTGCAGAAACGAATGCATCGGGAGCAAAGGATGCAGCGCTCGTCATCAAGCATCACGCGCGGTCCGAGTTGCGTGCGCTTGGGCTTGAAGTTTTTCTGCTCAACATAGCGTGAATAGCCGCGGCCATAGCCGGTGGATTGTTCTTGGAGCTTGCACTCGCCCGCTTGATCACAAATCGGGCAATCGAGCGGGTGGTTGACGAGCAGGAACTCCATCACGCCCTCCCGGCAATCTTTGATCTGCGCCGTGTTTGTCCGGATGTGAAGACCGGGCGAGGCGTTCGTCGCGCAACCAATTTGCGGGCGGGGGATCCAGTTAATCTTTTGCTTTCCCGTCGCCGGATCCATGATCGGAGTCTTGGTGGCGGGGTCGACTGCGGGCATGCCGATTTCGATCAGGCACATCCGGCAGTTGCCGACGACCGACAATTTCGGATGGTAACAGTAATAGGGTACGTCCACGCCGACGAGGCGGGCGGCCTCAATCGCGTTCGTACCCTTCGGCACGGCGATCTCCTTGCCGTCGATGTTGACGGTGATGAGGTCGGGTTTGAGCGGAGCGATCATAGCGAAAAAGAAAGTGAGGCAGCGACGACCGCGGCAGCCGTGGCGGGGACGGGGCGGCTGGTGGGTATGGCGAAGGCTCCAGTCATGCGGTGGGCGGCGTTAGACGAGTTCGAGGGCGTCGGCGCGCTTGGGCTCTTTACGGGTTTCCGCATACCCCTTAAATTCGTCGCCGAATTTTGCGACAAAACTCTGCGTGGGCCACGAGCAGGCTTCCCCAAACGCGCAGATCGTGCGACCGGCGATCTGGTCGGCCACACTCTTGAGCAGCGCACCGTCCTCACTGCGCGCCTGCTGATGGACCATCCGCGCGGTAATTTTCTTCATCCAAAGTGAGCCTTCGCGGCAGGGCGTGCACTGGCCGCAGCTCTCGTGGGCGTAGAACGCATTGATGTTCGCGAGCGCCTCCACCATGTTGACCGAGTCGTCCATGACGATCACCCCACCCGAGCCGCCCATCGTCCCGCACGCGGCCAGCGTATCGAAATCCATCGGAATCTCTTCGACCGTCAGCGTGCGCGAGGAGCCATCTTTGTTTTTTAAAGTAAACGTCTCGCCGAACTTCAGGATCTTGGCGGATGAGCCGCCCGGAATGACGGCCTTGAACGTTCGGCCGGGCAAGGGGCCTCCGCAAACCTCGTTGAGCAACTCGCCGAGAGTGATTTCGCCAACCGCGAACTCATAATAGCCCGGCCGCTTGACGTGACCGCTCACGCAGAGGAGGCGGGTGCCGGTGTTGTTGGGCGTACCGATCTTGGCGTAAGTGTCCCCGCCCATCTCCAAAATATGTTTTACGTGGCAGAGAGTCTCGACGTTGTTGACGATCGTCGGGCACTGGTAAAGGCCCAAGACTGCGGGAAAATAAGGTGGTTTGATCCGAGGATACGGCCGTTTGCCTTCCAGCGATTCGATCAGGCCGGTTTCCTCGCCGCAAATGTACGCACCCGCCCCACGGTGGACAAAAATCTCGCAGCTATAACTGGTCCCGAGAATATTAGGCCCGACGAAATTCGCGGCCCGGGCCTCGGCGACCGCTTGCTCTAAAATCCGCGCGCCGTGTGGAAATTCGCCGCGAATATAAATGTACGCCTGCTTCACGTTATTCGCGAAGCTGGCAATCATGATGCCCTCCAGCAGCTGGTGCGGATCCTGATGAATGATATACCGATCCTTGAATGTGCCCGGTTCCGACTCGTCCGCGTTCACCACGAGGTAGATCGGCTTGCCGCTTTTTCGGTCGACCAGTCCCCATTTTACACCGCAAGGAAAGCCCGCGCCGCCCCGACCGCGCAACCCGGATTTCTTGACCTCGTCGATGATCGTCGCCGCCGGTAAGGTCACCGCCTTCTTAAGTATCTCGTAGCCACCGTGGCGCACGTAACAAGCGAGGTCGTTGGTGTAGCCCGGCGCGTCGATGTGCTTAAAAATGATGCGGCGTTGTTGCGGAGCGGGCATACGGGAGGGTGGCGCTTAGTTCGGTTTCCAATCAGCGACGCTGGCTCGCCTCGGATTTGATTTGATCGCTGAGCTTCTTCGCCTTCGCGACGTCGACATTTTCGTGGAGATCATCGTCGATCAAGACGACGGGGGCCGTCCCGCAACTCGCGAGACACTCCACAAACTCAATCGTGACCTCACCATCAGGCGAAATTTCGCCGCGGTGCGTGTTGAACGCGTGCTCGAATGCTTCACAGGTTTTGTAACCGCCGAGCAGCGCGCACGACAGGGTGCGGCAGACCTTGATATGCCGCCGCCCAATCGGCTTCTGCCGAAACATCGGATAAAACGTCACCACCTCGTACACGTTGATCGGCTGGAGTTCTAATTTAGTCGCCACCCAGGTGATCGCTTCCTCGGAGATATACCCCACATCCTCCTGTATGAGGTGCAGCAGCGGTAAAGTCGCACTTCGTTTGACCGGATAGTGCGTGATCACCTCATCGATGCGCAGAAGCGTGGCGGGTTTCAGATTCATCGAGCTGGAAATCGCGGCAGACATTAGCGGTCGCATTCTCCCATCACGAAATCGAGCGAGCCGAGGATTGAGACAACGTCAGAAATGAGGCAGCCGACGCACATTTTTGGAAGAATGGAAAGATTGCAAAACGACGGTGACCGAATCTTCAGGCGGTAGGGCACGCCGCCGCCCTTGCTGACAATGTAAAATCCCAGAATCCCCTTGGGGTTCTCCGCCTCAAAATAAACCTCTCCCGCAGGTATCTGCGGACCCTCGGTAACGATCATGAAATTCTGGATCAGCTCTTCCATTGAGGAGAGAATCTTCTCCTTCGGTGGTGCGAATATCCGCTTGGCGTCCGTCGCGTACCAAGGGCCGTCGGGGAACTTGGCGATAACTTGGCGAATAATCCGCACCGACTGCCGCATCTCCTCGCCGCGCACAAGATAGCGATCGTAGCAATCTCCCTTCGTGCCCACCGGAACGTCGAATGCGTAATTTTCGTAGCCCGAGTAAGGCCGGTCTTTGCGCAGATCGAGACCGACCCCGCTGCCCCGGAGATTCGGCCCAGTGAGCCCGTAGCTAAGCGCTACTTCCTTGGTAATCACGCCAATCCCCACGGTGCGATCCATGAAGATTTTATTTCGCGTGAGCAGCTTCAAGGTCTCCTCGAGAATCGGGAGGAATTGATCGCAAAAAGCACTCACCCGCCCAAGCCAGCCTTCCGGCACATCCCGGGTCACGCCCCCGACTCGCGTGTAACTCGTCGTGAACCGAGCCCCCGTCAGTTCCTCAAACAGCTTGTAAAGCTTTTCTCGTTCCTCCAGCGAGTACAGCAGTACGCTCCACGCCCCGACATCCAGCCCGAAGGCCCCGAGGCCCATGAGGTGCGCGGAAATACGCGCCATCTCCGCCGTCAACACACGGATCGCCTGGCAGCGGGCGGGCACCTCGAGTTTCGCTAGTCGCTCAACCGCGATGGCGTACGCCATATTGTTGGCGAGCGGAGCCAGATAGTCCAACCGGTCCGTGTAAGGCACGAACTGGTTGTAGGTCATGTTCTCGGCAATCTTCTCGTCCCCACGGTGCAGGTAGCCCAGCACCGGATCTGCCTTCGTCAAAATCTCGCCATCAAGCTCCATCTGCAACCGCAGCACGCCGTGGGTCGAAGGATGGGATGGGCCCATCGACAGAGCCATCCTCTCCGTCTGGAATTCCGGCGGGGCCGCCTGCACGCCGCCCGCTGTTTTCGCCGCACTCTCCGGAAAGGTAAATTCGGTGGCCATCTTCGGATTTAGTCCTTCATCTGCCGTAATTCGGTCTGGCCGGGTTGGGGCTGGCGGTCGCTCCAGCTCTCATCCTTGGCGCGGGGTTCGGCGTCTGTAAGATTAACTTCACCCGTCGAGGCGACGAACGGCCCGCCCGCCATCGGCGCGGCAATCACCCGGGTTCCCGTCACTTCCTCGATATCGGCGACGGGTAAATCAGTCTCGATCCCCGCTAAAGGAAACTCTTTCCGCAGGGGATGATAAGGATACCCGTCCCACATCAAAATCCGGCGCAGATCCGGATGCCCGATGAAGGTGATCCCAAACATGTCAAAACACTCCCGCTCGTGCCAGTTGGCTCCTGCCCAAAGTCCGACCACGCTCGGGGCGGTCGGCGCCGCGTCGGGCCCAGCGCAATTTGCTGCAATCCTGAGCGCGGTGCCCGGTTCGCTGGTTGCCAGCAGGTGATAAACCACGGTAAAACGCGGGCTCGCCCCTTCGGCCCAATCAATCGCCGTCATGTCCATTAACAGATCAAACCCACGCGCATCGCGCAGATATTTAAGCGCCAAAACCAAGTCCCCCAGCGGCACGTTGACAGCCAGATGATCCGCTGAGGCCCGATCGGTGGCTTGCGGGAATTGTGCTTTGAGCGCGGTGACGGCAGCGGCTGACATGGAAAATCAG
Source organism: Opitutus sp. GAS368 (assembly GCA_945903465.1). Classification (GTDB taxonomy): domain Bacteria; phylum Verrucomicrobiota; class Verrucomicrobiia; order Opitutales; family Opitutaceae; genus ER46. Next base: position 18,849 of record CAMDOF010000107.1, read on the forward strand.
AGTGGGGGAGGCGCTTAAAGTTAAGCCGATAACAACCGGCTGGCAGCGGGCTCTCGGCGGACTTTTGCCTGAAGTTTCATTAAAGCATCCAACAGCGCCTCAGGCCGCGGTGGGCAGCCACTCACGTACACGTCGACGGGAATGATTCGATCCACGCCTTGCAGCGTCGCGTAACTCCGGTACATGCCGCCTGAACTCGCGCAGGCGCCCATCGCGATGACCCATTTCGGCGCAGACATCTGATCGTAAATCCGCCGGACCTGAGGGGCCATTTTGTAGGTTACGGTCCCAGCCACGATCATGCAGTCAGCTTGGCGAGGCGAAAACCGCATGACCTCGGCCCCAAAACGGGCAATGTCAAAACGCGCGCCGCCTACCGCCATCAATTCAATCGCGCAGCAAGCCAGGCCCATGGGCATCGGCCACATCGACTCCGTCCGAATCCAGTTAATCACGGCATCTGCCTTGGAAATAATCACACCACCCTCGACCTTGCTGTTATACCCTAATTCGGTGTTGGCGGTGACCATGGTGTGTGGAGTGCTGGAAATGGAAATCCTCCGCACGCTTGGCAACCGCGTTGGCTCGCGCAAGTCGCTTTTCTGAAAATTCCTATTCCCGCCGTGCTTAGAAGCCAGAGCGTCAGACCATGACAGAAATACTTGCAACCAGAGCCAGCCGTGCGCGCTGGGGGCGAACTCCCCGGCGTTCGGCGAATTCGATTAATTGAGACCGTGTCGATTTCTGAGGGCGTGAGACAAAATGCTTCTGAACCGGAATCAGCAGCGGTTTTTTTTGGTAACTATCGCCAGTTAGCTAGCTCCATTATGCGCCAACCCGAAAAACAGGAGATTCTACGGCAAATCGCCGCCATCGTGGCCAGGGAGCGAGGCAAGCTCTCGGTCTATTCGTTTGAAGATCGCCCCGGTCTGGCCGGCCCTTACTGTCGGCTGCAGCGCTGGGAGAACGGTGAGAACCCGTCCCGGTATTTTCCAGCGGAAGAAGTTCCCGCGGTGCAAGCGGCGTTGGCCGGCCACGCCCCAATACCAGCAACTGACCGTGCACTATGCCGCTTTGGTGATCGCGGAGACGCGGCAGAACATCGCCGGCTCAAAAAACCCTTTCCCGCCGCCGGTCTTTCTTGCCCAAGAAGGGTAAATCCAGCAACTGATCGCCTGTTTTCAATCCGAAGCGCCGCAAGGCAACGCGGTCGCCCAGCTGAAGATATGGGTGTGTACAGTCGTTTTCAAGTCGGCCAACGATCTGGTCGGCTGGTTGCGTCAGCAAGCGGCCGAGCGCATCGACGCGGTGTACCAGCCCAAACCCGCGGAGGTTTTCAAGGGCCAGGAAACCATCGGTGTACAGGGGATTTTTGGTCACTTCGAACTCAACCGTGACTACCACCACCACGCAGGGAAGTCGCCGGGCCACTACCCCGCCGATGCCGCGTTGAAGTTGGCCGTGGGGTTATCACAGCGCGCGGAGCGGAGCGTGCACCAGATTCCCCGCCGATGCCGCGCTGGGGTTGGCAGAGGGCTACACCCCGGCCTTGGCCAAGCTCATGTGTTTGGAAGGAGCCGACGAAACCACCTAGCGGAAGGCGGAGCGGCATCTGGAGCAAACCGGCGGCATCACGGTGTCGGGCCGGCAGATTCAGCGGGTGATCCAACGGGTGGGAGGAGCCGCGCAGCAATGGCAGGAGCGACCAGCCAAACCAGGCAGCTGCCAGCGCTGCGAAGCCCCCATCATGGATGTCAGCGCCGATGGCACTGGCGTGCCGATGGGACCAGAGGAACGGGTCGGACGCAGAGGCAAGCCGGCCGACGGCAAAGCCAAGACCCGCCAGGCTTATCTGGGCGGTGTCTTTACCCAGCACGGTGCTGATGAAAAAGGCTGGCCGGTGCGCGACTGGGAGCCGACGACCTTCATTTCCGGTTTCATGCCCATCGACGAGTTCGGTCCGCTGCTGCGCAGGAGGCACTCCGACGGGGTTTCGGCACGGCCCCCAAGGTCGTCGTGCTCATCGACGGAGCCCACGGGCTGAAAGACATGGCCACGATCAACTTCAAGGGACCGTGTCCAAATCGTTGATTTCTTCCATGCCCTGAGGCACGCGCGGCTGGTACGTGAAGCCCTCCTCGGCAAGGCGCGTCCCGACGACAAGGCCCCTTTTCACCATTGGGCCAAGCGCTTGCTCAACGACCAGGTCGCAGATTTGATCAAACAGAAGCGGCAGGTCTGCGCGGGCGAGCCCCAGGCACCGGCCGTCGAAAAAGCCCTCCATTATTTTGTGAGCAACGTCAGCCGGATGCAGTACGGCCCCTTCCCGGCGGCGGGATACTTCATCGGTTCGGGCGTCGTGGAAGCGGGCGGCAAGACCGTGATCGGCGCGCGCTGCAACCAATCCGGGACGTTCTGGTCCGAATCGGGGCCCGAAAACGTCCTCGCCCTGCGCTGCATTCATAGCCGCCGGCGCGTCGACGAATTCTGGAAACACCGGCGCAACCCCCACGCCGCCCGCAACGATTGCCTCCCCCTGGCTGCCTAACGGAAGAATTTTGTCTCCCACCCGATTTCTGCACGGCGGATTTTTGCACGGGAACTTGGTGCACGAAAGGATCGATCATGCGCTCGGCGTTCGGTTAGTTTTGTGCCGAAAGCAAAAAGCGCGCGGAGCGCACGTTCCACCCTCTGAGCCGGTCCGTGCAAAAATCCGCCGTGCCGATTTCTGGAAACCATCCGATTTTCGGTTGACCGCGGAAGGGCTCTGAAGTTTCGTGTTCCTTCGTCCATCGCTCGGCGCCCTTCAAGTGCGTCTGAGCGAGCACCGGAGAGGTGGCAGAGTGGTCGAATGCGCGCGCTTGGAAAGCGCGTGAACCGCAAGGTTCCGGGGGTTCGAATCCCTCCCTCTCCGCCATCTTTCCCGTATCAAGAACCTCTTGATGCGGGATTAATTTTTTGCAAATAGCTGCACGTGAGCGCGAAGCGAATCGGGCGATTTAACGCCTTCGAAATAAGTTCTTGTTTTGCTGGTCCGACGAAAGGCCAAAACGAGCTCCAAAAGCCCTCCCTTCGTAGTGCTGTTAAATTTCGGTGCGTGAGTTTTCCGCCGAATCTGCGATAATGTCCGCAGATCAGAAACACCTCGGGGTAGAGGCCTTGTTGGGACTCCCCCGGTCAACCTTAACCAAGGATTTTTCATGCCTGCGATCCCATCGAATTCTTCGCGGACCCGTGCCTGCACGGTGCCCGTGGCCATCTACTCCCGCGTCTCCACCGCAAATCAGGTCGGAGGGCGCTTCGACTCCTGCGAAAGCCAAGCCGCCGTCTGTCGCGATTTCATCGCGAAACACGCCAGCGACGGCTGGTTTGAAATCGCCTGCTTCTCCGATCCGGCCTACTCGGGCGGTTCGATGAACCGTCCCGGCGTCCGCGCGCTCATGCGGCAAATCGAGGCCGGCGAAATCAAGATCGTCGTGATCTTCAAACTCGAACGCGTGCTGCGCAGCACCGACGAATGGGGACCTTTTCGCTCCTTCCTCCATCAACACGGCTGCCGGCTCGTCAGTCCCACCGAGGACCTCTCCGACGAAACGCCGTCCGGCCGTCTGAAAAATAATCTCATGATGAGTGTGGCGGAATATGAGCGACTCAACACTGCCGAAAAAATCCGCATCAAACTCAACGAACAAGCGAAGCGCGGCTTTTGGACGGGCGGGCAGGTCCCCTTCGGCTACGTCTACGATGAAACGCTCCAAGGCCTGAGCCCGCACCCCACCGAAGCCGCCACCCTGCGCCGCATCTTCGAACTGGCCGCGAGTCTTACCTCGCTCACCGAGATCGCAAACACCCTCAACACCGACGGCCTTCGGACTCGCGCACGCATTTTCAACCGCCGTAGCGGCGCCAAACAGAACGTCGGCGAAAAGCGTTTCCGCTCCGACATCGTGCGACGGCTGATCACGCGTCCACTCTACGCGGGGCGCGTGCGAATGAACGGAAAGGAGTTTCCAGGCCAGCACGCGGCGCTGGTGTCCGACGACCTGTGGGAGCGCGCGAACGCCGCGATCCGCCCGGCCGCACTGCCGACGCCGCGCCGGTTTTGCAACCGGGACAAGCATTTCCATTTGCTGAAGGCCGTCGCGTTCTGCGGCTGCTGCGGTCGGGCGATGATCCCCAACGCCAGCGGCAAACTCGACCCTGACGGCAAGCCCTACCGTTACTACACCTGCGGCTATGCCCACAAGGAACGCAGCGACGCGAAGTGCGCGGTGCGCCACGTCTCCGCCACTGCGCTCGAAACGGCGGTGATCGGTTTTCTGGGCGCGTGCAGCCAACATCCCGATGCGCTCGCCGCTACGACCGCGCACGCCAAGTCGCTGCGGCAAACGGATCGAGCTCCCTTGCGCGCCCGGCTCACCATCCTCGAAGGCGATCTCGCCAGCATCGCCGAGCAACTCCGCAATTGCGCTCGCGCGCTCATCCTCGGGCAGGCCACCGCGCTCGACGACGTGTTGCGCGAGCAAGCCGAAGCGCTCAACGCGGATAAGCAGCGTCTCCTAGTCGAACGCGAACAGGTGCGCATCGAACTCGCCGCGTGCGAGGACGGCGATGTTGCGACCGCGCGCGTCAGCCAAGCCCTGCAGAAGTTCAGCGAACTGCTGCCGAATCTCTCGCCCAACGAGCAGCGCGATCTCGTGATGCTCTTCCTTGATCGGGTTGAAGTGCGCCCGTCCACGCGCCCCTCCAGCAAACTCGCTGCCGGTGTCCGGCTCCTCGAATTGCGGCTCAAACTCCACGTCCACCGGCTGGTTGAAGGCATGGCGGAGCGTCTCGTCATAGAGGAACGCATGCAGCGCGCGGACTCCGCCGCGCCCACCCGGCCGCTCGTCCTGACCCTCGACGTGTCGCTCGCACCGTCATCCGGCACCGCGAAACCGGTGAAGCTCCTCGCCCCGTTTCCCTGCGAACTGGGCATCACCCGTCGCACCACGGCGCCGGAACCGGCATCACCGCCAATGCTCCATCCGATTCATCGTGCCCGTGCGTGGCGTCGGCGTTTGGACTCCGAACGCGGGCTCAATCAACTGAAGCTCGCCGCCGAAGAAGGGCTGTCGCCCGGTTCGATCACGCACCACCTGAAACTGCTCCAACTCGCCGACGACATTCAAGCGAAGCTCTTGGATTTGACGAAGGGCGAGGACGTGCGGCGCTACGGCCTCAACCAAATGAAGGCGCTCGCAGATCTACCCCACGACGAGCAGCGGAAGCGGTTGCGTGAGACTGAGCGTAAGGCATCGACCAACGCGTAAGTAGGGTGCGTTTCGATGGAGCCGCGCTCGCGAGAGCGCGGCGACGGCCATGCGCATGAACGTAGGAGCGTAGCCGAGCGCGAGCGCATCAGCCCGACGAAATCCGCGCGACGGGCGCGTTCCGGCGCGTTTACATGCTCATCCGCGGCCCGTTTGACGTTGGACGTTGCTGGGGCGCGGGCGAAATTCTTGCCGCGGCCTCGCGCCGTTCAATCTGCTCCCGCAGCGCATTTGCCTCCTTCACGAGGACGGCAAGCCTAGCCCGAACGAGTTCAAGATTCTCAAGCGCGGTCCGGCGTTGTGCGGCCTCTTCGAAAAGCACGATCCGTTCCTTGAGCGACTGCTCTTCGATCAGTTGATGCCGCAGCATCTCGGCCACGAATTCCTTGTCCTTGTCGCGACCGGCGACGAGTTTGGAACTCGCCAGATCGAGCGGGGCCAGACAGAGCGCGGTGACGCCACGGGTGTTCGCGTTATGGAACGGGACGAGACGCTGCTCCCATCCTTGGGGCAACGGGCATGCAGTCGGCGGCAGGCCGTGTGCGTAGTAGCCAAACGTGCTGTCGAACTGCGAGACTTCACCGATCGCTCCGGAAATCAGGTCTGCTTTGGCCGGGTCGTTCACCGGGCAAACGTCGGCTTCGCGGGATACCGTCAGTGAGTCGGGTGGATGCGGAAAGGCGCCGAGGATAGACTGGCTGCCCAACACCAAGATTTTCCGTTCGTCGGTGATCGCGCCTGCCGCCCGGACAACGTGTTCAAGTTGCTGCCGAGTCATGGGCGAATTCCCGCATGATCCGCAGGCGCTCGGTGGCGGGCAAGACACCGCCAAGCGGCGCGTCCTGCCGCAACGCAGCGCCTTCCTCGGTCGGCGCCAGCAAACGCCGCCGCAGCAACGGCCACGGCAAGGCGAGCCGCCGCTGCCACTGCGCCCGCAGCCGTGGGCTCTGCCAGCGTGAAACATTTTCCGCCAACCGAACGCGCAAGGCTGGCTCGGCGTCGAGACGCGTGACCGCCGCTTCGGTCAGGCGCAGCAGGCGGGCATCGATTTGTTGGTGGGAGTATGCGGGCATCGGACTGAACGGATCAACACTATCTCGGGATTGTGGACGGAAGCGCAAAAGTTGAAAGGTAGAATTTCACTGGACGACGGAGCAAGCGGGCGGGCCAAATCAATTGGCGGAAAAGTCGGTGCGCAGGGCGTATCGTGCGGTGCGCGTTCTGCCGGCAACCGTGCAGAGACCGTTCGACCGCAGTAAATGAAGTTTTCGTGCCAAGGTGCGGCGCGGGATTCCAAGGTTAACCGCCACTTCGCCGGGCGTTGACGGCCCCGCGATTTGCAGAAAGCGCGCGACCCGGCGCGCAACGGGATCACAAATCAAGTCCTCCTGGGAGATAAACGATGACGCCGCACCTTCGATACCGCCCACGCCGCGTTCCGTCGGCCGGGACAAACGACCGCTGCGCAGCAGTGCGCTTGCCAGCAACACCCCGATCCGGCTGAGGATTTCCGTCTCAGATAGATACCTAAATCGGTCCGGATCGAACGGCGAAAGCGTGCGCCCGACGCAGCCATTGGCTGGCCTACGCTCGCGGTTAATTTCATTCACGACATATCTCTCCATCGATGGGATTGGTTTGTTGCCCAGTCTGATTCGAGCTTTACGAATCGCCAGCCTCGGCAGCGCACATTGGCTTGCGTGAATGTGCGCGGTGCAAAGCACCCTCCGTCAACGTCAGGGCGAACCCGTCACGCGAGGCCGCACTATCGTCTTATTCTTACGCCATTAACGGTCACAAGTTCGGTCTTACCTGCCTCGGAAAGACCCAGATTCTTCATCCGGTCCGCCAGCACTTCAGCGCCCCGTCCCTGCCGATACAGCTCGCCATCCTCGCAGCGAAATTGCGCCTTCAACGCCGCTGCCTCGCGTGCCGCCGGGGTCAAATTGAGCCGGGAAAGTTTGGTCTTGAGATGGCGTAGATTCACGAGGGGAACTGCGGGCTATTCAAAGCGCACGCCGCTGTATCCGACCAGTCGCGTTTCCGCTCCGTCCGCGATCCCCATCAGCCGGCGATTGCGGATCGCGATCTCGCCGCCGCGTCCTTGGCGAACCAACTCCAAATCCTCCGCCCGAAACTGCGCCTTCAACGCTGAGGTTTCCCGCGTCCCTTTGCACAGGTTGAGCCGCGACAGGCGGGTGATGAGATGGCGGAGCTTCATGACAAATTCGTTATGACCACGCGGCCCACGAAGCAAGCGCCGTGACGACCGCATGCAGGACGCCAAATTGCGCTGAGGTATCGTTGGTTACTCGACGGGCGGGGCTGGGGCGGAGTCAGCCCCAGATAGCACCGCCAGCGCCTGTCGCGGGACGGGGCGTCGCAAAGCGTCGCAGGGATCGACGCGCGGAGGTCCGCCGACTCCCGCCGAGCCGAGCCCACTCCACACACGCAGCTCCTCACAGAAAAAAAGCGCTCCGAAAATCCAACTGAGGCGCGAACAAACCCAAACGCGACCGACTACACGCTCGAAGTCAGATTGCTGGATTTTGGGGTCGCGATTCCAACCAGTCTGGATCGCAACCGGCGCGATCATGATGTTCACGCCATCACACGTGGCGAAATATTCATCGCCGACCCCGGACGTGCCACGGGTGGTCGGGGCTGGACGCGACCGACGGAGCCGCAGGCGGAGCGGTCGCGAGCGCAGCGCTCCGGCCCCGATCTCCCGTGGCCGTTCCGGGCAATCTCCGGCCTTCGAAGGAACAGGGTCG
>CAMDOF010000108.1 GCA_945903465.1 Opitutus sp. GAS368
TGCACCGCAGAGACGGGACACCACGCAGAGGTCGGAGAAAGCATGAATCTATTTTGCACCACGCTTGGCCCGGAGATTATGGGATCACGGCCGCCATCATTGAGAAAAAAACGGCATCCGTTTTCAGGAAATAGCCCGACGCAGAACAGAATTGGCTGGACGGAGCGATGAGCGGTTGATGCCAACTGGCCAATGGTGCGAGTTCGCCGGCGTCGGGCCGCGTCTCGGCGCCTTGGTGATAGAATTGCGTTGAGCCGGACGAGGCCTTGGCGGTGGACTGAGAGGGTGAATGCGCGGCCGCCGAATATTTTGTGGATTGTGACGACGCAGTGGCGTGCGTCGGCGACGGGTTATGCGGGTGACCCGAATGCGGTGACGCCCTGTTTGGATGCGCTGGCGGCTGGCGCGGTGAATTACACGCAGGCCGTGACGCCCCATCCGTTTGGTCCCTTTGCGCGGGCGGCGTTGTTTTCGGGCGTGCCGTCACCGGAAAATGGTGTGCGCGATTATTACGACGGTCTGCCGGTGGGGTTGCGGACGGTGGCGTGGGAGCTGAGCGCGCGCGGCTACGCGACTGGTTTTTTTGGGAAATGGCATTTGGCGAAACGTGATCCGGCGACGCCATTGGTGGGCGAGATCGCGGCGCGCCAGTGGGTGGGGCCAGCGGAGCGGGGAGGCTTTGATTTTTGGGAAGGTTTCGAGGGTGGTTTCATGCTTAATGACCCTTGGTTACACGGGACGCGCCTGTTGGTGCCGACGCGGTTTGCCGGCTATCAGAGTGACGTGGTGGCAGCGCGGGCGCGGTCATGGCTAGGCGCGGAGGTGCCGTGGTTTTGCGTGGTGAGTCTGGAGTCGCCGCACCCGCCTTACGAAGAGGCAAGTGCCGGTCTGCGGGGGCGAAGGGCAAGTGGGCTGGAGTTGCGGCCTAATGTGCCGCGAGGGTCTTCGGTGGAGGTGCGCGCCCGGCGGGAGTTGGCTGGTTATTACGGCCACATCGCAGCGACCGACCGAGCCATTGGGGAATTGTTAGACGGTCTGGATGCGGCGCGGACGATCGTGGTGTTTACCTCGGTCCATGGCGATATGCACGGGGCGCACGGGCGGTTTCGCAAAGGCTGGCCTTACGAAGAAAGCGTGCGGGTGCCCTTACTGGTTCGTTTACCAGGGCGAGGTCCCGCGGTCGACGCTGCGGCGGTTTCATTGGTGGACTTACCGGCGATGACGCTGGCGTGGGCGGATGGCGCCTCGGTGGCGGTGAGGTCGGCGTTTTCGAAAATTTCGATGCCCAGTGTGGTGCGGCTACCGGATCAGTGTGATCGAGTGTGGTCGGGCCTGCGTTCGCCGGAGCGGAAATTAATTTTTAACGCTGATGGTACGCCGTGGCTTTATTTCGATTTGGTCCGGGACCCGTGGGAGCAACGTAATCTGGCCGCCGAGGGTGATTTCGCCCGCGAGATGGTGGCTCTGCGGGCCCAGCTTGGCGGATCAGCCCCTGGTTGAACGCGGGGTGGCTTTGGAGTGAATTGGCACGACAAGTTCTCGCTGAAATAAAATAGCGAGTAGCCAAGGAATCAGCGCCGCGAAGGCCGGGGGGCCGAGGGGGATGATTACCATTATATTCTGTTTGATAAAAAGCAGACCGAGCGCCGGCAGGACGAGGGCCAGTATGGGGAAAAACAGGGCAGCATTATTGCTGCCGGTGGCGGTGACGATGGCCAGAAGGAGGCCGAAGCCGAGGGTGAGAAAAGGAGATAGCCCTGGAGCCACGGTGGGCATGAAGCCGCAGACGAGGCCGACGGTGAAAGCGAACGGCGCGTGGGCGGATCCGGGCTCCTTGCAGATGAGCGTTTGTAAGCTGGCGGCGATGGCCAGCACCCCTACGTGAACGCCCGTGGCGGCGTAGCCCGAGAAGCCACTGCCCCCGGGGGCGCGAGTGACAGCGGTGGCGAGCAGCCAAGCGCCGAGGGCGGCGCGGATGAGGTCGAGCCAATGGGGGAAATGGGTGAACGTTTTCTGCCATTGCCCGTCCCAGTCGCGCATCGCCGCGCGGAAACGGACGTGTTTTCCTTGAAAAAAAGCCGTGGGTGGCAGGAGGAGAACGAGTGCGAAGAGAAATTGAGACCAGACGATGAGCATTGCGAAGAAGACGGAGAAGCGAGCGTGACAAGCCAGTGCCGCGACGTTCCTTGATTCAGGAAACGCGACCGGTGAGGGGAGATTAGAGCGGATCGATTGAGGCGTGGCGATCATGATTTTCGGCTGGAAGAATTTATTAACTCAAATCGGCCAAAGCGCCGGGTTTTGGGAGGATATTTTCCACTCCGGCAGTTGAGCACGAGTTTGGGGGAGGGGCGGAAGGTGCCGTTTGGGCGAGGCCGAAGATCGGCCGCTCGCAGGCTGGGTGCGGGCGGTGGTTCGGGGCCTCACTCGATCCGAGTGCAGGGTGACGCGGCGCGGCAAGATCGCCTCGGAGTTCCCATTATCCCTGTCGGTAGAAATTATGACGTCCTGAGCGCTTTTTGGCGTTGGCTATATTTGGGCGCTTGTCATGTCTCCGAGGGCCTGCCGCGCTCTCCCAGCGATCCGATCATCCCCGGCCGGTCCCTCCTGTAACCTCCCCTTTTATGAGACTCCTCCGCATCGCCCTATTTTTCTTGCCGGGCATCGTGCTCGCCGCCGATCCGGCGAGTGCGGGTCGCCCGAATATTATTTTTATTATGGCGGACGATCTGGGCTGGGCCGATGTCGCGTTTCACGGTGGGAACGCGCCAACCCCGCATCTCGATCGCCTCGCGCGGGAGGGGCTCGAGCTTGCTCAGCACTACGTCGCCCCGGTTTGCAGCCCGACGCGCACCGGGCTGATGACGGGGCGCTGCTGGAGCCGTTTTGGTGTCACTAGTCCGCAGAACGAACGCGCCCTGCCGTGGTCGACGGTCACGCTGCCTCGAGTCCTGCAGGCGGCGGGCTATACGACGGCCCTCACCGGCAAATGGCACCTGGGTTCCTTGCCCGCGCAGGGGCCTAACCACTTCGGCTTCGATCACTCCTACGGATCGCTGGCAGGCGGAGTCAGCCCGTATGGCCATCGCTATAAGAAAGGCGCGTTTGTCGAGACGTGGCACCGGAATGAAAAACTCATTGTGGAGACGGGCCACGTGACCGACTTGATCACGAATGAAGCCACGCGCTGGATCGAGGCGCAGGGGCCGGCGCCCTTTTTTTTGTACGTACCGTTTACCGCGGTGCACCTGCCGATTAAGGAGCCGACCGAGTGGGTCGCGCGGGTGCCCGCGGGCGTGCGAGGCGACGTGGGTCGTCATTATGCGGCGAGTGTCATGCACCTTGACGATGCGGTGGGGCGGATAATGTCGGTGCTTGAAAAAACGGGCCGCCGGCAGAACACGCTGGTGGTTTTCACCAGTGACAACGGGGGCAGCACGGTGGAAAATAATGATCCCTCGTATCCAGATGATGAGTGCCCGAGTGGGAAGTTGACGGGTAATAATCAACCGTGGCGTGGAAAGAAAGGCGATCTCTACGAAGGGGGCACGCGGGTGCCGACGATCGTCTCATGGCCGGGCCGCGCGAAACCGGGCAAGGTATCGACGCCGGTGCACATCACGGACTGGGTGCCGACCTTGGCGGCTCTGACGAATTATCGCGCGGCGGGCGATTTGAAATGGGATGGGGCCAGCCTCTTGCCGCTGTTGACGGCGCACACCGCGTTGCCGGATCGGCCTCTGTATGGGGTGGCCCCGGGGTGGCACGCACGTTCCTTGCGCTTCGGTTCGTGGAAGTTGGTGGTCTCGGCCGAGGGGTCCAACGCTTCGATCGAACTCTTCGACCTCGCCACGGATGCTTCCGAAAAAAACAACCTCGCGGCACTGCAGCCGGAGCGCGTTCAAAAAATGCAGGCGATGCTCGCGCGGGCGGCGGCGCGCGATCGTGATGCTCTGCCCAACGATTGAGGAGACGGTTGTTGATCGCTTGGGTGGTGGTTTAGCCGATCTCGGTTGGGGATCGCGGTGAGACGTCAATCGACCGGGGGCACGTTCCGGTAAGGTTCGCTTCGAGAGCGGTCCTTGGGCGGGGCCGGGGCGTTCAATCCTCAGGTGGGCGGCGGGCAAGGGCCCGGCAAGACTTTTAAGGATGCTTCGATTACGCGCTTTTTGAGGGCCGCTTTCCGTTGGTATTTGTTCCAGATAAAGGGCACGACCACCTGCTGGTAAAAGGTGGGCGGCATCGCCTCGCGGATGCCGATGGCCGCGGGCGGGCGGCGGCGCGCGTCATCGTAGTAAGTTCTGAAAATCAGATCCCAGATGACGAGGTTTTCTCCGTAATTTTTATTTCCCTCCCGCAAATCTTTGCTGTGGTGCCAGCGATGGAGACCGGGCGTGTTGAAAATGAAATTGAGCCACCCGAAACGCATGCGCACGTTGCAGTGGGTGAGGATACCGATGAAGGCGGTCAATCCGCTGACCCACACGATGACGTCACCGGGCGCGCCGGCTCCGAGGAGGATCGGGATCGATAGGATCAGGCTCTTGAGGGTATCGACGAAATGGAATCGGCCCGTATTCAAGAACCAGAGTCGCTCCGAACTATGGTGGACAGCGTGGAAACGCCAGAGCGCGGGCCATTCGTGGGCGATCCGGTGCGCCCAATAGAGACCGAATTCTGCGCTGATCAGAGCGATGCTGACTTGCAGCGGCAGAGGCCAATGGGTCGGCCAAATTGGGCCGCCGGATCGCGCGCCCCACTGCAAGGTAATTCCTGAGTTGGCCAGAGCGACGACCGCGACTTGGACCGCGACCTTTGTGACCAAGGTATGAGTCACGTCCGGAATTTCCTGGCCATCGGCTTCGAGCCACGTCGGTTCATGGGGGCGCGCTTTTTCAAGCAAGTATAAAGTACCGGCTAGGACAAGATAGGTGAGGTTAAACGCGAGCGGACCGTGCTGAAGGGAGAGCCCCACCGCCAGCCCGGTTCCTGCGATCAGCATCAGCCCCGGCCACAGTGAGTAATCGAGAATCTTGGCCAGCAGATTCACGCTGCGGATTTTTGCTTTCCGGCAAAGAGGAGGAACTGCCACAGTCCGCCGTAGGCTGACCGCACCTGATTACTTACGGGTGTAAACGTAGACTGGAGCAGCGGTCGGAGCTGGCCGTCCATTCTGACGTGATTAAAGCGCATCCAGCGGGCGAACCAAGGCCAAGGGGTCGAATGGAAATCGACGAGTAAGAAATGGCCGCCCGCGGCCAAGTCAGCGTGGGCCGCGGCGACCGCATTTTGGAAGCCAGGGTTGAACATCGTCAATGCGTAGGAGCAGATTACGAGGTCGTAGTGCCCGACGGGGGAGCGGGCGTTGCCGTAGGTGTCCTCGATCAAGGTGATTTGCGAACGGTAGCGTGCGGTTTGCCGGCGGGCGACCGCGAGCATCGTGGTGGAGAGATCAACCCCGATGATCTGGGCCTGCGGAAAGAAACGGGCGAGGCGTGCGAGGTTGCGTCCAGTACCGCAGCCGATTTCGAGAATGCGGGTGGGGTTGGGCTGGAGCTGGCGGGCAAGTTCGAGAAGATGCGTGCGGCCAAACAGAAATGACCAACGGGTCGCATTGTAAATACGCGCGTGAAACGCGTAGTACTTCTCGAGCGGGTTGGGGGCTGGTTGGCGATGGGGCGCGGGTGCGAGGATGATGGGTTGCATACAGCGTCGAACGGGTTCGCGGGCTCAGATTACTTCGGCCAAGTGGAGGCTGCCGTAGGTGCCTACCCGGTCGGTTGGATGCAAGGCGTTGGTGCGCTCGGTGAAAAAGCGGAGACGGGCGCGGACGGGCGCTGGAATAAAGTCGAGGTTGAGCCCCGCGGATCGCATCAGGATACGTGTACCCGGCCGGCTGTTTTCGAAAATTAAAGCCCACTCTTCAGCGAGTGCGGCGGGATCGTGCCACGCCAGCCAGTCTTGATGATCGAGCAAGACAAAGTGTGAATAGATTCCGGGGTGCCTGCGGAGGAATTGAGAAACGGTGGACGTGTGCGTGCGAATTCTTGGGGCCAGTGTCGCGAGCGTCGCGAGGTTTTCCTCGCGGAGATAGTTCGGGCAGCAGGAGAGCGTGTAAGAACCGGTCATATAGACACGCCAGAAGTAATTCTCCCGGGTCGGCAGCGCGGACATCACATGCCGAAGTTTATCTTTCACGTAAGCCGTGACCCCGCCGCGGTAGTGGTCGTCGATCAGTTTAATTTGAGGCGCGGGGACGCCGAGTAGCGTCATGACGAAGCGCTGTCGAATCAACCAGTGGCTGAGTTTACCCCAGATTTTAGGTTCAAGTCGCGCGTAGATTTGGGCCTGCTGTTGAATGTTATCGGCATCGAGGAGGCAGAGGGCGTAGTTCTTGATGTTCGGTTGTGCTTGGAAAAGTGCACCGCCGAGTAACCAAGCGGCCAAGCCGGAGGCGCCATGGTAATAGAAGGATTTTTTGAGGCTGCGCGGATTAAAAAAAGTAATCTTACGATCCCAATAGGATCGACTGGCCGGGGAGAGCCCCGGGCGGATGTCTCGGTAGACCGTTTTGAAATTTTCGTGGGAACCTATCCCGAAAAACTCGAAGAGATCGTCGAAATGGCCGCGGCGAATGAGCGCGATTTTGAGCTCGAGCACCGCGTTCTGCCGCAGGTTCATATCGATCGCGTGAATTTCGGCTGGGCCGTCCAGCAGATAGTCGAGGGCGTTGCAGCCGGCACTCGTGATCATGACAACCCGGCTGTCGGCGCGAATTTCCAGCAGTGCTCGATCGATGCGAGGATCCTCCCAGCAGGTATTATAGATCAGTTGACCACCGTGGACATGGTGGAACATCAGGTCGTTCGCCGCTTTGAGGAGGCGGCGAGCGGTGGGAGCGCTGTCGCGAGGATCGACCGTCATGAGGGATGATCTACCCAGTGGAAATCGTGGGCGACAAGGTCAAGTGGGCGACGGCACTCAAATGTTACCTGATCGCCATAAAAGTGGGGATTCGAGCGAGTGAAGGTAACGTCCGTGGGCGATCGGGGCGGGTAGGCGGGGAGTGGGTTGCCCAGAAGAGGGCGGGTAGGCGCAGCGAGGGAACCTCCGGTGGCGAATGAACAAATGCAGAACTTGCAGGCATTGAATGCGGGCGGGTAGGCGCAGCGAGGGAACCTCCGGTGGCGAGGTGGGTTTGAGCGGGCGGACCGCTCCACGGAATCTGATTTGACTCGCGCCAAGCGGGCGGGTGCCCGGCGCGCGGCGTGGTGGGTCGGGTCCGTTCGAAGGGAATGGTCTGGGCCGGGTGGTGGGGCTGGCCGCGGTGGCAGAGGACCCGACGAGACAGCGGAACAGGGCAGGAGAAACAACGCAGCGGGCGGACCGGCGGGCCCGGGGTGGCCCATGGGCCTGACGGGGAGTGGCGGCGCGAACACCGTCTATTTCTGGTGAACCGGAAATGATCAGGCGCCGGGGCACTCCGGATGGGTAAGTTTCAGGGAGGGTTTGCGACGGGCTCGGGAATGGCGGCGCCGTCCTTGCGGGGGTCGGAGGCGCCCTGATTGATACCGCGGGCGAAGTCGCGGAGAACAGCCTGGCCGCCGCCGACGGTTCCGGAAAAGGGCGCGAGGGTGGCCAGCTGGTGGCCCTTGGCGGTGAGTTCCTGGCGGACGGCCGGGGAGACGCGGGACTCAATGCTGACGTCGAGCCCTGCGAAGGTGAGTTTGGTAAAGCGGGGTGCCTCGATGGCCGCCTGTAAGTTGAGTTTAAAATCGACGATATTGGCGACGAATTGGGCGTGGGCCTGGGACTGGTTCCAGCCGTTCATGATGCCGAAGGCGATGCGGAGGTCGCCCTTTTCCATGAAGGCAGGGATGATGGTGTGCAAGGGACGTTTACGGGCGGCGATGACGTTGGGGCTGGCGGGGTCCAGGCTAAAGAGAGCGCCGCGGTTTTGGAGGACGAAGCCGCAGCCGTCGGGGACGAGGCCTGAGCCGAAGCCTCCGTAATTACTTTGGATGAGGGAGACCATGTTACCCTCGCGGTCGACGGCGCAGAGGTAGGTGGTGTCGTTACCCGGCGCGGGCGGCTGGCCGGCCTCGGCCACATCGTGGGCGTGGTCGGGATCGATCAAGGCGGCGCGCGTGCGGGCGTAATCCTTGGCGAGGAGTCCGGCCACGGGCACCTGGGCGAAGCGCGGATCGGCGACGAAGCGGAGCATGTCGGCGTAGGCCAGCTTCTTGGCCTCAATCATGGCGTGGAGGGCGCGGGCCGAATTATGGCCGTAGTCAGAAAGCGGATACGTCTCCATCAGGTTGAGCATCGTCAAGGCGGCGATGCCCTGACCGTTGGGCGGGATCTCGTAGACGGTCCAACCGCGGTAAACGGTGGAGATGGGCTCCACCCATTCGGCGGCATAGTCAGCGAGGTCGGCGGCGGTGAGGGTGCCGTGGAGGCGTTGGGAAGTGGCGATGATCCGGCGGGCGATTTCGTCGCGGTAAAATGCCCGGGGGCCGTGGGTGGCGATTTGCCGGAGAGACCAGGCGAGGTCGGGATTGCGGAACAGCTCACCGGCTTGGGGGGGGCGACCGCCGGGGAGAAAAGTTTTGGCGGCGTTGGGATCGGCGCGCAGCGTGGAGGAGTTGCCCCAAGCGACGAGGTCGGTGATGGGAAAGCCCTCGTCGGCGTAGGCGATGGCGGCGGCGAGGACGTCGGGGAGCGTTTTGGTGCCAAAGCGGTCCAGGAGTTGGGCCCAGCCGGCCACGCAACCCGGGACAGTGACCGCGTGAATGCCCTGCGTGGGCATGATCTTCTTTCCCTTGAAAAAATGGGGTGAAAGACCGGAGGGGGCCCAGCCGCTGGCGTTGAGTCCGAAGAGGCGGCCACTTTTGGCGTGGTAGACCAGTGCGAAGAGATCGCCACCGATGCCATTGGCGCCGGGGGAGACGACGCCCATGGCGGCGTTGGCGGCGACGATGGCATCGATGGCGTTGCCCCCGCGGGCGAGGATGGTCGCGCCGGCTTGCGAGGCGAGGGGTTGCTCGGTGGCGACGATGCCCTGGCGGGCCATGACGACGGAGCGCCCCTGGAGTCGAGGCGTTTCGGCGCCGTGGGCACGGAGGGCCGCGCAGAGGACGCCAAAGGCGAAGAGCCGCGCAGCGTTGACGAACACCCGCGAAGAGGAGGGAAGGGGGGGCATGGGGAAGGGGATATTTGGCGAGGTTGCGGCGGGTTGGTAAAATGACAAGGGTGCGTCGCAGGCGGTCCGGTGGACGGGCGGAGGCGGGCCAAACGGGTCGTGAGTAGGGCGGCGCGGTGACGGCTGGTGTCGTCGGTCTTGGGGGGATGAGTGGAGGCCGGCGGGCAGCGAAGGGAGCGAGGATGAGTGGAGACCGTGGACAGCGGAGCGCGCAGGGGAGCGAGGATAAGTGGAGACCGTGGACAGCGGAGCGCGCAGGGGAGGCGGTGGTTGGCTCTGGGATCTGGCGAGAAGAATGGGTCGCCGTGGCTGAGTTAAAAGAAGGGAGGTGGGGTCTTGGTTGGCGGAGCGGAGGAGACGCGGGCTTTTAGGGCTTTTGAGCGGAGGTGGTCGGGGTGGTGGCACCGCCGAGCGCGGGCCGGAGTCTTTCGCTGAAGTTGGCCGGGGGGCGGTGTTGGGATGAAGGCAGCCGAGAACGCGAGACCCGGCGAAAGCTGGCGCGCAGGTTTCGTTTGCGGTCGAGGCTTTTTTCCCGTTCACCCTATCGTTTTTTACGTCTGCATGCCGGCACCTCGCGAATTACCGATTTACGAACTTGAAACTGCCCTTGTGGCGGGGCTCCGGGCGCGCGGTCGTCTGATTGTGCAAGCGCCGACGGGCTCGGGCAAGTCGACGCAGATTCCGCAGATGCTCTGGCGGCACGGGTTGCTGGGTGAGCGGGGCGAAGTGGTGGTGTTGCAACCGCGCCGGCTGGCGGCACGGATGTTGGCCAAGCGAGTGGCGGAGGAGGCGGGCACGGCGCTCGGCGAAGGGGTTGGTTATCAGATTCGAATGGAGTCGCGGGTGAGCGAGCGCACGCGGATCCGTTTTGTGACCGAGGGTATTTTACTGCGGCAGATGTCGTTTGACGCGACGCTCCGCGGGATCAAAGCGCTGGTTTTTGATGAATTTCATGAGCGGCATCTTTACGGGGACATCTCGTTGGCGCGGGCGGTGCAGATCCAGGCGAGCACGCGGCCTGATTTGAAAATCATCGTGATGTCGGCGACGCTGGATGCGGGTGCGTTGGAGACGTACCTCGCGCCCTGTGAAGTCTTGGTTTCGAAAGGGCGCAGTTATCCGGTGCGGATTGAGTATTTGCCGAAAGCGGTGAATTTTGAGCTTGAGCCGATTTGGGCGGTGGCGGTGGGAGAGTGCGCGCGAGTGGCGAGAGAGACGACGGGAGACATGTTGGTTTTCATGCCGGGAGCCTATGAAATTAGCCGGACGGTGCAGGCGATCGAGCAAGCGCGGGCGCTGCGTGAGTTCGTGGTTTTCCCCCTGCACGGCGAGCTGCCGCCCGAGCAGCAAGATCGGGCGGTGGAGCGGTGTGAGGCGCGGAAGATT
The DNA here is from genome assembly GCA_945903465.1 of Opitutus sp. GAS368. GTDB lineage: Bacteria > Verrucomicrobiota > Verrucomicrobiia > Opitutales > Opitutaceae > ER46. The sequence continues at coordinate 10,589 of CAMDOF010000108.1, forward strand.
ATTGTGTCGACGAATGTGGCGGAGACCTCGCTGACGATTGATGGGGTGACGGTGGTGATTGATGGTGGGCTGGCAAGAATGGCGCGCTTTGATCCGCACCGGGGGATCAACACGTTGTTAATCGAGAAGATTTCTGCGGCGAGTGCGGATCAGCGGGCGGGGCGGGCGGGGCGGACGGCGCCGGGGGTGGCGGTGCGATTATGGACGGAACGAGAGCATGGGCTGAGAGCGCCGCAAGAGTTACCGGAGGTGAAGCGGCTGGATTTGGCGGAAGTGGTGCTGACCCTGAAGGCGAGTGGGATTGATGACATTGGGCGGTTTCCGTGGTTGGAGAAACCGGAGGCGCGGGGGTTGGCAAGAGCGGAGCAATTGTTGGCTGATCTGGGCGCGGTGGCGTTGCCGGCGGCGGTGGCGGGGGCGTTTAGCGCGATGGCGGGCGAGCCGGAGGGAGGGGCCGGGCTAACGCGGATCACGGAGATGGGGCGCCGGATGCTGCGGTTTCCGGTGCATCCGCGTTACGCGAGGATGTTCTTGGCGGCGGAAGCCTGCGGGAGTGTGCGGTCCGTGGCGTTGATGGCCGCGCTGACGCAAGGGAGGAATTTTTTAATCCGCGGGGTGGATAAGGGAACGGAAGCAGCGCGGGAAGAGGTGCTGGGGGAGGAGCATGAAAGTGATTTTTTTCTAATGATGCGGGCGTGGCGTTATGCGGACCAGGCGGGCTATGCGGTGGACGCGTGCCGGCGTTTGGGACTGCATGCGCAAGGCGCTCGCCAAGTCGGGCCGTTATTTGCGCAGTTTCTGGAGATAGCCGAGGAAGAAGGGCTGGATATCGCGGATCAACCCATTGATAGCGTGGCGCTGCGCAAGTGTGTTTTGGCGGGATTTTCCGACCAATTGGCGAAACGATTGGACGGGGGGACGCTCCGCTGTGAGCTCGTGCATGACCGTCGTGGCGTTCTGGCGAGGGAGAGTGCGATCCAGAAAGCGACGCTGCTGGTAGCGGCAGAAATCAGTGAGATTGGGCGCGGTGATGGCGAAGTGAACACGCTGTTGACGATGGCAACGGCGATCGAGGAGGCGTGGTTGCGGGACGTGTTTCCCCAGGATTATCGGGAAGTGCGCGGGGTGGTTTATGATGAGCCGAGCAAGCGGGTGGTGGCGCGGCGGGAGCGACGGTTTCGCGATCTGGTGTTGGCAAGCAAGACGAGTCATGAGGAGGCTCCGCTGCAGGAAGCGGCGGGTTTATTGACGAAGGAAGTGCTGGCCGGGCGGATCAAGCTGGAGACGTGGGACGACAGTGTGGAGCAGTGGATCACGCGTTTGAATCGATTGGCGGAATGGTTTCCCGAGCTTGGGGTGACCCCGATCACGGAGGCGGATCGCGCGACCCTGATTGAACAAATTTGCTATGGTGAGCTTGGCGCGCGCGGAGTGAAGGAGAAGCCGGTGATGCCGGTCTTGCGAGAGTGGCTGACGGCGGAGCAACTGGCGGTGATGGACGACTATTTGCCGGAACGGTTGACGATGGGCAATGGGCGTCGGGCGCGGTTGACGTATGGCAAAGAAGGCCCTCCGGTGCTGAGTGCGCGCATTCAGGAGCTATTTGGGATTAGCGGAAAGTTTGCGGTCGGGCATGGTCGGGTGCTGGTGAAGTTCGAGATATTGGCGCCGAACCAGCGGCCCCTCCAGGTGACGGATGACTTGACGGCGTTTTGGCAGGAGATGTATCCAAAAATAAAAACAGAATTATCGCGTCGTTATCCGCGGCATGAATGGCGGTGAGGTGGGCAGCAGGTGAGGCTGATGGGCGCGGGCGGAGCGGTGCCGGTGAGATCGCCGGGGAGGCGGATCCGTCAAAAGGGATTTGGTGATCAACGGATGCGTGGAGAAGAGGCGGGCGCGGGGGAAGGCGGCCGCGGTAAAGTCGGTTTAGTGGAAATGGTGGGCGGCTTGAGCGGGGAGGGAGGGGGCGACGAGGGGGGTGATGGTCGCGGCCTTGACGTGGATGACGCCGTGGGAATTTTGCAAGCGCCCCGTGATGAGCAGAGCGTGCTCCTGAGTGAGCGTGAGGCGTCTTTCGTTAAAGAGTTGCGGGGTGATGATCGCGTTGGCGATACCGGTTTCATCCTCGAGGCTGATAAAGACAAAGCCTTGCGCCGTGCCCGGGCGTTGGCGGCAGATGACGGCTCCAGCGATGGTGACGGTTTCACCCTCGTGGCCGAGGGGCAGATCGGCGGCACGGGAGACGCCGTTGAGCTGGGGGCGAATTAGAGCCATCGGATGGGGGCCGGTGGTGAGTTCGAGGCCGCTAAAGTCAGCGCGGATGCGCTCGCCCAAGGTCATGGGGGCGAGCGGGGAGAGGGAGCGGAGTTCTGCGAGTGGGAGGGAGGGGGGATGGGTGTGGGTGGGGGCGTGAGGTCGGGCGGTGAGCGGGCTGGGATGGGGGCCCGTGAGGGCATGAGGTCGGGCGGGGTCGTCGCTTGCGCTGGCGTCGGCGGGGGGAAGGGCTGGATCGTTGGAGAAGTCTCGGAATAGCGATTCGGCCTCGGTCCACGCGGCCTCGACCTGCCAGAGGGCGGCGCGGCGGTGGTGGGCGAGTGGGTTCAAGGCGCCGACGGCAGCGAGGGCGCGCCGCTCGTTGGGATTGAAATGGGTGCGGCGCAAGAAATCGCTGAGAGAGGCGAAAGGGTGTTCGCGGCGAGCGGCGAGCATGGCGTGGGTCGTGGCGGCGCGCAGCCCCTTGACGTAGAGAAGGCCGATGCGAAGGGTGTCATCGGCCTCGACGGTGCAGTTCCAATCGGAAGCGAGGATGCAGACCGGCTTGGTCTTGAGACCGTGGCGGCGGGCGTCCTGCAGTAAGGTCGCGGGTGAGTAGAACCCCATGGGTTGGTGGTTGAGCAAGCTGGCGGTGAACTCGGCGGGGCGGTGGACCTTGAGCCACGTGCTCGCGTAGGCGAGGAGGGCGAAGCTGAGGGCGTGCGACTCGGGGAAGCCGTAGGCGGCAAAGGACAAGGCGGACTCGCTGATTTTTTTGACGACGGTTTCGTTGCGGCCGGCGCGGCGGAGGGCGACGACGAGTTTGGCGAGGGCGCGTTGAAGGCGGCCCTCGTTTTTCACATTACCCATGGCACGACGAAGTTCCTCGGCCTCGCCGCCGGTGAAGTGGGCGAGTTTCATGGCGAGTTCGAGCATCTGTTCTTGAAAAAGAATAACGCCGAGGGTGCGGCGCAAGATGGGGGCGACGAGGTCATCGACGCTGGGATCGATGTAGGTGACGGGTTCGAGTCCGGTGCGGCGGCGGACGAGAGGGTGGGTAAGATGGCCGATGATGGGGCCGGGGCGGACGATGGAGATTTGGATGGCGACATCGTAAAAGCAGGCGGGGCGCATCCGTGGGAGAGACGCCATCTGGGCGCGGCTTTCGATTTGGAAAACTCCGATGGTGTCGGCGTTTTGCATCGCGGTGAAAGTGGCGGTGTCGTTGGGCGGGATGGTGTAAAGTTCGACGGGGCGGCCGCGATCGCGACAGAGTGCAAAGGTGGATTGGAGGGCGGCCATCATACCGAGGCCGAGGAAGTCGACCTTGACGATACCGAGGTCCTCGCAATCGGTTTTATCCCATTGGACGATAACGCGGCCGGGCATGGTGGCGTTTTCGAGTGGGACGATGCGGTCGAGTTGGCCCTGGCCAATGACCATGCCGCCGCTGTGTTGACCGAGATGGCGGGGAAGACCGTGGATCTGGTGGTAGAGGCGGACCATGGCCTCGGCGCGCGGATGGTGGGCGGCGATGCCGGCGGCCGCGAGTTGCTCTTGCAGTGGGAGCGTATCGGGGAAATCGCCGTGGGCGCACAGTCCCGAGAAACGATCCAAGGCGTCGTCGGTGAAACCGAGGACTTGGCCGATTTCGCGGACGGCACTACGCCCGCGGTAAGTGATGACATTGGCGGTCATGGCGGCGCCGCGGGGGGCGTAGGCCTCGTAGACGCGCTGGATGACGCGCTCGCGGAGTTCGCCGCTGGGGAGATCGAGATCGATATCCGGCCATGAAGGATGCCCATCGCGCCCGACGCGGCCCTCGCTGAGGAAACGTTCGAAGAGCAGTTCGTGATGGATGGGATCGATGGCGGTGATGCCGAGGACGTAGCAGACGACGCTGTTGGCGGCGCTACCCCGGCCCTGGACGAGGATGCCGTGTTCGCGGCAGAATTTGCAGATATCCCAGACGATTAAAAAATAGCCGCAGAAACCGAGTCGAGTGATGAGGCTGAGTTCTTTCTCGATCTGCGCCAGCACGCGCTGGCTGGGTTGGCCGTATCTTTGAATCGCGCCGGCGGCGGTGACGGTGCGAAGAAAAGCGGGCATCGATTCGCCATGAGGAGGGGTATAATCGGGGAAGCGGTAGCCGAGATTCTGGAGGGTAAACTCGAGCCGTTCCTCCAGTTCGACGGAGTGGGCGAGGGCGGCGGGGAGATCAGCAAAAAGCTGGGCCATGTCGTGGGCAGATTTGAGGTGGCGCGCGGCGTTGCGTGCGAGTTGGCGGCCGGCTTGATCGAGGTTGGTGCGGAGGCGTAAGCAGGTGAAGACGTCGGCGGTGGCGCGGGCGGCGGGGGTGGCATAATTGACCCCGCCGGTGGCGAGCAGAGGCAGGTTGCAGGCGGCGGCGAGGTCGCGGAGAAAAGTGATTTCGCGTTCCTCGCCGCGCAGGCGGTGACGCTGCAACTCGACGTAGAGGCGGGGCTGGGCGTGGCCTTGGCCGAAGATGGCAATGAGTTTGTGGAGAGCGGTGTGGCTCGCGCTGGCCCCGGATGTGCGCCAAGCGCGGCGGACAGGACCCTCTTCGTCCCCAGTGAAGGCGACGAGGCCGGCGGAGTAGCGGGCGAGTTCGGACCATGTGGCGAAGCACGGGCGCTTGCGATTGAGGGGGTCGATGTGGGGTGGTTGGTCGGTGGGCGCGAGGTCGGTGGGGCGCGGCGTGAGTTTCGCCTCGGTGATCAGCTGGCAGAGGTTTTGATAGCCGGTGCGGTTGAGCGCGAGGAGCGGGACGACGCTACCGTCATCCATGGTCAGTTCGGCGCCGACGCGGGCGCGTAGGCCGCTCTCGCGGGCTGACCCAAAAAAGCGGGCCGCCCCGGCGACTCCATCGCGATCGAGCAAGGCGACGGCGGGGAGCTGGAGCTCGGCGGCGCGCAGGGCGAGATCAGCCGGAGCGGAGGCTCCTCGTAAAAAACTAAAAGCGCTGCGGGCGTGAAGTTCGCGGTACGTGTTCATGACGGGCGGGGGCGCCGGCGGTGGCGGTGGTGGTGGTTGCGCATCGGGCGGGCGGGGGGCTCCGGCGGCGGGAGGATAATTGTCTTTTGATTAATCGTATTCGCCCTCGACGAACCACGCATCGCCGATCAGCAGGAGCCGGTAGAGACCGCCAGTGGCGAGGGCGACGTCCCATTCGCAACGTGACCAGGCGAGGTCGGTTTGCCACCAGTCGCCGCTGCTGCGCCAAGGACCGCGGATCCCAGTGATATCTCCCTGGAAATTTTTTGTAAAAAGGTAGGTGGGTTTTCGCTCTGGTGGAGCGAATTCGAGGGTCGCGGGTAGAGGTGGGCGGAAACGGCGGAGAGGCAGGCCGAGCGCCATGTGGACGTTGGGATCGGCGGCGGGGGGGATGACCGCGGTGGGCGGTTGGAGCTGGTGGGAGTCGGGGCGATGCGTGTTCGCGAACGATGGTGTGCCGATGTGTGAGGAGCCAACGAGGGCGGCGACGCGGGCGAGGGTTTCGGCGAAGCCATGAGGATCGCGCAGGCTAGTTTCGAAGAGCCCGTGCTGGCGGATGAGCGGTCGCGTTGGTGTCAGGTTGATTTCAAGGGCGCGAATTGGGGCGGTGGTGCTGAGGGATTCTAAGGAGATGTGCAGCGCGCGGAAAAGGGTGGCGGGATCGGCCGTGGGCGTGGGTAACCGCACGTCGCGGGTGTGGTGGGCGTCGTCTTCGAGGCGAAGCGTGAGGGCGACCGCGGAGGCGACGGAGTGGCTGGTGCGCAATTCAAGGGTCAGGCGATCCAGCAGGCGGCGAAGAATAAAAAGGAGAGGTTCGAGGGACTCGATGGATTGTTCGAAGGTGACGGCGGCCTGGAAATCTCTTTTGGGCACGACGAGATGGAGCGGACGGACGTCACCGCCGGCGGCGCGATTCCAGAGATCGAGACCGGCTAGGCCAAAGCGACGCACGATCTCTTCGCGCGGAAGGGTAGTCAGGTCGCCCAGCGTGCGCAGGCCCCAGTGGGCGAAGACGGTGATGAACTCGGGTGTGGGATCCGCCACGGAGAGCGGGAGCTGGGCTAAAAAAGAGGCTTCGTTTCTCACCGTAAGCACGGGGCCGGGTAAGCTTAAATAGGGCGCGCTAGGTTCATCGAAGAGCCAGCCCGGGGCGTCTTCGGCGGAGTCGTCGGACTGATCGAGCGCACGGGGGTTAGAGACGGCGGAGGGGGAACGTTCGGCTTTAGCGGCGTAGACCGCGAGGAGGGGGGTGCGGGCGATGCCCGCGGTGGCGGGTAGGCCGAGTTGTTGCAACCGGGTGACCGCGGTGGCGACGCTGAGCTCGTGGGGAGGCGCGTGGGCCCGGAGGTCGCTGGTGCAGAGGCCCGGGGCGGTGTCTTCGACGGAAGGTGAAAGGGTCAAGGCGACCGCGAGGAGGGCGGCGCGGGCCTCGGTTTCGGCGACCGGGCTGGGGGCGCGGATGATCAGTTCAGGGCAACGGGCGACGGCTTGGGGCGCGCTCATACCCAGGGCGACGCCGGCGGCTCGGGCGGTTGCCGTTGCGGCCGTGACGAGCGATTTTTGGCGGGAGCTGCTGAAGAGTGCGGCGGCGCGCGGTGCGGCGTTGGGCTCGGTTCGGAGCACCGCGTGCAAGGCAAAGTCGGCGATGTGGAGAGCAACAAACATGGTGACGGCAAGGGTGGGAAAGGGTGTCGAGTGGGGCGGTGCCCGCGGGAGAGAAGGTGTACTGCGTGGGCGGGGGCGGTCGGAGGAGGAGCCAGGTGGCAGATGGCTTGGCGCGTTCGCCGAGGCGCTCGCTCGGTTAAGCGGGGCAGGGGGTGAAGCAGACGTTCCAGTGCGCGACGCCTTGAGCGTGGCCGCGAGGCGGTGAGTGGGAGGGCTCTAGCTGGCGGCAGTGTGCCGGCGTTGGCGTTGCGGGGTGGGCGCGAGCGCGGTGGTCAGTTTCGCGCGTTCGCCGTCGAGGGCGTCGAGGGGGTGGGGCGTGTTGAGTTCGAAACGCACCTGAGCGCTCGGCACCGTGGCGCAGGGGGTGGTGATGACCAGCGCGAGATCGGACGGCTCGACGGCCCGCTGCAGTCGGTACCAGTGCTGAGCGGGCGTCGCTCTTAAATCGCGAGCGGGGATGCGCCGGAGATCGAGGACGACGAGGCCGAGGTTGGCGTCGCGGATGAGGAGATCGGCGGCTTGAAGTGCGGCCGCCTGGCCTGTGCACCGCACCCAGACTAGATGGCTGAGTAGATCCTCGTTGAACGAGGCAGGGTCGAATGAGTCGCTGGCGTCAATGAGTGCGAGGCGGGTGCGGGTGGCGCGAGTGGCGAGCAGTAATTGGCCGAGAACCAGCATGCTGCCACAACTTGGAGCGGTGGCTATTATTTCAGTGATGGCCCCGAGAGGCAGACCGCCGGTGGCGTGGTCGAGCGAGGGAATCCCTGTGAGCAAGGTACGCCCGTGGGAGCGGGCGGTGGTTGGAAACCGCTCGGCGAGGAGAAGCCGGAGCGTGGCAAGTTTGTTAGGCGTGGTGGCCATGGTGGAGCGGAGGCGGTCGCGGCGGAGTGCACGCGTCGCGGCCCAGAGGCGGAGTGAGCAGTCCCGTGCGACGACCAAGTGCGGCGCGGAGTGAGTGGGTGATGTTCTGGCGCAGGGGAGTTTTGGCCATGCGGGCGATGGGCGGGCGAGTGGCTGGCTGGTGAGTGAGTGTCTGAGTGGGCAACGGCACGTCGTGAGGTCTCGGTAACGGTGCGCGGTGAGCGGTGCGTGGTGCGTAATGCGCGGTGCGTGGTGCGAGGTGCGAGGTGGCGGTGAGCGGTGCGTGGTGCGTAATGCGTGGTGCGTAATGCGTGGTGCGTAATGCGTGGTGCGAGGTGCGAGGTGGCGGTGAGCGGTGCGTGGTGAGCGGTGCGCGGTGCGCGGTGCGTGGTGCGAGGTGGCCGTGAGCGGTGCGTGGTGCGTGGCGCGTGGTGCGTGGTGCGAGGCGCGTGGTGCGAGGCGCGTGGTGAGCGGTGCGAGGTGCGTGGTGGCCGTGAGCAGTGGGCGCACTGGGCCGCGCTAGCAGCCTGTTGGACTTAGGAAACCAAGGCCTCTGGCATCAATTCTTGGGGAGTTTGCGTTCATAAAAAATCGAATAGTGAGCCATAAACGCCTTCAAGCGGCTAAGTCCGACGGACTCCTAGCGTCGGGTTGTTACCTGCGTCGTCCCCCTAGCCCGCATCAATCCCACTTTTCTGAAGAAAATCTTTTTCCCAGAGAGCACCGAGGTCCGAACCGAGGTCACGGAGCCAAACACCTTGTCCGCTCGGTGACTTCTGTGGGTTGGGCTCCGTGGTCTCTGTGAAATGCATTGGGTCAAGTTGGGTGTGAAATATCCGGGCGAGGAGAGTGGCGGGCGCGGTGAGCAGTGAGTGGTGAAAGGGAGCGCGAAGAAGCGTGGGCGCGGGTTGATCGGGGCGGGTCCTTGGCTTGGGTGGTCCCGGCGCGAGCTTGGCCACGCGCGCGTGAATCGGTGCAAACGTTGGTCCGGGGGAGGCGAGCTCGGCGCTGGCCGGGCGTTGGCTAAAGAAGAACGCCGTCGATGCGGTGCACGGCGCGCGGTATGGCCGAGGCGATCGTCAACTTTGGGAAGGATCAGAATTGCTCGATGCTGTGCAGTCAGGGCGGTGGGAGAATTAAGGCGAGGGCCTGCTGGCGGCGTGGCCGGATGGGGCGGCGTGGCCGAGCTTGGTCTTTGGGTGCAACCTCCGCGGGGACGTGCGCCCCGCGGTGATTAGGATCTGACTTCGTACCGCGGACAGCGTCCGCCATCATCGATCAAGCCAAAAAATCCCAGCCTACGTGGTGAGGATTAACCCGAAAAAGTCGCGTGGCCGTCGTGGTTTTCGCGGAGGGGTTCCCATACGCGCAAGAGGGATGGGCGACGGAATATGCTGACGATCCCAAAGGCGTGGAGATCGCGCAGGAGTACACGGCGATGGGAGCGGACGGTGGGAGCGAAGAATGATTTTATAAGTGAAAGCATGGGAGGCGGATTGGAATGAGAGACAGATGCGCAATAAGAGATACGGATGAAAAATGGCAGACTTGAGAGGTGGGTGTGCTCGAGACGCGGATTAGCGGAGGTCGGACGTGGCCGAGTGGACGAAAGAGTCGGATAGTAATTAATGATTTAGGGTGAAGGAGAGGCCTGGCTGCTAGGAGTCTTTCGGACTTAGCCGCTGGAAGGCGTCGGTGGCTCACTATTCGACTTTTTGTTAACTCAAACTCGCAAATAATCGCTTCCGGAGGCCTTTATTTTCTAAGTCCGACAGGCTGCTGGGTGCGTTCGCTAGGTGGAGCGCCGCGGTCAGCTCGATGGGCGCGTCCATTGCCGGAGGTCGCGAGGACGCGCGGGCGAGCGTGAATGGGGGGTGGCAGGCTCCGGTGGGCCGGCCCGTCTCCGCACCCGGCGGGTTGCGTTGATCGGTTGTATTTAGGTGGTGTGGTTGAAACATGGTGGATTGAAAAGTGGTGGTGCCGGGCACGGAGCTCCGAGCGGAGGTTCCGGCGAGGCATCCTCGGAGCGGGCCTCCGCGCGAAGGCGGGCTGGGGGGCGACCGGAGTTGAGCTGGGCTAATTCGACTGAGTGCGGAGCAAGCCGATCATGACGCCCTGGATGATGAGTTCGGTCGCAGGAAGTAGATCGGGGTAGCGTGGATTTTCCGCGCGTAGGAAGGGCTGACCGTGATGCAGTAGAAAACGTTTCAGAGTGGATTCGCCGTCGATCAGGGCGGCGACGATATCGCGCGGGCGCGGTTCACGTGGCGTGAGGAAGACGGTATCCCCATTAAGGATACAGGCATCGATCATGGAGTCGCCGCGGACGCGCAAGGCAAAGAGAGGGGTACTGGGTCGGACGCCGAGTGAGTGGGTATCGACGGAGATGTAGCTGTCGGGTTCCTGGGGCTCTGCGGAGACGGGCAAGCCGGCGGGGATGGTGCCGTAAAGGGGGATTTCGGCGAGGGCGCCGCGGCGCGGGTGAGATTGAGGGAGGAGCCCGCGGGCTTTACCATCGAGGCGGCGGAGCGCTCCTTTGGCGGTGAGGGCATCGAGGTGGCGTTTGACCCCAAATGGACTGGCCAGCCCGAAGTGGGCCTGGATTTCGCGGAGTGACGGGGAGACGCCTTCTTGGCGATGGTGGGCGTGGATGAAATCGAGGACTTGCCGTTGTCGATCGGTGAGAAGTTCGCTCATAGTGTTCATGTGAACACCTATTTTAATAAAAGCAATCCTCCGCTTAAAAAAAATGGAGCGGGATGCTTTTTTCAAGGCGAGAGGTGGCTGGAATTTTTTGGGGTGGGCCGCCGAGTGGGTGGCTGAGATTAAGGGGACGCAGTGGTGGATTGCATTGGGGGGGCGACGAGCGCAGTGACGAGGGTGATGAATCGACGACATTTTATTTATTCTGCCGCGGTTGCTTCGGTGGGAGCTCTGGGTGCTCGGGTGAAGGCGGCGACTGGGAGCGGTGGAAAACCTATGACCGCGGCGATTATCGGGCATAGTGGTCGGGGTAATTATGGCCACGGATTGGACCAGGTATTTAGTGACCGCCCTGGCATTGAGATTGTTGGGCTGGCCGACGCCGATGCGGTTGGGCGGGCGAAAACGCAGGAGCGCGTGAGAGCGCGGCGTGTGTATAGTGATTACCAGGAAATGCTGGCGAAGGAGCGACCGCAGTTGGTGAGTGTTGCGCCGCGGTGGACGGATCAGCATTATGCGATGGTGAGTGCCGCGCTGGCAGTGGGCGCGCATGTTTACTGTGAGAAACCGTTCACGCGCACGCTGGCTGACGCGGATGCGTTGTTGGCGGTGGCCCGAAAGAGTGGCTTGAAAATTGCCGTGGCCCATCAGGGGCGGCTCGCTCCGCAGACATTGCTGCTCAAGCAGAAAATTGCCGAAGGGCTCGTGGGTGAACTTCTCGAGATTCGGGTGCACGGCAAGCAGGACAAGCGCGCGGGGGGCGAGGATCTGCTGGTGCTCGGCACGCACCAGTTTGATCTCGTGCGTTTTTTTGCCGGTGATGCGCACGGGTGCATCGCGCGGATTTTGCAGCAAGATCGCGAGGTGACGCCGGCGCAGGTGCGCGAGGGCACGGAGAATATCGGTCCGATCATCGGGGATGAGATCGAGGCCCAGTTCGCGCTTTCGGACGGTGTCAACGTGCATTATACGAGCCGTGCTAAAAACGCCGCGGTGGCGGGACCGTGGGGGATGGAGTTCGTGGGTACGCGGGGGCGGGTGCGTCTGTTGAACGACGTGCACACGCTCGTTTATGTTTTGCAACCTGGGCTGACCAAGCATCTCGGTGCGTCGCAAGCTTGGGTGCCCTTGGTGAGTGCTCCGGGAGGTGCGGTCGTGGCTTCAGGTGGAATGGTCACGGCCAACCGCGTGGTCGTTGACGATTGGCTCGCGGCCATCGCCGCGGACCGCGAGCCGGTGTGTAGTGGCTACGCCGCGATGAAGTCGCTCGAGATGATTCACGCGATCTTCGCAGCTGGCTTGTCCCGCGGTCGCGTGGAATTACCGCTGCGCAACCGGCAGCATCCGTTGTCGATTTGAACGCGCGCCCTTCGATCAATTTCACCAATGGCCGCGACGCGGAGCGAGTGAGGAAACTCAGTCGGGTTTCTTTTCGAGGGGCACGCGGTTTACGCGTCGTGGCTGTAAGGTTTTTAAAAAGGGGCTGGGTGATTTCATAGATTGAGGGGCCGAGTAGCCGCGGAAGCGGCCCGCCTGCCCGCCAGCAGGCGGTTGTCAATCGAGGTGGAGCGGGACGTTTGCAGGGTTGGCGCAGGGTGTACTATCAATCGCGGTTGAAATTTGGACTTTCACTCACGGGCAAGAGGCCCGCATCGCCTTGGCCGCCAAATTCTAGAATTTATCAGTCTGTTGGATGATGGCGAGGCGCTCGACCGCGCCATGGCGGTCATCGCGCAGCGTGTGCAGAATGCGCGCAAGGCTGAGACTCGACGAATTCCTCATGAAACTGGGCGTCTGTTCGTTTTGGCCGCCTGCCTGCTCTTGGTGGCCGATCTGGTTTTTCTGCTCGACGGTTTTGTCCGCTCGACACTCCGTCGACCGAGCTGTTTATCGTTTTGGTGGCGTGGTTCTTTGGCCGGAAAGACGAGCTCGGCCCACCTCTTGCCACCCCTTTTCCTCACTCCCATGAATTTCTTCTTTAAGGCGGGCGGCGTCAGCCTCTGCCTCGTGGCTGTGGCCCTACTGCCGGAGTCGGCCTCGCAGGCTGCGGGCAAGCCGAAAATCAAACCAACCGACTTCGCCGTGGACATTCCTGGTGCGATGGAGCTGGACCAGCTGGCAAAGGCACGCGTGGCGAAGCTGGGCCCCGTGGACTGGCTCGGGGTCGCCCGGCGGTATGCTGACTGCATGATTGAGTTTGGCCGCGACCGTTATGGCACCACCAAGAGTCCGCTTTTCGCCAACGCCGTCACTCGTGAGCCGGAGCCGCAATTGACGCCCTATCCGCTCTTCGCCCCGATCACCGCGAAGATGCTGCAGAAGGAAGCCAGCAAACAGGCCGAGATTAAGCGGCTTTTCCCTGCCAGCATCCCGACGAGTTTCAACCGATTCGATTTTAACCGCTGCGTGAATTACCCGGAAGGCCTCGGTTCCGCCGGCCCCCATAAAGTCACCGTCTATGGCTGCGACCCAGAGGAGGATCGCGATCTTTACTACCTGCTCTTTGACCTCACGCGGATCACTCACGAAGCGAGGTACCGGGGCGAAGCGGAGCTGGCGATTGAATGGTGGTTTCGCCACACGCAGGGAGAAAAGACCGGCCTCTATCCCTGGGGCGAGCATCTGGGCTGGGATTTTGTCTATGAGCGCCCGACTTATTTTGCCGGGCCGAGCGAGCGTCTTTACCACGGGGCGATGCATGAGGTGAAGGACCGCACGCCTTTCACCAGCTATCTGGCGAAGATCCCGGCGGCGCAGCCGGGCGGTCTCACGCCGCTGGAGCGTTACGCGCTCGGGATCTGGCGGCAGCACTTTTGGGACAAACCGAACGCCATCTTCTGCCGCCACGGCGACTACACGGGTGAAGACAATCGGCTCGGTAGTCCCTCGGGGTTTCCCGCGCACATCACCGCCTATTTCCGCATTTGGGCCGCCGCCTATCTCCAGTCCACAAAAGCCCCAGTGAAACAAGAACTGCGGGAGGCGTTCGACCGCGTCACGGCCATGATGGTCAAGCGCACGACGAAATACGGATTTTTGCCTTACGACTTCGAGCCGGAACTGAATGGCGGTGCGCCGCAGCGCACCGACCAATCCGACCGGCTCGCGCACCACTGCATTGAAGTCGCACCGTTGCTCGAGCAGGCCCTGCCGGAGACCGCGGCACGCATGCGTGAATTTGCCAGACTGCAACTGGGTGAGCCCAGCTACGCGCAAGCCCGCGCCGATTTCCGGGAATCGGGTCCGAGCATCGAGGAAGACTTGTTTAAGAACAAGGGCGGCCAGCTCGCTCTCTCGTCGAAGTCTGCTGAGCACGAGGTGCTGGTCGTTTCCGCCGACCCCGCCGCCTACGCGAAGCAAATCATTGCGCACCTCTCGGTCTATCGCGCCAAACAGAACGCCGCTGCACTCAAAGCAGCGGAGGACACCGCGCGCCTCGCCTTCGTGACGTTTTGCGACGACGCCTCGCCGCTGCCTCGCGCGTTGCCTTGGTGGCTGCCGCTGCAAACTCCGCAGGGCGAAAAGTTCCCCGACTTCAGCTATCGCGGCGCACCGCTCATGCGTGCGTTCGCCGCCTTGGGTGAAATGAAAAAAACCATTCCTTCCGCCAAGCCTTAAAATTGATCCGGTCTTTCCTCGGAGGTGGCTGCGTCCGTCTGCGGCGGATCGCCGGACCGACTTCGCGGATTGAACGACCAAGGCCGTTTCCGGTCGTTATAATTTCACGATTCAACTGATCCCGTCAGGCTTCTGAGGCTTCCGGCGCCTCGCCAACAAACGTGCGCGCGTACTCGGGTACTCCGGTAAACCAAGTCTCTTGCCGGATTTTCCCGAGGGGATTTCAGCGCAATGGCAGAAGGTGAGGGGAAGCCCCCTGTCGTATTCCCAGAGAGGGCAACTCCCCGTGGGGAATGGCTCCTGGCGCTCGGTCGGACTTTAGGGGTATTCCACTCGGTTTCCTGAATTTTAGACCAGCAAAGCTATCAGAACCCTCCGGGAAAATGCCGCATCAGCGATTCTGTGGCGTCGGCTTTTTTAAAAATCTCTCAGTCCGACAGGCTGCTGGAATGAAGCGATGAAGTTTGGCCGGAAGCTGACCGAGCGCGAGCCGCCCGGCGGGTTGCTGATGGGCCGGGACCCTTTACGCGTTCCCGAAGAAGACGCGGTGGGATCGGCGTGCCGGGCGGGAACGGCGGGAGATTATGCGGGGAATTTGGACGCCAGGGCGTGGTGCGATCACAATTCCGGTGGAACAACGCATGCGGTGGGCGCGAAGCCGGCGCAGGGGTGGCGTGTGCGTGTATTCGATTTATTGAGACACGCCACCAACGCACGCGGCGGGCACGTAGCCGGCGAATGCGTGCCTGCGCCACCGTGCGAAAATGTCGGCGCGTAGGGGAAAACGCCCGCGGTGGCCACAAAGCCGGCGAAGGCGTGGGCCTTCATGATAGGCACGGCAATGTCCATGAGTGGCGCCTCGACTGGGACGGGCGTACTCGGGTGGTCGGGTGAGTGACCACCCAAGGTGCGCCCATCGCGTGCGAATCGACCAGGGCGGGACGCGGCGCGGAGCGGGTGCGGGATCCCAGGGTCGGTGAAAATAGGGTGGCACAGGGTGGGCGGGGCGTTGAAAATCAAGGGGCGGCCAATTGTGCGCACGTGCGCACAATTGGGTTTTGCTCCGGGCGATGGGCTGAAGAGGGCGACCGCTTTTCTACCCGTGATGATAGCCGCGATCGCGTCATCTCCGGCTCGGGGGTGGCGGTCGATGGCGCTCACTTAAACGGATTCACTTCTGCTCACATAAATTGACCCACCTCCAAAAAAGCTGCTCGGATAATTGACCCTCGTTCATGCGCATGAACGCTCTTTCCTCCTCTGAAAACGTGGAAAAAACCGGAACGCCTTGGAAAAGGAAGCCAATCACCGGTGGATCAGTTTAACTGAGCAGCGGTGGGTCACAATAATTGAGCGCCATCGGCGGTTCTGGCAGCTCCGCCTGAGACGTTTTAGGAAATAGCGGGTCTGTTCCGCAGCGAAGACGGCGCCCAGGTGTTCTGCCGCATCCGCCGCGATACCTTCACCGCGCGCAAGAACGCCGGGGATGTTGGCGAAAGGGGTCCGCACCGTCCGCTGTGCGGAAGGGGCGCTTCCTGACTCAGAGCCGCACTTCGCCACCATCTCCCTCACGCCCACGACCGAGGCGTGCGGAAGGGGCGTCTCCTGACTCGGAGCCGCACAGTGGACTGTGCGGACCACTATGGGCGGACCATTATGGTCACCGCGCCAGAGGTGATCGGTGCTCGTGATGGCGGGAACCGACCTGAGCAGTTACGGATTTCTTGAGAGCCTGAGCGGGCGTGCCCTCATTCGTTCACAAGGCCCGCCGTATCTCCACCGCGCGCAAGAACGCCGGGGATGTTGGCGAAAGTGGTCCGCACAGTCCCCTGTGCGGAAGGGGCGTCTCCTGACTCGGAGCCGCACGACCGCGCCGTGCGGATGCCAACATTCCAATCGTGTGCGGAAGGGGCGTCTCCTGACTCGGACCCGCACAGGGGACTGTGCGGACCACTATGTCGGACCACTTTTGGTCACCGCGCCAGAGGTGATCGGTGCTCGTGATGGCGGGAACCGACCT
>CAMDOF010000109.1 GCA_945903465.1 Opitutus sp. GAS368
CTTCGGGAACTTGATGAATAACTCCTGCCGTCAACCGCGGCCTTGTCCTTTTTCGTCTTTCCTCTTGCCCACCGCACCCAAGATCCTATGACCCTCCCGTCTCGCTCAGGGTGGCTGGTTTTGGGGTGACCCCAACTGGCTGGTTTTGAAGTGACCCCTGACACTTTCGGTTTGGTTTCAGCGGAGTTCGCGGTTTCCAGGCCACGGGGAGCGGCCAGTTCCACAGTTTGTATTGGCCTGGCAGTCGGTCGTCGGTGAAGAACTTGCAGAGCCCGCGGGTGCGGCGATCTTTGCGCCACAACCATCGTCTGAGCCGGTTGCGCACGAAGGTCTGCGGTTGGCCAAACACGCGCGTGCTGGGCCCGTAGTGAAACGCTCCGGCCCAGCCGCGGGTGATCTGGCGGACCCTTTCGGACCACTGCCATCGCCGCTGGGTTTCGGGTGCGCACTTCCAGCACCAATCGCACGGTAACACCCCTCCCGCCAATCGACCGCCCGCTTCCAGCTCCCGTCAATTTCCCGCAGGCCAACTTCGGCGGTCCTCTAAGTAGGCGGGTAAAGCAGGAATTCAGCACGGCTCCGCGCAAATTCCTCCAGCCCCGCCGCAAACCCCGCCACCATCGTCGACGCCTCATCGCCTCGAAAAAGCGCTTGGCGCACGCTCGAAGTCCCCATCACCTTGTCAAAATAATCAGCGTGGAGCGCGAACCTTTCGCCATAAATTTTCTTGATCACCGCGAGCAGCGTCAACGTCGTCGCCACGGGGCGATAAACCTCACGATCAACCACGTGCAGCTGACAGCCGCCACACCGTTCGCCCACAAACTTTGAAAACGTCGGCGTAAACCACGTCTCGCGGAATCTCACGCCTGGCAGGCCAAGGGCGTTCAACGCGCGCGCCAGCGTAAAACCGTCGATCCACGGCGCCCCAAATAATTCAAAAGGCTTACTCGTCCCCCGCCCTTCCGATAAATTCGTTCCTTCAAGAATGACCTGCCCAGGATAAACCGTCGCGGTCGCCAGCGTCGGCATATTCGGCGAAGGCAGCACCCACGGTAAACCCGTCACATCGTACCAATCCGCCCGGCGCCAACCCGTCATCGGGACCACCGTGAGTTCGACGGGGCGCGCCAGATACTTCGCATTGAAAAAGCACGCGAGTTCACCGGCCGTCATCCCATGACGGAGCGGTACCGGATAAAGCCCGATGAAAGAGCTGTGCTCAGGGAATTCGAGCATCGGCCCCTCCATAACGAGACCGTTGAGGGGATTTGGTCGATCGAGAACGACGAACGGGATTCCCGCCTCGGCCGCCGCGGCCATCGCATAGGCCATCGTAGCAATATACGTGTACACGCGGGTGCCGACATCTTGTAAGTCAAAAACCATGACATCAACCGCCTGCAACATCGCCCGCTCGACGGTCTTGCCGGTCGCCTGCGTATCAAACGTCCGCATATACTCATCCACGCGCTTGAGCATATCCGCCGGTGGTTTTTGCGACTGTCCGTAAAGACTGAATACCGGAAGCTGCCACGCCTCATCCCAGTAAAAGGGTACATACTCACCGGCCTGCGCATTGCCACGCACCCCGTGCTCGGGCCCATACAACGCCACCAGCCGAGTTTCGGGGTAGGTCAGAAAGCGGTCAACCACGCTCCGGAAATTGCGATCGACGCCCGTGGGGTTCGTGATCAGGCCCACGCGCCGACCGCGCACCAAGTGAGCGTACTGATCAAACAAAAGTTCGGCGCCGATCTGCATACCGGAATGGCTACACCAGATTACGCTCGTCCGACGACGCAAAACGCACGCCCGCCGACCAGCCGCACGCCCACCGCTACCCTCCACCCAAGACTAAACTCGAGAGTCCGGCGAGGCCCGCGCAACGCTGCTCGCACCCGCTCATACCCCTATTTATTGAACTCGGAACTTTCCCGAAGCGGCGAACGCCAGCGCGTGGGGCGCCGATCGTGAAATCGCGCATTTCCGGGGATTTTCATCCACCTTCGCCCGAGTGAGTATTTTCTTAGAAACTTCATCAAAAAACTCTGCCTAAACTTTTTCTTCCGGCATGACCTGCGCTGACGTCACCAAGAGTTCACGAGGCTCCGGTGATTTCCTGATCGCCAGAATTAGACGGTGTTCGCGCCGCCGGTCACACCGCGAGTGGGGCGCCGTCCTAACGCTGAGGCTCGCGGCTACCGCGCGAATCAAGGTCGGCAACTTTTCGGCGAGGGGTCGGCCCCTGCGATGCTCAGAGGGGCCACCGGATTTCGACCGAGTCGCGCTCAAGGTAGCCCGAAAAGGTGGCTCGGCGAAAAAACGCCAAGCCACCCTTGGCAGCGGGCGCGCCTCCGCACGAGCCGAGCGTTTAGAATCGGCCCTCGAGCCCGACGGTGATCGTCGTGCCGTTCACGAGGAAAGTCTCCAACTGATCCGCGATGCCCCGGAAGTAGCGCTGGGGTTCGTTAAACAGATTCGACACGCCGAAATTCAACGTGAGATTGCGTGGCAACTGGTAGCGAAGGTTCATGTTGATGAGCTCACGGGGCGCGAGGTATTGATTCCGCGAAGGCTGGGATGCGTTGTAAGAGCGGATATTTAAACTCGTGTAATTGTAACTCATCGAAGCACCAAACTTCCGGTAGTCCCATGAGATCGATAAATTACCTGTTCTCGGAATAAAGCCGGAGACTTGACCATTACCGAGGTAAGTTCCGACCGTACCGAAATTGCCGTGGGTATTGGTGACACTAAAATTGGTATTGAGCCGGAGTGTCTTCAGGAGTCCCGGGAGGAAGCGGAACTGCTGCTGATAGGCGAATTCGAACCCCTGCGCGACGGAGGTGCCGGCATTGACACTGCGGAGGATTCTGTAGCCCACATATTCTCCCTCAAAATCGTTATCCGCGCCCGCTGGGACGATGCCAGTCTCTTGGCCCGATACAATGAAGTCACGAATCGTCTTGTGAAACCAGCCCACCGAAAATGAGCCCGAAGGTTCGAAGTAGTACTCCAGCGAGGCGTCCCAATTTTTAGCTTTTTGAGGAAGCAGCGCCGGATTACCCAGCGAAACGGTCTGGTTAACATCGTTAAAGGAGAAAGAAGGCAGCGCGTTCGCGAGCGAAGGCCGGCCGAAACTTGTCGTGTACGAGGAGCGGAGCTTCACGTTGGGCGTGAGGTCACGCCAAAGATGGATACTCGGAAAATTTTGACCGTAGCGTCCCTCATTTTCGAAGACCTGATTGTAGTCGCGCTTCGCCGAACCGACGGGATCCGCAATCTGCTGCGCCGCCGTGCTGAGAATGCGGGAGCGAATGCGTGCGACCCCCGTGGTTTCAGTCACTTCGCGTCGCAGACCGCCGAGAAAACCACTCGCCCCAATGCGACCCTGGGTCATGAAATAATAACCCGTGATCGTCTCGGTCGTTTTACTCGGGCCGGAGAGTTTGTTCTGCTCGTAGTAGTAAGCATCCTCTTGCCAAAGCGCCGGGTTGGTCGGCTGACCATTTTGGATAAACTCCGCCGCTTCCCAAGTCGGGATATTACGGCCCGTTTTGACTTTATCCCAGAGCAGAATCGAGGGGTCGGGTTGGAGCGCATCCTTGCCGATATAACTCCAGCGGCGATTCTTCCGCTCAAACTCGACGACGTGATCACGCACTTGCGCGCCGGTCTTAAGGAAGGCCGTAAAGGACTCGAAGGGCAGCTTGTATTTAAAATTGGCGCGGGCCTCTCGGATAAAGTCGATATCCAAGTTTCCAGCCGCCGTGCTCAGCCCGTTCACGGAAGGCCGATAGTTCTTAGAATCAGTGAAATCGAGCCCGCCATTTTGAATGAAGCGCGGATAAAGATCGGATTGGGTGCGATCGAGAATCCAACCGACGCCCGTCTCGCCGTTGGGGCCCACCACATTGTCCAGGAGGCTCGTCGCGTTTGGGGTCACGCTGTTGTCGCGTCCGTTGGGACCGCGAAAAGGGATGTTGCCAATGCGATTCGTGAGGGAACCCTCCGCACCAAGGGTGCGGTAACGAGTCCGGCTCCAAAGCGCGGCCCAATCCGTCTCGAGACGCCCCAGCGTGTGCTCGCCCCCGATATCCATATGGCGGAGGCGCTGGTCGCGATTGATGAGCGTGGCGCCCACGTCGATGAGGGCGGGCTGGGTGGTGCCAGAGGTATTCGTATTAACGGTCCCGTTGGCGTTAAGCTTAGGGACCGGCACGGCGCGCACGGTCGTGATCCGATCGGTCCAACCCGGAACGACGCCCGTGTTGGTGGCATTGGGCACCGTGGTCTGGCTACCGGCAAAGGCGCGGGTCTGGTACTGGCGGCGCATTGGCTCCGGCGCATCGTTGTAAATCAAGTTAAGCTTGATGAGTGAGTTTCGGGTCAGACGGTAATCCCACTTGGTGTTTACACTGCGTTGCTTGCGGTTGTTGTAGTTGTCGGTCGTGCGATAATCCCAGACAAACGCGGGGCCGGTATTCGTCTGTTGATAATCGCGCTGCGTCCGAAAAAAGCCGAAGGCATTTTCGCTATAGAAACCGTTAACGGAGACGGCGAGGTTTTCCGAGCTACCGCCAAAAACCGCAAACTTCTCCATGTAGGAAACATTAAACATCTCGTGATTCCGGCGCATCTCGCGCAAGGGGACCTGCTCGGTAAACCAAGGGGCCATGCGCGCAGTGAGATTGTAACTGATGCGACGCTTCTCCCGCATGTTGAGGGGAGAACGGGTTTTGAAGTTAACGCTGCCGCCAAGGGAATCGACTGGGCGATCTGGCGTCTGGCCTTTGACGAGCTCGAGGGCCTCGAACATCGCGCCCGTGAAAGCAGTCATGCGCGTGTTTCGATTCTGCGCGCTAAACGAGGACATGCCACCGCCGTCGATCGTGATCGAGCTCATCCCCGCGCCCATGCCGCGCACGCTGATAACCTCGACAACCTCATCACCGGGATTACCGAACGAGACGCCGGGCAACCGGATCGCGAGCTCAGTGGCGTTCATATTGGGCAAATCACCGAGGGCATCCATCGAGGCCACGTTTTTAAAATTATCTGCATTTCGCTGCTGAGTAAGCGCGGAGGCGAGTCCCGCCTTTTCGCTGACGACTTTAAACGTATCCAACATCAGCACCGAGCTGCTCATGATAAAATTACGCACCACCGGCTGGCCGAGTTCAGCCCTGACCATCGCCCGCTGCGTATCCAACGCAGTGTAGGTGACAACTAACTCGTGGGTGCCCGCTGGCACCTTGAGTAGATAGCGCCCAGTATCGTCGACCAAAGCCGAAAGGTTAAGCGCCGGAATCTCCACGCGGGCACCGATGAGGCCGTTACCCGTCGTCTGATTGGTCACAATACCGGAAACGACCCCAGTAGTGACCGATTCGGCCGAGAAACTAGGCGGAGAAAATAAACCAGCAAGAGCCGCGCCCAGAAGAGCGAAGGCACGAAGGCGCTTGGGCCAAGGGTAAGTAAGGCAATCAGGAATCAAGGTTCGGGTCATTGAGTTTTCGGGTTGGGAACGGAGCTAAATCAAAATGAGGATCAAGACAAAAAAAATTCCTAATCTGTGGCTATCCTGTAGCCAGTTTTCGACCGAAAAGCCGAGTCCTGCGCTGATAACAAAGTGCCTGACGCCAACACGAAGTTGAAAATCAAATGCATACGCAAAAATAGCCGGCGGATCTCGCAAATGAGCGGCCTTAAAGTCAAGTTGCGATTACGCCGTACCCCGGCAGTGGCGCCAGAGGAGCCGCGCCGCCCCGGCAGGCCCGTCGCTCAAATCCAGGGCCAACGCCAGCACCGTCCGATAAACGGGGTTACGGATCAGAACCAACGCGGCCCCTCCGGCGGCTCCTCAGAAAAAACATTTTTAAAATGGTTAGGAACGGACGCCGGTCAGCCTCCTCCATTCATGGCCAAAATCTGATTTTGAGGCCTGGCTCCTGTAAAGCGACCGGCCCGCCCGCCCCCGCCAACAGATCCCTGCGTTTGGCGCTCGGATCGATCACGCCCGACGGCCACCTCGGGAAACCCGCGCAACCCAACGATCTCAAGGGTTGGCGGCGGTTGGCGCCGGTTACCTAAGCCGTAAGCTCAGGCGGCGGCCCCGTGAGAGCGTTTCAGCTGACCGCCGCACCGCCCGCGGGTTGGGATATTTCTCAGTGGAGCGGCCGATCGGGTCTGCGTCCCATGGGCGAAAGATCACGTTGTCCTGACCTTGGTGGCCCCTCTTCTCGTGATAATGCTGGGCGCAGTTCGCGAGCACCTGGCGAAGCGCCGCCTCGCCGAACAAGATCACCGTCGAGAAAGGGGCTCCTTTTATGGATGGATGCCACCCTTCCACATCAGGGTTTAGATTTCGATTTCGGGGCGGCAGGGCCCAGGCTTGGATGCCAGCCAAGCCCAAGAGGCCACAAAATGCGGTGTTAACGTGGGGACGGGATCGGATGAAGGGCTAACCCTCGTTATAAACGAAAAACTGAATGGTGGACCAGATCGGGATCAAACCGACGACCTCGTCGTTGCGAACGACGCGCTCTATCAACTGAGCTACTGGCCCAACAGGCCGAAAGGTATTGGGAAATCGTCGCACGCAAGTAAACATCAATTTTAAGAAGCGTCTGTCCTAGCCACGAAATCCAGAGCCAAACTAGAGTCATCATGCCTCGCTCAGGAAACGTGCAAATATCATTTTCCCAGTGCCACTCGGTAGCACGCTGATAATTTCAGCGACGACGCTCCGACCAATCAGAGCGCGGCCGCCGTTAACGACCACCATCGAGCCGTCCTCCGTGTAGCCCACCGCTTGCCCTTCGTCTCTGCCGGGCTTGAGTAGCAACACGTCCAACTGCTCGCCGACCATCAATTCCGAGCGCAACGACTTCGCAAGTGCGTTGAGATTCAGCCACGGCACGCCTTGAAACTCCGCCATCTTCGCCAAATTAAAATCCGTCGTGAGGATCTTCGCCGACATGGACTGCGCCAAAAAAATCAACTTCGCATTTAATTCATCCTGCTTCCCCACTTCACTTTCCACGATTCTAATATCGAGATTTTTAATTCGCCGGAGCTCCGCTAATATCTCCAGCCCCCGCCGCCCCTTCGCCTGTTTTTGGCTGTCGGGCGAATCAGCCACGAGACTCAGCTCCTTCAAGACGAAACGCGGTATGACCAGGGCGACACTTAAAAAACCCGTCTCGCAAACCCGCGCGATCCGACCGTCAATGAGGACGCTGGTGTCCACGACCACCAACGGAACGTCGACCTCGTGCGGAACAAACCGTACGTAGGGAATCACCAAATTAAACTCATCTTTACCACGTAAAGCGATCACGGTCGCCAGATAGGTGACGACGAGAAACAACGCCAATCGCACCAGAAATTTATCTTGATCATCAGCCCGCTCAAATAACGGCGAGGCACTGATCAGGTAAGCGATGAGAGAACCCAAGCCCATGCCCAGGGTCACCGCCGAAAGCCCGCGCAAGGAGAAACCCTTGAGAAGTAAATCGGTCAAAACGACCAAGACTCCGAGCAAAAGACCGATCAGAACACCGCGGGAACGAAACGGATCCCAATCCGGGCTCGCATAGCACACCAGCCAACCGGCCGAAGCGCAGATCACCACAAAGACTAACCGGATGGGCAAGAGCGTTGCGTTCACGTGAACAAGAAAAGCTATTTTTTAAATGTGGCGAAAACAAAATGCCAGCACGGGGAAACCGATCATAACCGCCATCAAGAGATAGATGATAATCTGCACACGCCGAGCTTTTAGCTTTTCAGGATCGACCGGTTCCATTTGCGTGCAGCGCACTCACCTTTCCCACGCATGACAACGCAATACTGGCTGATAAAAACCGAGCCCTCCACCTACGCTTGGCAGGACTTCGTCCGGGACGGCCAAACCGCTTGGACTGGCGTCCGCAACTACTCAGCGCGCTTGCACCTCCGCGCGATGCGCCCCGGCGACCGCGTCCTGTTCTACGAGAGCATGACCACCAAGGCGGTGGTTGGGACGGCGGAGGTAACGCAGGCCGCTTTTCCTGACGAGACGACCTCGGAACCGGGCTGGGTAGCCGTCACGGTGAAAGTGGGCGAAAGCCTCGCCCACCCAGCCACCCTCACCCGCATTAAAGCTGACCCCGCTCTCGCGCAAATGACGTTGCTCCGGATTTCGCGGCTTTCGGTCCAACCCGTCACGCGTGACGAGTTCGCGCGCATCGTGCGGATGGGTAAAACACCGTGAGCGCAAGCGCGCAGGCGCATCGTCGCTCGACAGACTGCGGAGTTTTTGCGTGCCTCCAACCATGACAGCGACCATTCACCCTCAGCTGACGATTTTGGCGCCGGGCTTACTTGGCGGCTCGGTCGCACGCGCCGCCCGCCTGCACGGCGCGGCCCAACGCATCGTTGTCTGGGCAAGGCGCCCCGCGTCCCGCCTTGCGCTGAGCCAGCAACCTTGGTGCGATGGTGTCGCGAATACGCCCGAAGATGCCGTCCGCCAAGCGAGCCTCGTCGTGATCGCGGCCCCGGTCGATAAAATCGTTCCGCTCATCCAGCAGATTGCCCCAGCGCTACCCCCGGGCAGCTTGGTCACCGATGTCGGGAGTGTGAAAGGAGAAATCTCTCGCCTCGGCGCCGCGGCCGTGGCCCCCCATGCACACTTTGTCGGCGCCCACCCGATGGCCGGATCGGAAAAAACGGGCTGGGAGCACGGCATGGCGGAGCTCTTCCAAAAGCGAACCTGCTTCATCACGCCCTTGGCGGAAACGGCGCCCCACGCGATCGCGGCCATCGCAGCCTTCTGGAGCCAGCTGGGGGCCCAAGTCGTGGCCGTCGCCCCCGATGAACACGACAGGATCGTCGCGCACATCAGCCACCTTCCCCAAGTCATCGCCTCGAACTTGTGCGCGGCGCTCGCGCGGGAAAATCCCACCTGGCGTAATTTCGCCGGCGGCGGCCTCCGCGACACCACTCGCATCGCCGCCAGCGACGCCCAGCTCTGGCGCAGTATTCTCGAGCAGAACCGCGACGAGGTGCTCGGCGCACTGGGCAAATTCCAAGCCGAGCTCGCCGCCTTTCAAACTGCGCTCGCCCACCGCGACTACGCCGCCGTGGTCGCGCAACTCGAGCGGGGTAAAGCCTACCGGGAGCAGTTTTTGCCCGCTCCTTAAACCACCCCGCGCCCGCGTGGCGGGCCCACGAGCGCGCGGCCCAGGCCATTCTGGGGCAAGAAAGCCGCCCTCGCTGCCGTGGCGGGCCCCACGGGCGCGCGGATCAGCCTCAACCCCGATCCGTTGCACACACCCGGCCGTAGAGCTCTTCGTACCGCGGCACGATGACCGCAGCCGAAAACATCGCGCGGGCCCGCAGCAGCGCCGCGGCGCCCAGCCGACGACGCTCCAGCGGATGATGCACCAGTGACTCCACCCTTCTGGCCAACTCGACGGTATCAGCGACAGGAACGAGCGCCCCGGTCTCCCCGGAAACGACTAGTTCGGGGATGCCGCCCACCGCAGTGGAAACACTCGGGCATCCAAACCACATGCCCTCCAGAATACTCAGACAGAAACTCTCCGACTCCGAGGCAAACACGCCCAGGTCGGCCGCCTGCAGGTAATCCTCCACATCCAGCACTTTTTCACGCACCACCACACGATCCGCCAAACCAAGTCGCTCCACTTGGCTTTGGTAAGGCGAAAAATCCTCGCCCGCCAGTATCACCAGTTTAAAGGCCTCCCTCGGTCGCACGCGCGCCACGGCTTCGAGGAGAATATCAATCCGTTTAACCCGACGTAAATTCGAATGGTGCACCAGCATTAACTCGTCCTTGAACCCAAGTTCCGCCCGCACTTCTGCCCGCGTGCGTCGAGGCTCCCGCGGGGCATAAAAATTATGAATCACGTCAATGGGCCGCTCAATTTTCAACAGCCTCTGGGTTTCATCGCGCAGCCAAGCCGAGACGGCAGTCACCGCATCCGAGGCATTGAGCGCGTGCCGAATCGCGGGACCATAGCCCGCATCCCGACCGAGCAACGTGGTATCGGTACCGTGGAGCGTGGTGACCACTTTTGTCGCCGGCTGTCCCGCTAACATCGACCGCGCTAAAATCGCCGCCGTCGCATGCGGCACCGCGTAGTGGACGTGCAGTACATCCAACGAATAATTGCGCGCCACCTCGGCCATTTTTACCGAGAGCGGCAACGTGTAATCGGGATATTTAAAAAGATCGTAATCATTGATCACAACCGGGTGAAAATGGAGGCGAGGCGCATTCGACGGCATCCGAAACGGCCGCTCGTAACTAATAAAATGGACCTCATGCCCCCGCCGCGCCAATTCCTCGCCCAACGCCGAGGCCAGAATGCCGCTCCCCCCCACCGAGGGGTAGCAAGTGATGCCGATCTTCAAAAAGCGCTTCGCTACCATGTTCAAAAACGGCGCGCCGACCGCTCGAGCACGGCAAGCGATGCCACCACGATCGCGTCAGCCGGAAAAAGCGGGATCGCGTACGCAAGCCCTGCCCGCAAGCCATTCAACCGAGCTCGCGCCACCTGCAACTCCACATAATTTCGCGTCGCCAATTGCGAGCCGTGAGCCGACATCGCCGCAACCCAGGCCTCAAAAACCGCCGGCGCGGAGACATCCACGAGCACGCGCCCGCCCTCGGTCGGCTCAGCTTCGGGCGTGACCGCGTAAAAGAACATTTGACCAATTACGTGCGGCGCCGCGTGCCGCAACTCTCGCAGGCCCCCAAAGCGCGCCAACCGACCCGCATCCCGGACCATCCGCCCCAAGGCCACATGATCCGGATGCTGATGTTCGACGACGCTCGGAGCCAGCACGAGCGTCGGGCGCACCCGCCGGATAATCGCCGCCAATTTTATGGCGTAGGCTGGCTTCACTTCAAAATGCGCGTCACCGCCCAAAAAAATGAACTCCACACTCGCCCCCAAAAGCGCGGCCGCCTGCTTCGCTTCCTTCACCCGCCGCGTCGGGGTCCCGTGGCTCGCGGCCTCTCCCCGAGAACCCACCACCACATGCACGCTCCGGCCATTCTGACTCTCCCGCGCCAGCACCCCGCCACAGCCAAACTCAATATCGTCAGGGTGCGCGCCGAAAGCGAGCAAGGGGCCAGCGTCAATGGTAGGCTTCATCGGAGCGGTCGATGGGATCACGATTGACGAAAGTAATCTCAGGGGCGTCTTCCTTCCGCAAGTACGCTTGTTCGCCAGCCCCAGCAATATAATGCGTGCAGTGCACGGCGGCCTGCATCCACCGCAAGCGCGTATCGCGGGTCGGTGTAACCTGCTCCCTCGCAAAATCGACCCGCGGCAACGTCAGATAACTCTCCCCTCCCTCGTGCAACCGGGGGCCGGCCTCCGACCAGCGGGCCCGCACCACCTCACCCGCATACGGTACATCAACAAAAAAATCGGTGAGCGGCCCACCCGCTCGCCGCACCTTCGGATCACTCGAGCGAACCACGCGAATCCCCTCCAGCAGCCCCATCTGCTGATACATCTCCAGACAAAAATCTGCCGCGGTTGTAGCGGTGACTCGCTTGAAGGCATCGACCCACCGATCCTCCACATAGGCACCCAACTGGCGCGCGGTATTGGCCGACCAGCCCGCTGCGATGCGTTTCAGAAACAGCGGAGACCATTTGCGCTGCACTTTATTTTCAAACGCAAAATTCAACGGGAGCACCTCACCTGTTTTACGATGCCGCAAAAGGGTCTGCGTCTCCCGCGCGTCGTGGTCACTATCGTGAAAAAAATAAACAATTTCACCGCCTATTTCCGACTGGAGGCGCCGCGCCGTTGCGCATTTGGCAAAAAGAAATCGGCGCGGAAAAAAACCGCAGGGCTGCTGGCCGAAGCAGATGACTGGAGCGGCCGTCATGAAGTGCGCGCCGCCGGTCGTAGCGGCAAGACGGACTGTAAAACGACACTCACCAGCACACACGCCACGCAGCCGATGGGGTTGAGCCAGAGGTAGCCGATTTCATGGGCGGGAAAGAATTTACCCAGCGCATAGATGCCAACGACCAAGGCCTGGGCGACGATCGCCGCCCAGAAAACCGCGGTGCCTTCGACGTGTTTAATGAAAAACGCGACGACAAAAACGCCCAACAAAGCCGGGTAAAAGATGGAAGCCACGATATTCAGATACTCGATGAGATTTTCCGCCAGCCGCACAAACAGCGCAAAGCCGATCGCAAAAAAACCCCAAAACGCCGTGAACCATTTGGCGTTGCGCACATTTCTCTTTTCATCCTGCGCCGCGAGCGGACGAAAATGGCGCCACAAATCGATCGTGCTCGTCGTCCCGAGCGCGTTGAGTTCGCCCGCTTTGGACGACAACGCCGAAGCGAACATCACGGCAATGAGGAGCCCGATGAGGCCATGCGGCAGTTGGGTGAGAATGAAGGTGATAAAAACGTAATCCGAATCCTTGGTTTTTGCCCGAGGATCCACGGCGAGGAGGGCCGCCTTCGCCTCCTTGCGCACCCCCTCGATCTTGCGCTGGGCCTCGCTTAAGGCCGCCCGCGTCGATGCCTCAACCAACGGATCACCGCCCTGCCGTGCGTCCGCCCACGCATGAGCCGCCGCCGCCCGTTGCGCGTGCAGCCCCGTGTGCTTCGCTTCGAGCGCCCGCAGGCCCGGGCCGGCCGCACCGCTCATATGCCGCTGCCATTCAGCTTGGTTAAAAAAGACCGGCGTCGATGGCTGAAACGCGTAAAACACGAACAAAAGCGCCCCCAGCATGACGATGAAAAACTGCATCGGAATTTTAAAGAGTGCGTTGAACATCAAGCCCAACCGCCCTTCACGCAGCGCCGCGCCGCCGATGTAACGCTGCACCTGCGACTGATCGGTCCCAAAGTACGAAAGAGACAAAAAAAGGCCGCCGAAAATCCCGCTCCAGAAAGTATAACGCCGGTCGAGGTCCGGCGTGAAATCAACCGCTTGGAGTTTGCCCATCGCCCCCGCCATCGCCACGGCCGAGGGCGGCAATTTCCACAGCAGCACAAAGAATGCCGTGAGCATTCCGCCAAAAATCACCGCCATCTGCCATTTTTGAGTCAGGTTCACGGCCGCGCTCCCACCCGTCACCGTGTAAACGATCGCGAGTAACCCCGTAAAAACGATCGTCAGCTCCAAGGGCCACCCCAAAACCGTCGCCAAAATAATTGCCGGGGCATAAATCGTAATGCCCGCCTGGATACCACGCTGCAGCAAAAAGAGCACCGCCCCCAGCAGCCGGGTCTTCCGGTCGAACCGTTTCCCCAAGTATTCGTACGCCGTATAAACGCCCAGCCGACGATAAATGGGCAAAAAGACCGCGCAAACTATGATCAACGCCAAAGGCAGGCCGAAATAATTTTGGATAAAGGCCATGCCGCTTTCATAGGCCTGCCCGGGTAAGGAGAGATAAGTGATCGTGCTCGCCTGCGTCGCCATGACCGATAACCCGATCGTCCCCCATTTTGTCGTGTGGTTGCCTTTCAGATAGGTGTTCAGGCTGTCGGTATGGCGGGTGCGCCACGTACCGTAAGCGGCAATGCCGAGCATCGTCCCGAGCAACACCCACCAATCAATCGCATTCATGAGTAGAGGCGCGAAAAAATGGCGAGCGCCGCGACCATGCAGAGAAATGCACCGAGGACGAACAGGTAAACCCCACGCCACGTCGAAAATCCAGGTACTCCCGGGATTTCATCTTCCGGGGAAGCGGGTGGCTCTTGCGAGGCGGGCTCAGGTTTCCGTTTCATAAATGCCCGCTTCACGTCAGCACGGCCTGGTTGCTCAGGTTTAAGAACCTGCTCATTTTCCAAGGGAAATTAGATTAGCCAACAATCGGTAGGCCCCCGGCACCCCCGCTGGTAGCTGGCGAAAAAAAGCCAGGCCCGTGTACACGTAGTACCCCTTGCCTGATTTTGCGACGAGTACGCCGCCGACCAACGGTGGCTCGCCCGGATCGTTCATCGCCAGCAGTGGCACGTAGCGGGCCTCATCCCACTTGCTCGGAAAATACGCCCCGCGTTCTTGGACCCAGCCATCGAAATCAGCCGGCCCTAGCCGATTGGGCGTCGTCAAGGCCGGATGCTCGGGCGCCAAAAGAGTCACGGGCGATTTCTCGTCGGTCACCCGCCACTGCGGGGCATTGCCTTGAATCGACAGATCGAACGGTCCGAGCCGATCCGCCCGCAGCCCACTCGGCCGATTATACTGAGTGATGACGGTGCCGCCCGCCTCCACGTAGCTAAAAAGACCGGCCAAGTTCGCCGCGAGATCCTTGCGCTCGTTGAACGCACGCACGCCGAGCACCACCGCATCCAGGCGCTGCAGTTTCTCCAGCGTCAAGTCCGTGCCCGTCAGCGTCGTCACTTTATATCCCAGCTGCTCCAGATGCTCGAACGTATCATCCCCCGCCCCCGGCAGGTAGCCCACGGTCTGCCCCCGAATCGCATACTCGACACTGACCACACGCGCACGGGCGATCGGTTGTAAAATCTGCATCGGTAGATGCGCGTAGCGAACCTCCGTCCGCAAACTAGAATACCGTTGCCCGCCTACTTCCACGGAGGCGGTTATCCTGCCGCTACCCGCTGCCGGCGGAGCCGTCACCGCAAACGAAAATTCCCGTTTTTCACCAGTACGCGCGAGTCGGAAATCAAGGGCCGCTGGTACGACTTTCCAGCCAGGAGGGACTGCCAACTCCAACCGGCCCGCCGCCTCCCCGCGAACGGCGGAGACCTCCACTCGGACCGCGCGGGTCGTCCGCGGATTAAAGAGGGAAACGTTCGCTGCAAAACGGAGCGACACCGGCGCCACCACATCCACCGGGCGCCGAATCTCCGCCGGTTTCAGACCTTCGAGCCCCACGGCCCGATCCTTGACCTCAAGGAACTGACCACCGACTTCAAAAACATACTCGACGGGGAACGACGGCGGATTTTCTGCGCGCCCAATTAAGTTCGGGTCGTCAACGCGAAAAATACCCGCCGCCCCTTCTGCCCGCAACCAATACGGGTGCGTGAGCGCGGTGTCTGGCGGCACCACCCGGGAATCCGTCAGGGCGAACACTTCGCCGCGCTTCAGCGCCGCGCCAACCAACTGATTTCCGGCTAAAGTCGGCGTCCGGATGGCCACCAGTCGGACCGGCACGGCCGAGGAAACCGAGAGCGCATGCTTCAAGACGAGCACCTCACCCGGGGCGACTTCGCTCTGATCCGCCACCGCCGCAACCTCCAGCCCTAGACAGGCCTGCAAAATGCGATCGAGTTGCGCCCGCTTTTCCTCCACCAACGGTTCAGCCGCGAGCCCCTTTAATCCAGCGCGGATCTCCAGTAAAATCGGCACGTTGGCCGCCAGTTCGGCGCCGTTGAACTCCCGGATCGCTTGCTCCGCAAGTCGACCGACGGCCGCCCCGCCGGCGACCCGCCCCCACGTCGTGTCCACTCCATCCATTACGTCTTCCTTCGCCGGGGCACCGGCCAAAAGGATAAAACTCTGTTCATTCGGGCCACCACCACCGCGAGCCCCGAAATTACCGAAACCTTGCGTAATATGCCGTCCGCGACTCCGACTCGCGATCGCGCCAAACGATTCCCCCGACACCGGATCCGTACCGCCAATATCGATGCTCAAGGTCGGCGCGCTCCCGCGACCACTCCCACCACCCCGACCCGAACCACCGCCATTTAACCAGACGCGTTTCGCCTGCCAGACCGCCAACCCCTGCGACAATTGTTCCGGATAGGCCCGCGGATCGCCGGCCAACTTAAAGGCTTCCAGACCGAGTAGACCCGAAGCCGTATGGTGGCCGTGCGTTCCGCCTCCGGTGGGGGCGAAACGCGTCACAATCACATCAGGTCGGAACTGCCTAATCACCCGCACGGTATCCGCGCGGACTTGGTCTCGATCCCAAAACTGCAGCGTTTCTGCCACCGTCTTGGAGTAACCGAAATCAATGGCGCGCGTGAAAAATTGCCGGCCGTGATCAATCGCGCGGGCGGCCAGTAATTCCTGGGTCCGGGCCACCCCGAGTTTTTCATCAAAGTCTGGACCGCTCTCATTTTGCCCACCGTCGCCCCTTGTCAGCGAAAGGTAACCCATCCGATACCCGCGACCACGTGCAAAGTAAGTGATTAGCGCGGTGTTTTCGTCATCGGGATGCGCCGCGATGTGCAACACCGTGCCCATCGCAGCGAAACTCCGGAGGTCCTGCCGCACGGCGGCGCCTGGGGTCAACTCCGCCGACTGCAGCCCAACGCCCAGCAGGAAAACGAAGCACGCCACCCAGCGGCTGCGAAGACATGGCGACAAATCCGCTTGGCGCTCGTACATTGAGATTATTTCTGATTGGAAAACGTGACCGAGTACTGCACCTCGTCCCACGCCATCGTAATCACCCCCGCGCCCGTTCCGGTTTTTTCGACCGCCATTGTGAACGGGTCGACCTTGCCGGCCGGCTTACTTTTTTTCAAGTCGATGCGAGCGAGCTCGTTGCCCTTCTCTTCGGCTTCTTTGTAAGGAATGCCCCACTGTCCGGTCTTTTTGTTGATGATTAATTTCGCCGCACCGTCAGCGGCTGGCAGGGTAAACAATGAGTAGGTGCCGGCCGCGAGGGCGTACCCACCAATCGTGATTGGTTTTGAAACCGTCAGGAGCGTGGCCTCGTTGGCGCCGGTGCGCCAGACTTGCCCAAAAGGGACCAGGCCGCCCCAAATTTTGCGGACTTCGCCATCCTTGGGACTCTTCGCCCCTGGGCGGCTGTAAGCGATCTTCACATCGTTACCGTCAATTTGAGCGTTTACAATCGCGGGAGGACTCGGCCGCGCTTTCTTGGCTTTTTTTTCTTGAGCAATCAGCGCCGTCGAGCTGAGCGCGGCTGCGAATAGGAGGACGATGAATTTCAACCTGTTCATAAGTTTTTTTTTAGGGATTTAATTTTAACAAAGAGAACGACGCTACTGAAAAGCTGATGCGCGCAAACGCAATCCCAAGCATGCCGGAGCATCGCAGAGAATCGCGCAGTCGGAAACCCGCCGCGAGAAACCGAGACTTGCCGGGGGGCCGCAGCGAGCCCTCGCGCTGAGCCCGACGCCGCGCCCTCGCGCTGAGCCCTCGCGCTGAGTCCGCCGCCAGGCCGGAGCGGGCGGTTTTTTAAAAAAACCGTGAGACCTGAATCGACCGGCCGCATCACCGATCCAAGCATGCGCGGAGAGCAACGCGGCGGGGAACGGCCGAGAACCCCCGCGGCGGGGCCCGGAGCAAAGAACCGCATCCGCCACGAGGCTTCCGCACCGGAAAGGAGTTCCGCGAAAGGCTATTTCCTGGAAATGGATGCCGTTTTTCCTCAAGGCCGACGGCGGTGGTCCCATCATCTCCGGGCCAGGCGTGATGCAGAAATGGTGCATGCTTTCTCGATCTCTGCGTCGGTCCCATCTCGGGTGAAACAGCGATGGGGGCCTGCCAGTGGAAAATTTTTCTGACAGGAAAATTCCCAACCAAGCAACCCCGGCAGGAGGAAGCGGGGCTTATGCCTCCATCCCTAATTGTCTGACGCGCGCTCCTTCCACTTGAGAGCCCACCCACCAAAACAAGTTTTGGCACCGACGGTAAGAAACAGATTTCTATGCTCACCAATGACTTACAGAAGCTGTTTCTTAGCAAGGTGGGTGGTGGGAGAGCGAAGCACGCCTTCGTGGCCACCATCGGCGACAGGAGTGTCGCCGGTCCGTCGGATGGGCGACACGCTGGTCGCCCCTGCTGCATGGGAGCCTCCCCACAAAAACAAGTTTTGGCCCCGACGGGAAGAAACAGCTTTCTTGTCCCACCAACGACTTACAGAAGCTGTTTCTTAGCGAGATGGGTGGTGGGGGAGCGAAGCACGCCTTCGTGGCCACCATCGGCGACAGGAGTGTCGCCGGTCCGTCGGATGGGCGACACGCTTGTCGCCCCTGCTGCATGAGAGCCCACCCACCAAAACAAGTTTTGGCCCCGACGGGAAGAAACAGCTTTCCGGGCCCACCAACGACTTGCAGAAGCTGTTTCTTAGCAAGGTGAGTGGTGGGGGAGCGAAGCACGCCTTCGTGGCCACCATCGGCGACAGGAGTGTCGCCGGTCCGTCGGATGGGCGACACGCTTGTCGCCCCTGCTGCCTGGGAGCCTCCCCACCAAAACAAGTTTTGGCACCGACGGGAAGAAACAGCTTTCATGGCCCACCAATGACTTACAGAAGCTGTTTCATGGGAGCGCGAGAGGGTGGGTGGTGGGGGAGCGAAGCACGCCTTCGCGGCCACCATCGGCGACAGGAGTGTCGCCGGTCCGTCGGATGGGCGACACGCTTGTCGCCCCTGCTGCATGAGAGCCCACCCACCAAAACAAGTTTTGGCACCGACTGGAAGAAATAGCTTTCTTTTCCCACCAACGACTTACATAAGCTGTTTCATATCAGCCCACCCCCAAAACAATTTTTGGCCCCGGCTCGAAGAAACCGTTGCTGTTTCCCACGAGCCCCCGCGCCAAAGTCGGATTTTGGCCGTGACCGCAAGAAACCGCGCCAACCTTTTACCCGAACACTTAACAAAGAGTGTCTCTTAGAAATAAAAACCAGCTCGCCCCGATCTCCATGTCCCATCGAACCACCCGTTCTTTCCGTCGCCTTTTTCTTGTGCCGCCGTCGCAACGCTGGCATTTCCTAGCGCGCCTCCTGCCCCTCTTCCTGCTCTTGCTCATCTCGGCGGCGCCGGCCAGCGCGCAAACCGGCACGGGCGCGATCACCGGGCGCGTCAAGAACCTCGCGACCGGCCAGTATCTGAACAAAGCGCGGGTGACGGTGCAGGGCACCACCCTGCTCGCGTTCACCGACGAGTCCGGCACCTACCGCCTGGCGGACGTACCAGCCGGTCCGGCCGCGATCCAGGTGTTTTACACCGGCCTCGATGGGCAATCCCTCCCTCTGAACGTGGCGCCAAATCAAACCGCCGTACAAAACGTGAGCCTAAGCAGTGTGGCGCTCTACGGCAAGGCCACCGAAGTGATCCAACTCGACCCCTACCAGGTCGCGTCAAGGCGAGAGACGAACATCGAGTCGATCGCGATCAACGAGCAACGATTCGCCTCAAATATCAAGAACGTCATCTCGACTGAAACGCTCGGTGATCCGCTCGGCGGCAGCATGGGCGACTTCCTCCGGTTCCTGCCCGGCGTGGCCGCGGCCTATGGCGCACTGGAGACCGAAGGAGTCCTGATCCGCGGCTTTCCCGCCAACCTGTCGGTTGTCTCTTTCGACGGCGCGCAGCTCGCCAGCGCCAACCTGAGCGGCGAACGCGACTTCAGCCCCTCACGCATCGGCGTAAACAGCATCTCGCGGGTGGAGGTGACCAAGGTTCCGCTCCCTTCGACTGCGGCCGACACCATGTCGGGCTCGATCAATCTCGTCAGCAAGAGTGCGTTCGAACGGAGCGCGGCAGAGTTCAAGTACCGCGTCGGCCTCTCGTCGAATCAACAGTCATTTGCCCTCAAAAAAACTCCCGACGCCTACAACGAGCGGACCTACAAGATTTATCCGGATTTCAATTTCGATTACACGCTGCCGATCAACAAACAACTGGGCATTGTGATCACCGGGCTGTATTCCACCGCCGCGTTCCAGAGCGACACGTGGTACACAGATTATCTGACCGCCGGAACCGGGACGGGGGCGACCCCAACCAATCCCTATCTCTGGCGCGACCGCAATGTGGAGGGCCTCCGCTCCTACGAGCGCACGTCCCTCTCCGCCAAGGTCGACTGGCGGCCGTCGACCCACGCGGTGCTCTCCTTGGGCGGCGTGGTCTCGCTCTATGATCAACGGAATCCGAACTCCCAATTCAACCCGACCGTCGGCAACAACGGCACCTCCAGCATCGCGGGTGGCACGGTGTTGTCTTACACGCCGGAGCGCGTGGTGGGCGCCACGGGGCGCGGCAGCGTCCCGATGGCCTACAGTTTCCTGAACAGCGGAGGACTCTCGCAGTCGGCCAACCTGCGCTACCGCCTCGACGATGGCACCTGGCGGGTGTTGTCGTCATACAGCGTCTCTAACTCGAAAGTCACGCGGCGCGACGTTGAGGACGGCTTTTTTAACGCGCTCGGGGTCGGCCTGCGGGTGCCCGTGCGCGTGACCTACTTGAATATCCACGACGGCCGGATCGGCGACTTCCAGGTGTTCGACAACGCCAACCAGCCGGTCGATGTCTTCGACATCAACAACTACACGCTCACGACGGCGACCAACCAGCCCAAGACCAAAATCCGCTCGACGATCCGCAACGGCGATCTGGATGTGCGACGCCAGCTGCACTGGCTGCCGTTCCCCACCGCCGTGCAGGTGGGCGGCCTGCAACGCATCCAGACCAATGACGACCGTCGCATTGACGGTCGCGCCTACAACTACAACGGGATCAACGGATCGTTGTCCGCCGCGCCTTATCTTTCCGACGTCTTCTATGGCGAGCGCAAGCTGGGGCAGTTCTCCGACAAGCTCTCCGTGCCGTGGGTCTCGCCGCATCGGGTATACGCCGCGTTTGCGGCGAATCCCGCGCTCTTCACGCAGACGGTCGCGCAGCAGCGGACGACAGCGAGCAACACCATCATCAACTCGAAGTATATCGAGGAAAAGGTCTCGGCCGGCTACGTGCAGGCCGAGGCGCGGCTGTTCGGCAACCGGCTCAACGTGGTGACCGGAGTGCGGTTCGAAAAAACCATCGACCGGGGCAAGGGCCCTCTGCAGGACCCTAACGCGGTCTACGTGCGCAACGCCAACGGTTCGTTGGCCCGTACCTCCACCGGCGCCCGGATCCGCAAGCCGGAAGCGGGCGCGGCGGCGTCGGTCGAGGAAGTCGCGCTGATCTACAAAGAGCGCGCCTCGGTGGCGGAGCGTTCCTACCAGGGCTATTACCCGAGCCTGCACCTCAATTTCAACGCCTCCGAACGGCTGCTCCTGCGCGCCGCCTACGCGAAGACCTACGGCCGGCCCAACTTCAGCAACATCATCCCCAACACCACCGTCACCCAGGATGATGATCTGAACCTGGACCCGGAGCTGGTCCTCGGCCGGATTACAATCAGCAACGTCGGACTGAAACCGTGGACGGCCGACAACTACGACTTGTCCGCCGAATACTACACCGATCAGGGCGGCGTGATCAGCGGCGGGATTTTCCTGAAAGAGGTGAAGGATTTCTTCGGCCAATCCGTGAAGACGGCGACGGCGGCCGATCTCGAAATGCTCGGACTCGACCCGCGCTACCTCGGCTGGCGCGTCACGACCCAGTTCAATTCCGGATCGGCGCGCGTGCGGGGCGCGGAGTTCAATGTCCGCCACTCGCTCGTCCCCTTCGGCACCTGGGGCCGGCACGTCATCGTGTTTGTCAACGCCACCAAGCTGAAGCTCGAGGGCAACGATCTGGCCGACTTCACGGGCTTCCTGCCCGAGTCGGTTAACTGGGGTTTTACGATCGCGAAAAGCCGCGCCACGCTGATCACGAAGTGGAACTACCGCGGCGAGCAGAAGGCGGTCCAATATACCGACTATGGGCCGGATGCCTTTCGCCACCCGCAGCCCCGTACCCAGCTCGACGTGAGCCTGGATTACCGGCTGGGCAAGCGGACGTCGCTGTACTTGAACGTGCGCAACGCCACGAATGCGGTCCAGCGGGAGGATGCCTACGGGTCCCAAATCCCCGCCTATGCGCATCATTTTTACCACTCAAATTTCGGCCGCGTCTTCACCGTCGGTTTGAAAGGTTCCTTCTGATTCGCGAGCGTCCAACCGTGACGTTGCCGGGGCGTTGCTGGGGCGTTGCTGGGGCGTTGCTGGCCGACGCCCCCGCGACGACGTCGAAACGGACGTCGGCCGGCGACGCCCCGGCAGGCCGGGAACTTCACCATGAATCGACGCAGTAAAATCGGACGCATGGGCAGACGTTACTTCCTTTGCCGCGCAGTGGGCGCGTCGGGTCTGCCGAACGCCCCCACCCCATGACCCGACTCCTCCCTGGCCGAGCGATGCGACTGCCGTATCCGATCCACTGATACCTGTATCCGCGCCCATGACCCGACTCCTCCCTGGCCGAGCGATGCGACTGATCTTTGGCGCGATCACCTTGCTCACGTCTGCGCTGTTCGCCGCCGAGGCCAAGCGCCGCTTCGCTATCGCCGCCGCCGATGCGACCGAGGCGTTGCCGCGATTTTCCGACCAGGCGAACCGCGAACTTGTTTTTTCTCCCGCCATGGTCCGCGGCGTCCGGACCAACGCGATAGCCGGCGAATATTCGGCGCGCGCAGCGCTCGAACTGCTCGTTGCGCACACGAGTCTGGTTACCACGCAGGATGCCGCCAGTGGGGCGCTGGCGGTACGGAAGGGTTCCGCTGACCCAAACGAGCGCGGGGCGGTAAGTCCAACGGGCGGCGACCGCCCGACCCGCGACGAGGGCATTGACGAGGCGATAAAACTTTCTCCGTTTCTCACGTCATCGGACGGCGACGACGGTTACCACGCGAGCAGCACGCTGGCGGGCAGCCGCATCAAGACCCCGTTGCAGGATGTCGCGGCGCAAATCTCGGTGTTTACCCCGCAGCTGATGAGCGATCTCGGTCTGGCGAGCATCGACGAGATCTACCTCTATTCGACCAACGTCGAGAGCTATTTGGAATATACGCCGGGCGGCGACCAAGGAACTGGCTTCGGAGCACTCACCGTCGACAACAGTAACCGCATTCGCGGCCTCGGCGCCGTCACGGTCTTGCGCAGTTTCTTCGAGACGAGCTTTGAGATCGACAGCTACAACACCGAGCGTGTGACGATCGCCAGTGGTCCCAACGCCATCCTGTTCGGTCTCGGCAACCCCGGCGGCATCACCGACGGCAGTCTCAAACAAGCAGGGTTCCGCAATCGCACGACGCTGTCCTATCGGGGAGACAACTTCGACGGGCGTCGTTTCACGCTCGATGCCAACTATGTCCTACTGCCGAAAAAAGCCTCGCTCCGCCTCGCGGCGCTCGCTGCCGACAACCGCACATTTCGCCCGACGAGCAGCGATGTGAACCGCCGGCTCTACGGTGCGGTCACCCTGCTCCCTCTGGCCAACACGACGGTCCGCCTGAATGCCGAGTGGGTGGAGCGCAAGGCCTCGCGCGCGTCGATGGTCCCCGCGCACGACTACGTCACCCCGTGGCTCGATGGCGGCCGACCGTCGTTTGACAACTCGGGCATCACCGCGGCCACCGCCGCCGCCACGCTCAACACGCGGATTGGGTCCGGCGGATTCTCGCCGATCTTCACACGCAACGGCACCAACGGGATGGTGTTCAAGACGGGCAACACCCCGGCGAATCTCCCCGTGGGAAACTTGCTGAACACCGTCAGCGTCGTCGGCCTTCACACCAAGGCGGCGGTGCTGCAAGATCAGGCCTACGAATGGAGCTTGGTCCGGCCCGAAGTCTACAATCCGGCCGCCAATATTTACGGCGACGGCAACCAAGTGCGCCGACGCGGCCGGGTGCTCAATGCCTTCGTCGAACAGAAAATCACCGAGCATTTTTACGTCGAAGCAGGGGCGATGAAAGAGCGCTCCGCCGAACGCCGGGGCAGTTGGGTCGACGGTAACAACAGCTTCGATCTCAATGGGGACGGCAATCGCTTCCTCGAGGATGGCGCGACCTTGAACCCCAACTTCGGCAAGCTCTACTCCCAGTCCAATCCGCTGGGCAACCGCAGTTTCGATGACCGGCAGGAACTGCGTCTCACGGTCTCCTACGATTTAAATTTCTCCCGCCGCCGCGGTCTCGCCGCCTGGCTCGGGCGCCACCGATTGGGTGCGATGGTGAGCGACTCGGATTTCACGACCGTGGGGCAGGGCTCCCGCCTCCTCGTCGCGGGGACGCCGAGTTTTCTATCCGCTGCCGCCCGGACGAACTTGGGCGACGCGTCGCGCTTGGTCTACATGCGCACGTATTTGGGAAATGGCGTCGACCACGTGAGTTCGCCCGTTCCCGGCGGGGCGCTCGATTTTAATCCCGTGCTGACCTTTACCGGACCGGCCGGCGAACGGTTCGAAGCCAGAATGTATGACAATCCCGACGGCTCCTACCCGGTCGCGGGCGGCACCGTGCGCAACGTGCTTTCCCGCTCGCTTGCCGATCAGAGTTACCTGCTCAAGGACTGGTTGATCGCCACCTATGGCTGGCGCGAGAGCCGCGTGCGGATGAAAACCTCCCTTGATCCCAAGTCCATCACGCGGCAGGCCAACGGACTTTTTCCCAACCTCGGGGACACCCACTTCGCGAACACTTGGGATTACTCTGCGAACGGCCAGTCGATCAATTGGGGACTCGTGGCCCGGCCGGTATCGTGGCTTTCGGTGCACTATGCGGATTCGAACAACTTCGCCGTGCAGGCCGCCACGTGGTTCGATCCGTTTGGGAATCCCATCCCGGGCTCCAACGGCCTCGGCCAAGACTACGGGTTCAGCGTCAATCTGGCCGACGGAAAGTTCAGCCTCCGGGTGAACCGCTACGTGAACACGCAGAAGAACAGCCGGCCCGACAATATCGTCAGTGCGCTGCGCACGATCCCGATCAACCTCGAAAACCGCATTCTTCAGGTAGCGCCCAATACCCAAATGCAAGGGATGGATTTCAACCGCTACGCGACGGCGAACTACCAAGTCACCAACACCTCGGAGGCAAAAGGCTACGACATCGAAATGAACGTTAATCCCACGGCCAACTGGCGCGGCGTGCTGAACATCGGCCGGCAGCAAACCGTAACGCAGATCGACAACACGTGGTGGCAGTGGGTCGAGCAGCGGCTGCCGGTCTGGAAGACATTTGGCGCGGGCTGGGATGTCGAGCGCTCCACTGCCGCGAGCGCGCTGACCGTTCATCAGATCTATGACCAGTGGGTCGCGACCCAGCGTGATCCGCTCATCGCGACCAATGGCATCGTGGTCTCCAATCAGCGCGAGTGGCGGGTCAACGGCATTTTGACCTATGTGTTTACCGATGGACGACTGCGCGGCGCGACCCTCGGCCTCGGCGGTCGTTGGCGCAGCGCCAACACGCTCGGCTATCGCCTGACAACGACCGCCGCGGGGCTGCCAGTCCTCGACCTCAACCGGCCCATCAAGGGCTCGGCGGAGTTGGCAGTGGACACCTTTGCCGCCTATTCGCTGCGGAAGTTGGGCCTCTGGAAACTCAAGTCCGCTTGGAAACTGCAGCTCAATGTCCGCAATCTGTTGGATGGGGACGGGCTGATCCCGACGCAGGTATTGACCAACGGCACGCCCTCGATCTTCACCTTCCGCAGTCCCCGTCAAGTCATCCTCTCGCTGCAAGTGGAGTTGTAGTCCTTCGCCGCGCCGCGCCCATGACTCCGCCTGCTCGCCGTTCTCCGCTTCGTTTTTTCTGCGCGCTTTTCGCCGTGCATTCGCTGGCCACCTCCGCCCCGGCGACGACCGCGAGGATCAGCTCTTCAATATCGCGACCGACCCGCTCGAACGCGAAAACCTCGCCGCCCGGCGTCCGGAGATGCTCGCCCGCATGCAAGCCCTGCTCGTCGAACAGATGAATGGTGACACACCGGCCCTCCGCGAGGGCACGCCGCACTACGGGTGGTCCCGCGTCCCGGAGCAGCCGCGCTTGATGGAGCAACGCGGTGATGAAGTAATCGGTTCGCGTTCGGCGAAAAAATCGGCTCCAAAGGAAAACCCATGAACCGACTTTACGGCGCACTCTTCTGCCTGGGGTTGCCCTTGCTCGCACCTGCCGTCGTCGACGCCGCCCCGCCCAAGCCCAACTTCGTCGTGATCTTCAGCGACGACCACACCTATCGCGCGATCGGCTACAACAATCCTGCGGTGAAAACGCCGCACCTGGACCGCCTCGCCGCCGAGGGATTTCGACTCGATCGCGCCTTTACCGCGTCTCCCATTTGTATCGCCAGTCGCGCCAGCATCTACACCGGCACCTATCCGCAACGGCACGGCTCTGTCGGCCTTTCGGGTGCTGCGTTTAACCAAAACGTCGTCGTGGAAAAACGCTTCGTCACGTTGCCCGCTGCCCTGGCCCAAGCCGGATATCATACCGCGCTCTACGGGAAATCGCACCTCGGCGAGCCCACGACGTTCGGGTTTGCCGAGGGTCGTGAGACCAAAGACGCCAACGACGAAGAGGCCTTCGCCGAGGCGGAAAGATTTGTGCAACGCGAGGCCAAGCTGGCCCGACCGTTTCTGCTGTGGCTCACGCCTCGCAATCCCCACGTGCCGCTTTCCGCGCCGCAGCGCTTCAAGGATCTCTATCGCGATTCCGCCATCACGCTCGACCCCAACTGGCGCGAATCTCCCCTGCTGGAAAGTTTCTTCAACCAAGCCGCCGCCGGGCAAATCGTGTTTCGCGACGGACCGCTCCCGATCTACCCCGCCGCGCCTGCCGGCCAAACTTCCGGGCCGCCCCGCACCGCCGCCAACATGAAGGAGGTCATCAAGGCTTACTACGCCGACGTGAGCTGCCTCGACGAGCAGATCGGCCGTCTCGTCGAGCAACTCAAAGCCGCCGGTCTCTACGAAAACACGATCGTCGTTTACCTTTCCGA
>CAMDOF010000110.1 GCA_945903465.1 Opitutus sp. GAS368
CCGCGCAAGGTTCAACGCACCGGTTCAGCGCATTTTTTCACCGCGTTTTTTTCAACCGGATCCGTCGATACTCCATCTGGCCACGATCACTTTCCACCCCCACCGGACCGGTCGCGGGCACCGCGAACGCATCCACTAAAATTTCTCCGTTACAAACGCAATGCGCCAGTCCGCCCTTTACCGTGATCACGATTTCGTTCCAGTCCAGCGGGCGATAATTCTTCACCGTAAAATACGGACCCGCCAGCGGGTAATCACGGCACTGCAGTTGCGGCACCCGAATAAAAATTCCACTGTCTGCATTCGGGCTCGCCCGAAACTCCATTTTGAGCACGAAGTCGCTCGGGAACTTCTGCGTCGTCATCAATTTCCTCGCCGTCCGTTCCACGCGCGCGACCGTGGCAATGAGCCGGCCATTCTTCGCGATGAAACGACCATCGGCGCTCGCTGTCTGGCCCGTCAGGTCCGGCCCGTCCGGATAACCCCAGCCAGAAAGGTCCCGCCCATTAAACAAACTCGTGAAACCCGCTTCCGGTATAAAATC
Organism: Opitutus sp. GAS368; assembly: GCA_945903465.1. Taxonomy (GTDB): domain Bacteria; phylum Verrucomicrobiota; class Verrucomicrobiia; order Opitutales; family Opitutaceae; genus ER46. The sequence goes on from CAMDOF010000110.1 coordinate 545, forward strand.
ATCCGGCCAGGTCGGTACGAGACCGGCCGTCTCCAGCACCAGGCGCAACGCCGCCTCCCACTTGCCATAAGCTTGGCGATTGGGATGCAACAAATCCGGAAACTCTTCCGCCTTCGCATCGCCCTGCGCATTGGCAAAGAGCGCGTAGGTGTCCAGGACCGTCACCTGCGGCTCGTCCTTGACCGCCGCATAATACAGGGCGTTCAGTTTTTTTATCTGCGCCGCCGGCCGCTGCTTGGTCTCCGAACTGGGAAACACGTAATTCAGAATCACCGGCATCGCGGGGTTCGCCTCCTTCAACGCCGCCAGGATCAATCGCAGATTTCCCGCGATCACGGCAGGCTCCGCCTGTTCCTCCAGATCGTTCGTGCCAATCAACAGAACCACGCCACTCGGTTTCAGCGCGATCACATCCTCCTGCAAACGGATCAGCACGCCGCGCGTCGTATCCCCGCTTATCCCGCGGTTCGCAGTCTTCATCCCAGGATACATCCCGCCCAACTCCGTCCATCCTTGCGTGATCGAATCACCTAAAAAAACGAGGGCACCTTGATCCAGTTTCACCCGCGCCGCCCAACCCGCGCGCCGCTCTGCCCAAAGTTTCTGAAACCAATCGTAACGCCGCAGCGGTCCGGCCCCCGGCAAGCCCGCATCACTGGCTGGTAGTTGAAAACGTGCTACGGCGGCATCCGCCGAATAACCCGCCGGCGCTGCCGGAAATAAAGCCAACGCACTAAAAAATAAAAGCAGGGAGTGAGGTTTCATTGACAAAGGGTGATCACGATTCCGAAAACGACCCAAGGGCGGGCAACTCCGAGACCTTGCCGAAAAGCCGTCGCACCAGTCAAACGTGAATCCTGCCGCTTCATCCCTAATTATGATGACTCAACCTAAACCGTAACCCTCCATTTGAACCTCGGCCAAGCATGCGCAACCGAGCTGTCGCCCTCTGCCGAAACAGCGATCGTGCTCGCGCCGATGGACGTCACCAAACCGTGCGACCAACTTCCTTCGTGATCGGCTTTCGACGGCATCGTTAAGGATCGATCGTCCGCCAAGGAAAATGAAAGTTTTGGGAAAGGGATGCGAACCAGTAGCGCGCGACGGAGAGGTCGGGTGCATCGCGCCACGATTCTTCCAAACCGGCCGAAGACGCCGATTAGCCCGCAGAAAGGGGCACCTGATACGCGACACTTTTTTTAGCAATGAGGCTGGGAAAATCTTCCTCATTTGGCAAAGTTCGCGGCCGGTACTGCCCACGTGCCGTTCGGCCACCAGAACGGTGATGCGTTCGGGCTTTTTTCTGGGGGCGGGGAACCCGGTTCGCCCTTTCCTCATCGAATGGCAGCGATATTTCCGAATGGCAGCGGGCTGACCACTGACAGTAGCGCAAACCTCTTCATCTCCGGGCACAAAAAACGCCCGCTAACCGCCACCTCTCGCCAGTCTAGCACCGTATCGGACATAGCACCGTGTCGGACTTAGGAAATCAAGGCCTCTGCCATCGATTCTTGGGGAGTTTGAGTTCATAAAAAGCCGAATATTGGGCCATAAAAGTCTTCAAGCGCCTAAGTCCGACAGACTCCTCGGTCCCGCCCCCCGCCTCAACCTACCCACCCCAAGAACTACGCTCGCACTCAACCACCGGGCGACCCGTTTACACTCCACCCGAAACCCATTACTTTTCGCCGCGCATTACTTTTCGCCGCGCATTACTTTTCGCCGCGCATTACTTTTCGCCCCGCCTCGCCAAATTCCTAGAATTAAGTTTCACGTGGTCGGTCGCAGTTTCAAAAAATAATCAGAAGCGCCTGCCCAGTCCCCATCCGAAACGTCCTTCGTAATCAATAACCACCCCGCACTCACCTGCTGTCACTTCTCGCCGCGCCACTTCCCTCCCACCGTGCGCACCGGCCGAAGGCTCAGCACGCAGGCACCCACTCTTCTTATCCAATTCCGACCGCGCCCTCGTCCACCACCTCTTTAAAATGTCTTGGTTCCATTTTATCGCCTTCTTTCTCGCCGCCGCCGTCTTCAGCACCCCGGCCGCCCGCGCGGAGGAACGTACGCTCGTTAAATCCGTTCGGATCGACGCGCCCCTGGCCGCCGTCTGGGCCGCCTGGACCACCCCCGCTGGTCTCAAGGCTTTTCTCAAGATCGATGCCGCCATTGATCTCCGCGTCGGTGGTAAATACGAACTCTACTTCGGGCCACCCGCGACCGCACCCCAACGAGGAGGCGAGGGTTGCACCGTCCTCAGCTACGTGCCGCAGCGGATGCTCTCCTTCAACTGGAATATCCCCCCCGCCTTCCCCTCCCTGCGGGCCCTCGGCCCCACCACGTTTATCGTCCTCGAATTCTCCCCGCACGACGACAACTCCACCGATCTTCGTTTCACCCATCTCGGTTGGCAAGAGGGCGAGGCCTGGGACGCCGCCTATGTCTACTTCAACCAAACCTGGACCATCCTCCTCCGCACCCTCCAACAGTCCTTCACGCCAGCGTCTCCACCCACCACCGCACCGCCGCCGGCGTCTCCACCCACCGCACCGCCGCCGGCAGCACGCTGAACCGCCTCCCCGCGCACCCGACCAGCACAGGGCATCAACCCCGCAACCGCGAGCGGGCTCAAGGCCGCCACGACTGCCCATCGCTCAAACGATTCCGACTTTGGTTCGCCAGATGGGCGTGCGCACCAACGAGTGGGCGGATCACCACTCGCAGTCGATCGCGGCGACGGAGAAATCCCCGCTGCCCGGTCCGTTCGTAAATCCCGCAGGGAAAAGCTCCATCTGCGCCCCAATCGCGGCGCACCCGCCTCGTCAACGCAACCAGCACCAAAACAGGCATCGCCTCGGCGGCGAGCCCCGCGCCCCCACCTTGCCCGGCCCTCGCCGCTTCCTCTGGAAAATCAATCCTTACGAATCACCCGCGTATCTGCCAAGCGGTCGTGCAACGTGCGGCGTTCGGCATCAAAGGCCGCGATAATAAAACCAATTCCCAGCGTGATCGCACTGAGCGTTGATCCTAAATACCGGCCGATGATTCGACTCACCGAAAGATCGGTCCCATCCGTTCGCACAATTTTAAGACCAAGCGCCATCTTGCCGGGCGTCGCTTGGTATTTCTGAATGAAAAAAACCTCGTACCAGAGGCACGCTAAACTACTCAGCAACTGCCCCACGATCTGCCCCGCAATCTGCTTGCCGATACCTTCCGCACTCAGCGTCCCCGTCTGGGCGAGGACCAGCGCCACCACCGCTGCCACCACCAAGGTAATAAGACCTTGCGCCAAGCTATCAATAAACCGCGCCGCCCCCCGTCGCCAAAAGCCACCGTAGCGCCGCACCACCTGCTCGACGTCGCCCTGATTGATCCCTGCAATCGGCTGGGCAATCCGCTCCCTCATTCCTTGAAAGAAAGCATCCCGATGCTCCGCACTTATCCACTTGCCCTCGTAACGCACCATCCCCAGCCGCGGGTAACGTCGACCACTCACGGCGCACATTTCCGTGCCATCATCCGCCACCAACCCGCTCACGCCCTCCGCCAAAGAGGCTTTCTGCCAATCCACCATACCCTCCCTCCACACTAACGTGCGCCCCTCGATCACGCGATCGGCCACGAGTCGATCAAACGCACCTTGATCCACCGGACCGTGGCGTTGATCGCCAATCGCGTAGTACCATTGCATAATAAAAAATTAATAACCTCTTAAAATATACCTAGTGCAACGAAATATCCTCTGCTCCCACGAGAGAGGGCCGCGCGGGCCGATCCCTTTTGCCGGGATACCCGGTATCTTCATACCCGCCTTGTTCGGCGCCACGGCGATCCCCCGATAACCACGATTTTTTCGCCTCGCTTTTGATCTTCTACCGGATTGCACCCACTGCGCAAAAAACTTTGGGAGAGGGCCGGCCTGACGCGCCGACCTCACCCCACGCGGCCGCTGACTCACCCGGAATTCAACCCCGGCGACCATTTCTCCGCGCTCTTTCATTAAAAGAATTTTGCCTCCACGCCGCGGGCGCGATTCCTTCTTTCGCAATGCGCGCTCGACCGATTTTCGGCTCAACCTACCTCCTCGCCGTGGCTTTAGCCATCGCCGTGCTCAGCACCAGCGGCTGCGATCGCCGCGAGTCCGCGGTCGCCCGGGGCGTTCGCACCCAAACCCTGCTCGTCGGGAACTCCGCCGAGCCCGGCGACCTCGACCCTCACCTCGCCGCCATCCTCAGCGATCAGGTAATCGTCAACACGCTGTTCGAAGGGCTCACCCTCCTCGACGAACGCACCACCCTCCCCCTTCCAGCCGTCGCTGAATCTTGGCAGACCTCCGCCGATGGCCTCACCTGGACTTTCCGACTTCGCGCCAACCTGCAGTGGTCTAATGGCGACCCGCTCACCGCCGAGAATTTCATCCTCTCTTGGCACCGCGTGCTCAGCCCCGAGTTCGCCTCCGATAACGCATCCTACCTGTTCGCATTAAAAAATGCCGAGGCCTTCAACGCTCGCAAGCTCACCGATCGGACCCTCCTCGGTTGCCGCGCCCCCGATGCCCATACCCTCATTCTTACCCTCGAGCGCCCCGCGCCTTACCTGCCCGCTCTCGTTTCTTTGCCGGCGTGGTTTCCCATCAATCCCCAGACCCTCGCCACCTTCGGCCCACTGGAAAAACGCGGCAGCGCTTGGACCCGCGCCGGTAATCTCGTCAGCAACGGCGCCTTCACTTTAGCCGAGTGGACGCCCAACGCCCGCATCCGCCTCACCCGGAATCCGCGCCACCGCGACGCCGCCAACCATCACCTGCAACAGATCATTTTTTTCCCCATTGAAAGCGCGGATGTGGAGGAGCGAAATTTTCGGGCCGGCCAACTCCACGTCACCGCAAATCTTCCGGTTTCTAAAATCGCCACATGGCGCGAGACCGACCCCGCGCGGCTACGGATGGAACCGATCGCGCAAACTAATTTCCTGCGGTTTAACACTTCGCGCCCCCCCCTCAGCGATCCCCGCATCCGCCGTGCCCTCGCCCTCGCGATTGACCGCCCCGCCTTGGCCCGCGCCGTGTTTCGAGGTAGCCGCCCACCTGCCCACGCGTTCACACCTCCCGGCACCGGCGGCTACACGTCGCCCGCTTCGATCGGGCTCGATCTCGCCGCCGCTCGCGGTCTCCTCGCCGCCGCCGGCCACCCCGGAGGAAAAGACCTCCCGGTACTCGAGCTGCAATGCCGCCAAGACGAGTCCTCCCCTCCCCTCGCCGAGGCGCTCCAAGCCATGTGGCAAAGCGCCCTCGGCATCCGCACCACCCTCGCCCCTTACGAACAGAAAATCTGGATACAGAATCAACAGTCACTCAACTACACTCTCACCACCGCCAGTTGGACCGCCGACTTTCCCGACCCCGTCACCTTCCTCGGTCTCATGTCCGCCACCAGCGGTTACAACTGGACCGGCTGGAACCACCCTCCGTATGACGCCCTCCTGAACTCCGCTGCGCAGGCGACCGATCCCAACCAGCGTTTTGCACTCTTCCAACAGGCAGAGGCTCTCCTCCTCCATGAGGCCCCGATCACGCCGCTTTTTTTCGGAGCCCGCACCTATCTCATCGACCCGTCAGTCCAGGGCTGGGAACCCGCCCCACTCATTTTCCGCCGCTTCCAGATTATTCAACTCGCGCCCAAACCGTGACCGCCCTGCACCCTCCTGCGCCGCCACCAGGCCCGCCACCAATCGGGCACGCCCGCACCCTCTCACTCCCTGCCAACCCCACCCTCCATCCGCCGCGGATTCGCGCCGAGCGCCGCCACCCGGCCCGCCCCTGCGCCGGCCGAACACCGCGCGCTTGTTTCGAGCAAGCTTCGCGTCCAACTTCCTTTATGCTTCGACGACTGCTGCCTCTCCTCATCTGTCTCGCGGGCTTCCATCGTCCCTTTGCCACCGCGGCTCCCGCCAGCACCGCTGACTACGCCTTCGTCCACGTCTGGCCCGGTTGGCGCGAGGCCAGCTCCTTCGAACGGCTCAGCGAATATTTCGGCGGCCAGGAATCAACTGGCCGCGACTCCATCCACCGCACCCAACCAACCGCCCGCGCCGGCTACTACTTTCTCGTCCGCGTAAAAAATGCCGGGGCCCTCGCTGGAGCCCGCTTTGAACTCAGGGTAATCGATCAGGATCATCCGGAGCCGCAGCTCCATCTCTTTCCGATAGATTTAACTCGCGGCGAACAAGTCCATCAGCTCGGGCTCACCGGCACCGATTGGCCGCGCGGTCGCACCGCTCACCCCGTCGCTTGGCAACTCACGCTCCACGCCGCGGACGGCCACATCCTCGCTACGCAAAAAAGTTTTCTGTGGGAGAAACCCGCCAAGTGACCGGCGCCCGACCGACCGCGGGAGCGCCCTTGGCCCCATGACGTCAAACCTCTGGCAACCCCTGTTGAGCGCTCCCCGCCTCAGCGCCGCCGTCCTCGCGGAAACGCTGGATGGCGGTCAGGCTTTCCGCTGGCATCAACAGCCGGACGGCTCTTGGCTTGGCCAGTGGGCGCACCACCTCATCCGGCTCCGCCTCGGGCCTGAAGAGCGCTTGGAATGGATCGCCCCGATCACCGCTGCCGCCACCGCCGCTGCTGCGCTCACAACCTATCTCGGGACCGACCGCAACTTCGCCGCACTCGCCGATACCCTGCCTTGGCGAAGCGATCCTCATCTCGCGAAGTGCCTCCAAGAATTTCAAGGCCTGCAAATCCTCCGGCAACCTTTTGGTGAAACCCTCCTTGGCTTCCTGTGCAGCGCGACCAAGCAGATCAGCCAGATCAAACAAATGCTGGCCCTTCTCGCAGAGCGCCATGGCGCCCCTCAACCAGCGGAAATCGCCTCCTGGGCGCAACTCAGCCGAGCACGCACCACTCACTCGCTGCCAACTTGGCCTGCCCTCGCCGTTATCCCCGAAGCCACCCTGCGCGCCTGCCAACTCGGTTTCCGCGCTCGTTATATTTCCCAAACCGCCCAATTTCTGGCGGCGCACCCCGGCTGGCTCGAAGCGACCGAGGTTATGCCTTACGCCGACGCTAAAGCTCGGCTCTGCTCGCTTCCTGGCGTCGGTGAAAAAATTGCCGATTGCGTCCTCCTCTTCGGGGCCGGCCAGCTCGCAGCATTTCCCGTCGATACGTGGATTCTCAAGGCCCTCGCGCGCCGCTACGGGCTCGACGGTTGGAAACCAGCTCAGGTCGCCCAATTTGGCCGTGCCCACTTCGGGCCACTCGCCGGGCTCGCGCAGCAGTATCTTTTCGCCTGGGAGCGCCGCGCCGCCGGCCGGTAAACCGCGCGGCACCTCCCGTGCCGCCAAACATTCCGCCCCCTCTCTAAACGCTCACGGCCACGACGGTTCCATCCACCGCGACCAGTTTTACCGGGCCCGCTGGATCAACTCGACCTCATAGCCTTCAGGCGCGTCAATAAACGCAATCACCGAGCCACTTCCCGTCTTCGTCGGCCCGTCGCTCAACGTGAAACCACGCGCCGCCGCCGCCGCCGCGAATGCCATCAAGTCATCAACTTCAAAAGCCAAATGCACGAGGTCAGGCTGCACTTGGACCGACGGGCTGTTCGGCAATTGGCAGATTTCGATTTCTTCCTCGCTATTAGGTGTCGCCAAAAAGACGACCTGTGCCCCGCGAGGCGAGACGCTGCGTCGGGCAATCTTCAGACCGAGGGCGTCCTGATAGAATTTGACGGTGCGCTCAATGTCATTCACGCGCATCCGAGTATGAAGTAATTTTTTAACCATCCCAAAGTTTGCGTGACGCCGCGTCCGCGCGCAAGCTGTCCGCATGGTTCTCGATCTCGCCACCATCCGCGCCGCTCACGCCTGCATCCGTCCCTACATTATTCGCACCCCGGTACTGACCAACCCCGAGCTCGATGCCGCCAGCGGGGCCCGGCTCTTTTTTAAATGTGAGAACCTGCAAAAGGCCGGCGCCTTCAAGGCCCGCGGTGCCACGCACGCCGTCTTCTCCCTCGATCCGGGCGAAGCGGCGCGGGGCGTCGCGACCCATTCCTCGGGTAACCACGCCGCCGCCCTCGCTCGCGCCGCCCGCCTGCGGGGCATTCCGGCCCACATCGTGATGCCCACCAACTCGGCCCGTCCCAAAATCCGCGCGGTCGAAGCTTACGGCGGCCAGATCACTTTTTGCGAACCCACCCAATCCGCCCGCGAAACCACTTGCGCGCGGATCATCGCCGAAACCCACGCCACGATGGTTCACCCATTCGAAAATAAACACGTGATCGCCGGCCAGGGCACCGCCACCCTCGAGTTTCTCGAAGACATCTCCGAACTCGATCTGCTCCTCTGCCCCGTGGGCGGCGGCGGTCTCCTCGCCGGCACCGCCATCGCCGGCAAAGCGTTGCGTCCTTCCCTCCAGATTATCGGCACCGAACCCGCCGGCGCCGACGATGCCGCCCGTTCGTTTCGCGCCGGTACCCGCTTGCCCCTTACCACCGTCGATACCATCGCCGACGGCCTGCGCACTAACATCGGCGAGATTAACTTCGCCCTCGCGCAGACCCACGTCGACCAAATCGTCACTGTCAGCGAGGCCGCCATCATCGAGGCGATGCGCCTCCTCTGGGAATCACTCCGCGTCATCGTCGAAGCGTCTTCCGCCGTACCCTACGCCGCCATTCTGGAAAAAAAGGTAGCTGTCGCCGGTCGCCGTGTGGGCATTATCCTCTCCGGCGGTAATGTCGACTTGGATACACTCCCTTGGCTTCACTCAAACCCATAATCCTCCGCAGGCTTTGTCCGCTCCGCCGCCCTTCTCGCCGCGCTCCGCCCCCAACCGCGCCGGGCCACCCAGACCGTTTTCTCCAGTTGCCTGACCCCACTGTCCTGCCCCGCGGACTTCCCTCTGCCGGGGGTTCACTCCAAGTGAAACACTTCCTTCAGCTGCGCTGAAACCGGCCGGTGGTCGGCTTGGCTCGGCATTATCTCGGCCATGTATTGCCACCAGCGACGGCATACCTCCGTCTCCGCGATCGCGGCCCAGCGCGCCTCATCCTCAATCTCGACATAAGCAAATAACTGCCGCGTCGCCGCGTGCAGATGAATCGAATAATTATGGGCACCGTGCGCTTTAAGCACGGCGGCTAACTCCTCCCAAATCGGCTGATGCCGCCGCGCATACTCGGCCTCGCCGCCCGCTTCGACGCTCATCACAAAAGCTTTCCGTATCATGGTTTTTTTAAAATAAACGCCTCAGTCGTCGTCGACTTTTCCTCCACGGCGGTGGTCGGAGGGGCCGTATCCCGCACGAGGGCCGCGGCGAGTAACCGGAAGCGATCTTGGTCCGCGCTCTCCTTGGCAATTTTTACGCCGCGCTCCGCCAACGCACCCGCTTCCAAGGGGAAACCCCGCTTCGCCGCCAGCAAAGTCGCCTGCAGCAGAAGTCCCATTTCACGAGGGAACAGACGGACCCCTTCGATCACGACGCCGAAGTGTTCCGCTTCCGGCCGCACCGCCGAAAGCGACCAAGTCTCCGCAATCAACGCATACACGTCAGCCAGGGGCGGCGGTTGCTGGCGGGCCGTAAAAAGGGGCGTTAGCACCCCCATCACCTGGTCGGGCGCGAGTTGCCCCTCCGCCCCGCCCGGCTTGGCCCGCGCCACCTCAAAGCGGAGCCTCGCCAGCTCCAGATAAGCCCGGGCCCGCTGAACATTTGCCTTGCTCGCCGCTTCCAGAAACTTACGCGAGCGCTCATCGTTGCCCGCCATTTTCTCATCTAGGCCGAGCGCCGCCAGCAGCCGCGGATCACGTTCCCCGCGAACGTACGGCGCGATCAGCGCGTCGTGCGCCGGTCCCGTGTTACCCCCCATGCGCAGCACCTCTCCTTTGATCCGTCCCACCTCATGGTCCGCGGCGGCCCGCAGCGTCACCACCGGCGGCTCCGGTAGCTCCTGCCCTTTCTTGGCGCGAAACTGGATCGACTTATGCGCCGTAAAATCGACGTACCCTCGCAACTCCGTCGCATATTGCTTATAGGTTTTCTTGAAGCATTCCTTGAACAACTGCTCGCTAAGCGGCTCCTCCACCAAGCGGTGAACAAATTGCACAAACGGCTTTTGATTCTTCAGCCCCCAGCCGTAGAGCGAATAGTGCACGAACGCGTAACACTGCGCCGCCCAGAACGGCGTCCGCCCCTTCGGCCCGTTCGGCGCCAGCATCTCGCCGAGCGGCATGATCGCCCGGCGGTGCAACATCCGGTTAAAATCACCTATCTTCTCCGCGCCAAAACCATCCCCAATCTGCGCAAACGAGATGGTCTTCTTGTCAAATTCCGTCGCCGCAAATAATTGCACCAACCCTTCTTCAAACCAGGGCGGCGCCTTGTCCGCCAGCTGCCGCCGGATCAAAAAACGAAAATACGCCGCGTAAAATGCCCGGTACGGATCCGCCTCCAAGCGGTCTTCCCCTCCCAATTGAATCTCATCGAGCGCAAAATCGATCACGATCGCCGAACGTTCTGAGGTCTTGAAAAATAAACTGTTCGCCCCGTACTGCTCCACCGACCGGTCCGCTGGCAAAAACTCATCAAAGCCCTTTCCCCTCCCGCCACAAAGCACCAGCGCCGTCGGCACCGCCGTCTGCCCACGCAGGAGGCCCGGCATAATCTCGCCGATGACAGTCTGCAGGAGGAGAAAATCGCGCATAAACCGTTTCGTCTCCCGCTCCGAAATTCGCGATAAAATCTCAAAGCCCGGAATCTCCGCGTAATGCCATGCTTCCGGCGGTGGCAATAAACGGCTGTCCACCACTTCGAATTTAGGCAACTCCACCACCGCCGCCCCCGCCGCATCACCTGCCGCATCACCTGCCGCCAGCGGGCTGCTGACCGCCGCCGCGCCCACCGCCCCGCGCACCGTGGCGGTTACTAACAACCCGAGCCCGAGCCCCCACGGACCCCAGCCTCCACGCCGCCTCGCCTTCACGGCTTCCGCCGTCATCTTCAGTGAAACCAGCACGGCTACTTCCTCGCTCCGGGATTCCTGCCCGCTGGCGCAACGTCCACCGGCGCCAACCGCTCCGGCGCTTCGGGCGGTGCCGGCGAGAACGACGCTTTGATCGCTTGAAAACGCTCCTTGGCCTTCGCATCCGGACCGTACTTGATGCCGTGGTCGGCCAGCGCATGCGCCGCCTTTGACTCCCCGACTTCGTTCGCCAATAACGCCCCTTGGTACACGAGTTTCAAGCGCGTCGGAAAAAGCTGCGCCCCTTCCACTACCAACATCGCATCGTCCCGCTGAATCTTCGGCCCACTCCGCGCCAAGGCTTCGGCCGCGGTATCGTACAACCCAAAGAGCGGCGGCATTCCGCGCCCCTGCCGCAGCGGCGCCAGCACACTCGCCAGTTGCCCGGCCGTCAATCGCCCGTCTCCCGCTGCGGCGGCCGCCAGCACCTCGGCATACCGCAGCTGCGCCAGCTCCACGCACGCATCGGCGCGCTTCGATTTGCCCACAAACGCCGCTTCTAAAAACTTCCGCGCCCGCACCGCTTCCCCGCTGCTCTTTTCGTACAGCCCCAAAGCCGCCAGTAGATTCGGATCCCGCTCACCACGCTGGTACGGGGCAATCAACTCCGCCCGCGCCGCTTTCCCATGCCCACCGATCGCCAGCGCCTCACCCTTGATCCGGCCAACCTCCGACTGCGTCGCCTCGCGCAGCGCTAACGGCGGCGGCGTCACGATCAAATCCGGCCCGCCTTTCTTCGACTGCAAAATCCGCGCTTCATATACCGTAAAGTCACAATACCCACGGATCTCCATGAGCATCTGTTTATAAGTCATTTTAAAACACTCCTTAAACAACGCCTCCGTCACCGGCTCGCGGGAGCTGCGCGCCAAAAACGTCGTAAACGCCTTTTGGTACTTCCCCTTAAAACCATAGAGGCACATGTGCACAAACGCGTACGCCTGCTTCGCCCACCGATTGTTGCCCAGCGGATTCACCGCCTCCGACGAGTCGTGCGCCACCGCAAAAAACTTATCGAGATCGACCAGCCGCCGCCGCCGCAACGCCGCCGCAAAATCACGGTCTTCCGCCGGCGCCCCCGGTAGCGCAAACGTCTCACCCTCGCCACCACCCGCCGCCGCACTCGCCGCATTCATCTCCGAGACCATGGCCGCTTGCGCCGAAACCGTGTTGGGGTCTTCCAACTTCGCAAATTCAATATACCGCTTCTCAAAGCTCATCTTCATGATGATTTGCGAAAGACCTTCCTCCAGCCAAGCCGGCGAGCGCGGCTGCGACTGGCTCATCAAATAACGCACGTACTCCCGATAAAGCTGCTTGTCGTGCTCCACCGAAATCAATCCCGAGTCCGTCCCCGTCGCCGCATCATTACTCCCATCAACATTTAAAATATTTAGGGTCGTTGCCTGTAAATCGATGATGATCGCCGCTCGACTCCCTTGACGTAGAAATAAACTCGCCGTCGTCGATTCCGCCGAGCTCTTCCCCGCCGGCACGAACCCATCAAACTTTCCGCGGCGACCACAAATGATCAACGCCGTGCTCTGCGCCACCCGATCCGGCACGGGCCAGACATAACTCAGGGCCTGCCGAAACATATCGAAGTCTCGCAGAAGCCGCTGCGTCGCCTTGTCCGAGGCATTCGTCAGAATCTCAAAACCCGGAATGGTCGCGTAGCGCCAATCCTCTGGCGGCGGCAATTCCCGCGTGTCGGTCACCACAAACTTCGGCAACTCCACCACCTCCCCACTCATCGCCGGTCCACTCCCTTGCCCCCACAGCCACGGCGCCGCGACCAACCAGCTCAGTCCCAACGCGACAATTGAAGATTTCATATGAGAGTGAGACGAGCGCAGCCTTCCGAAGTTGCCGAGACTAAAACCCCACCCCAGAGACCACCCCGGCCACGCCGATCACCCCGATCCCCCCTGCCGTTCCTGCCGTCCCTGCCGCCGCTCGCACCCGCCTTCCGCGTCAACCACCGACCGCCCTCCGGATCTTTTCACAGCCGCGCCCAATCACGGCCCGGCCGCTTTCAACCCAAAGATAAAAAGGCCAATAATCGCCCCGGACAGCGCCACACACACCAAAAATCCCAGAGTATCCTCCCGGTCCCATCGACAAAACTCCCAAGACGAATTTGGCCATAACTTGGTCTCATCAAAGCGCCCGGGATTGCGGACGGTCTCCAACAAGGCCGCCGCCTCCAGCTCCGGCGTCGCTCCCACCGGCGTTTTCATCTTCCCATAAAACCGCGCCACCCGCTCCGGATCCGCGTGCTTGGTTAGCAGGCTCACCACCACCAAGACCACAAACGGAAATAATCCGTCGAAAAAAAACTGCGCCGAAAAGCGTTGGTTCGGCGTCCAGGTCTCCACCGCCCAGCCCCCTTTGGCCAGCAGCCACGCTTCCACGTTGAATCGATTCAAGCCACCTTTCGCGACCCAAGGGCTCAAGGCATCGTCGGCCCGCTGGCGCACCAGCGTGTCAAAATAGACGCCCGTGCCTGGTTTCGTGCTCATCTGGGCCAAAGAGGCCTTCGCCGCCAGCGCAGGCACCGTTGAAACCGTGTAGGGCACAATCAAAATGACCAAGGTCGATAACAGCACACAACACCACACCGCTGGCGCCGTCACTCGCCGCCACCAAAAGATCATCAACACCGCCGCCCCAAAGGGAAGATTCACCGTGAGGACAATTTTTAGAATCGAAAAAAAGCTACCCATCATCAAAGCGGAGAGCGTCCCCATGAGGAGGACTACGACGATCGTGCCGCGCGCATAGAAAACCCCCTGTGCCTGCGAGATATTCGGCCAGATTTGCCGGTAAACGTTCCGCACAAAAAGCGAGGCAATCGCGAGCGCCTTCGCCGCTAACGTCGACATCGTCCCCGCCAACACGCCGGCCAGCATGAGACCAATCAAACCCGGACCAAGCAGCTCATTCGACATCGCACCCCACGCGGTATCGGGATCGGCCAGGCCACCAACGCCAAAAAGCGCCACTGCGATCAAACCGGCAAACGCCCATAAAATAATCATCAGGCGCTTTAAATAATTCCCAGAAACCCCGCACCGAGCCGCCAACTCATTCTTCGCGGATCCACAGATTCCCATATTATGACTCAGCCCAGCGTTCTGCACCACACTCACCAGCAGAATCGCCCCCAGCGCGACGACCGAAAATTGATCCGTGCCGCTCGCCCCGAGGAGGTCAAACATCCGCGCCGGCACCCGCTTCGCCAACTCCCCCCAGCCGCCGATCGCGTGCAATCCCGTCGGAATCAATAGCAACGAAAATACTATGATCAACACGCTCTGCAGCCCTTCGTTAACCGCCGCCGCGGACATGCCCCCCAGCACGATGTACGCTCCGACCACTACCCCAAAAATAATGTAAAAAAGCAGCTCGTTGAGCATCGGCACGTAACTGCGCAACTCCCCCCGTGCACTGCGATCTCGCAAAGCGCCCAGCCGCGCTTTCTCCCCATCTGCCACCCCCCCTGTCGCCGCCTGCTTTTCCAGCCCTTTCAGCTCACGATAACCTTCCACCGCCACCCGCTCCGCCGCCGTCCACGATGCCTCGGGCTTAACCACCAGCGAGGACGCAATCTTAAAGGCCGTCACATTACCAAAACCAAGAAAAACCCCCGCCACCAGAATCTGAAATAAGGCATAGAAAAAACTCAGTCCACGGCTCGCGAAGCGGTCTTCAAATAAATCGGCCAACGTCGTCAGACGCACCCGGCGAAACCACACATTCATGAACCAAAAATACGGATTCATGAACACAGTCTGGAAAGAGAGCCACGATCCGGGCGCACCTTGCTGGTAGACAAAGCTCGCCGTGCTCACGGCTCCCTGTGGCTCCGTCGCGTTCCCAAAATTTAAAAAAAATTGATACAACTTACCCAGTTTTCGGCCGGCTAAGAAAAAACCTTCCTCCGAGCTGGCACCGCGGGCCGCCCGAAAACCAATCACCAGTACTGCGACCAAATATCCCGCGATGATTGCCAGATCGATCGTCTGAAGGCTGCCGTAGGTCATAGGTGGGAGGGGGCGAGTACCTGAAGTTTTTCCGAGGGTGCATCTCACCGGAAATCAGAGCGAGCTCACACTTCACACCGTGCCCCCGGCCACCACGCGATCTCCCCCCCCAACCCACCGCCGGGTCGCCCCTACCTCCGAGCCATCGACAAAGCGGTTGCCTTTTCCCACACCCGCCGAAACCTCCGGACAGTCCGATCATGGCCGATTCCCATCCCACCCTCCGCTCGCTTGCCAAGATTTTAAATCTTTCCCGCACCACCGTTTCCGATGCCTTGCGGGGCTCTCCGCGCGTCGATCCCGACACCGCCACGCGCGTGAAACAAGCCGCGCGTGCCGCCGGCTACGAACGCAATCCACTCGCGGGTGCTTTGATGTCCGAGCTTCGCCGATCGCGCGGCAGCACCTTTCGGGGCGTCCTGGCCGCGGTCGATTTCAACGAGCCCGCCCGCCCGAATGACGCGGCGCGCTACCACCGTGAACTCGTCCTCGGCGCCGAGTCTCGCGCCACCGCCCTTGGTTTCAAAGTTGAACAATTCGCCGTCGGGCCGGCTGGCGTCTCGGTCCAACGTCTCAATTCCATCCTCCAATCCCGCGGCATCCATGGCGTGATTTTATTGCCGGCGTGGGACGAGCCCGATTTATCCAAACTCGACTGGACGCAATTTGCCGGCGTTTACACCGATTACATCATCGAGCGCCCCGCCTTGCACTCCGTCTGCCCCGATCATTATCGCTCGCTGCTCGCCGCTTTGCAGCGCCTCGCCGCGCTCGGCTACCGGCGCCCGGGATTATTTCTAAAAAAACACCAGGACGAGCGCCTCCAATTTCGCTGGAGCGCCGCGTTTCGTACCTTTCAGGAAAGCCATCCGGATACGCAGGCTTTGCCGCCCCTCATCGAGGAGACGATCACCCAGGAAAACTTTATCGCTTGGTTCCGCCGCCACCAACCCGATGTCGTGATCGGTCATCCCACCGAGGCCATCGGCTGGATGCAGGCCTGCGGCGCGCAGGTGCCCGCCACCCACGGCTTCATCTGCCTCAACTCCCACATGAAGTCGCATCCCTGCGCCGGCCTCGATCTACAACCAAGCACGCTGGGGGCGCGGGCTGCCGAGTTACTCGTCGCCCAACTGCAACGCAACGAAACCGGCATCCCCAAGTGGCCTTCCACCACGACGATTCCCGCTCGCTGGATTAACGGGCCCACGCTCCGCCCCGCCGCCCCCAAGCTCCCGGCGCCCTAAAAGCTTCGCCGAAGCGCGGCGAGAGTTCGGCGCCCGCGGACCGCGCCGCCACCAACACCCCAGTCGAGCGCCCAACGATGTGCTTCCGCGCCAAGCCCATCCGCCCGAAAGCCTCCTCAGGATTTCAAAAAACCAAGGTCAACCACGCACCGCGCCCGCCGCCCATTGGCCGCGATAAACTCAACCCCGTCCGCTACGCCGACGATCCGGCTCACGCGATCGAAACCGATCGGAATCGCGGCGACCCCCATCACATAAGGGACCACCGTGGGTTGGTGCGGATTCAAGCGGAGCATCGTGGGGATGCCCCGTTTGCTCAGCGCGTTGGGCGCCGCCGACTCCGCCAGACCCAAATGATAATAACTCGTCGTGTCCTCTAGCCCAAGCACCGCCGTATGCCGACCATTCCAAGGCGCATAGTGCCGGCCGCCGTTCGATATCCACAAAATCGTGTGACGCAAAAGACGCGGATCCCGTAGCGCAAAATAAACATAACGCTCCCGCGCGAACGTCACCGCCGTCCACGCGAAGGATAGCGTCGGATCAGCCGTCAACATGACGAGATCATCGTAGCCACGGCGCGCCGGGTAGACCGAGAGATCCGTAGTTTTTCCCGTGAGCAGCGGAACTCGTTTCAGTTGCTTGAAAACTGCCCCCGGTTCGAGCGATTGATAGCCGCGGTTTTCGGGCCGCTCAAACCAATCTGGAAGCACTTGGCCGTGCACAAACGGACTCGTGCTGATCACGCCGCTGCCCGGCGCATCAGGAAACTTCAGCATCGCATGGTGGCCGAGACTCATCGGCCCGCGCGCCTTCGACAAAATGTGCCGCTGGTAGACGACGGTCTGCCCCTCCCTCAATCCGATGAATTTGTCAACCACGCCACGCCGCACCTTTGTCGTCAAACTCGCGTGCAGCGTCGTCTGGCCGTTACTGGTTTTATCAAAAGACTGCAGCGCCCAAGCGGCATTGGCCGTATCACCGTGCGGCGGGTGCCGCTCCCCTCGCCACGCCGTACCATTCCCACCAAAGGGCGCGCAAAAAAAATCCCCGCGGAGCGCCGCCAGCAGCGCCGGCGTACCGGGCGCGAGCGTCTCCGTTGCCCAGGGAGCAACCGAGAACGGCGCGACTTCACGCCCGCCCAGCCGGAAAGTAACTGGCCCGAGATGGCCACCCAGTTTTGTCAGATTCGCGAGCACGTGGCTCGATCGAAAAGACCAAGAAGGCTGACCGTGGACCGTATGCAACGTAGGTGCGCTCATGCTCACATTAACGTTTTGCGGGAATCCGCCGGTGGCAAGCCTACGCATCCGTTGGGCAGAAAAACCTCCCCGAAGATCGGCGCACCCACCAATGAACCCGCACCACCCTCCGCCTTCGCTTCACCCCAACCTACCCACCTTGCACAAAATATCCCTGCATCCTCTTCGCGCGCGTCCTCCGCCGGAGCCCGCGACGGCCCTGCGGCCGCCCGGTTCAAACCATCTCCAAGCCGCGCATCGTACCCGTGGATGTCGCGAACTTATCCGCCGAAATCCCCATCCGCTGCAGCATCGAGACAAATAAATTGGGCAGCGGGTAATTATGCGTCGTGTCAAAACCAAGGTGCTGGCCATGGCGAAAGCCCCCGCCTGCAAACAAGGTCGGCAGATTCGTCGTCACGTGAGTGTTCGCATTCCCGAGATTCGAACCATACAAAACCATCGTCCGATCAAGAAGCGTATCCCCTTCTTCCCGCACCGCCTTGAGATCGCGGAAGAGGTCCGCCAGCAGTCGCATGTGCCACTCATCGATCGCCTTGAGCTGTGCGAGTTTCGTCGCGGATTTTCCATGATGCGAAAGATTATGATACGCATCGGTGAGCTTCACGTCGTGATCGAGCTCGATCGTGGGCGAGTTCACGCTATCGAGCAGAAGTGAGATCGAGCGCGTCGAATCCGTCTCGAAAGCCAGCCGCGCCATATCATACATCAGCTTCACCTTATCCATGTATTCCTTCGGACTCGCTGGATCGATCGGCACGGGAACCGCCACCCGCGCCTTCGGCCGCTTCTCCCAGTCTTTGGACATCTCCATCCGCTGCTCAAGATCGCGGACACTTGTGAAATATTGATCCAAACGGTCCCGATCCCGCGCGCCGACACTCCGCTGTAAATCTTTCGCCTGGGTGGCCACCGCGTCGAGAATACTCTGCCCTTGGGCGAGCTTGCGCAGCTGCGCGTCCACTTCGCCCGCGGTGCCCTGCACAAATAAGCGCTTGAAGACATCCGACGGCTTTTCCTCGCAGGGAATCAGCGCACCCGAACCCGTCCATGAAAGGCTGCGCTGCCCTTGCTGCACGTTGACGCCGAGCGTCAATGAGGGGAATCGCGTCTCGCTGCCGATGTGCTCCGCAATGTACTGGTCGAGCGAGATCGTATTGCGAAATCCCCCGCTCCCTGGATGCGGCGCGGCCGTGAGAAAACAGTTATCCGCCGGATGCCCGCCGTCGACATCCGGATGGGACACTCCGCTGAAGACCGTGAAGTCTTCCCGGTGATCGCGCAACTTCTCGAGGTAAGGCGAGAGCGGATAGCCCCGCCCCGTTTGCTTCGGAAAAAACTGGTCCGGCAGGAGCCCAAGATTGTTACAGATACCGAGCATGCGCCGCGGCTTGGGCTTGGCCCCGCTCACCGAGGCAGCGCGGGCAAACGCCGGCAGCATTGAATCAAGGAAGGGCAGCGAGAGAAGAATGCCAGTTCCGCGGAGAAACTGCCGGCGCGAGAGGGCTCGCTGCGTAGAAATGAACGAACCAACCGGCGGACGAATAGATCGGGTTTTCATAGTGGGGCCAACCGAGCGCTACTTGTTGAGGAAAAGTTCACTGAGCACAACCTCTTGCAGCAACGTCCGCACGCCATAACCATCAACTGCGGCCCGTTGCAAAATTTTTTCAATCTCCGCCCGATCTCCAAACCGCACGGGTGCTCCCGTCGCATACACCACCCACTGCCGCGCGAGATTACGCGCGATCTGGCGCTCATCACCGACCAGCCATCGCTTCAATTCACGGACGTCCCGGAAGGTCCGCCCATCCGGCAGCTCACCCGTGCTGTCGACTGGGAGAGCGTGATGAAACGCGAATTTTTGCCCGCCGCGACCAAACCCCGCCGCGGCCGCCGGTCCGTCACTCATCGCTCGATACCGCTCACGAAAGCCGCCCATCACATCAAAACTCTCCAAGGCAAAACCCGCCGGATCAATCTGCGTGTGGCAGACCGCACAGCTTTCTTCCGTCCGGTGAAGCGCGAGTTGCTGCCGGATTGTCGTGGCTCCGCGAATATCAGGTTCAACCGCCGGCACGCTGGGTGGGGGCGGCGGCGGCGGCAGACCGAGCATCCGCTCCATGATCCAGGCCCCGCGCACGACCGGCGACGTCGTCGTGCCGTTCGCTGTCACTTTCAGGACACTCGCCTGAGTCAAAAGCCCGCCGCGCCAACTATCGGGGGGCAAGGTCACTTTTCGCAGAGCCACCCCCGCCACCGGCGGCAGTTCATAATGCGCGGCGAGCTTTTCATTCAACATCGCAAAGTCCGAGGAGACCAGATGCCGCGCCGGCAAATCGTCACGCAATAATTCCGCAAAAAAAGTCTGGGTCTCCAGTAACGCGGACTCCGCCAGCAGATCGTCGAGATAATAATCCGGATACAAAGTCTCATCCGGCGCGGTCGCCACGATCCGGCGCAGGTCAAGCCAGTAATCCAAAAACGCATCCACGAAATGGCGGGCCGCGGGCGCATTCAACAAACGGGCCGTCTCCGCCCGCAAGACCGCGGGCTCACTCAATTGGCCGGCCGCCGCCCGCGCACGCAAGGCATCATCCGGCGCCGAATTAGTAAGAAAAAAAGCCAGGCGCGTAGCGAGAGCGTAGTCATCCAGGCGACCGGGTTTCTCTTCTATCGTGACAAATTCCGGCGAGCACAGCACCGCGGTATAACCAGCGATCATCGCATCGCCGAAGCTCGCGCCCGCCGCCAAAGCGCGCGTGATCACGGGAAGAAATCGCGGCACTTCCGTCGACTCGACCGGCCGTCGATAGGCCCGTTGCAGAAAATTACCGAGCAGGCTCGCCGCCTTCTCAAGCGGGCGCGCCGGCGCCGTGACCGCCAGCGCGCCCGGCGACCGCGGCGGCGCCAAGGGCAAATCCCCAAATAATAACCCGTGGCCGGCGGTCGGCCAACGCTCGTAGATCGGCCCGACCACCTCCAGCCAACGAAAGACCACCCCGGGTTGCCCGTCTTTTTCCGCCAGCGGATTTTGCCAACGCCCCACCCCGGGCCGCGAACGAAAAAAGCGGGCCGCATCCGGTCGAATCGTTTCCCCAGCGAGCAACCATACCTCAACCTCTTGCACCCGCGGATCCGGAAAAACATCCAGCGTGCCCAGCCAGCGCAGCAGCCGCGGCGGAGTTTCCGCATAGAGCGTGATCGGCTCAGCTCGACGGCCACGCGTCACATCATCCAAATCAGGAATCCACCAGCGGTCCGGCTTTTTCGGATCGGTCACTTTGCCCGGCCCGACCCAGACGGAATGCGCGTTCAAACGCAGCCGGTAACGCCCCGCCACGGGCGCCTTAAAATTGCTAAATTTTGGCTCGAGAGGCTCGTAAGTGCTGGCGACGACCCCGACGCCTTCAAGCACGCGCGTCGCGGGATCCGCCGCGCCCACCGAAGTCGGCGCCTTGCCCGCCCGCACCTCCGGTTGCGCTTCAAAACCGAGCACAGGAAACGTGGCGCGCTCCGGTGCGGTATTGAACACCGAAAACTTCATCGGGCCAATAAAGCTCCGTTGTTCACGAGCGTAATAACGCGTGACGAGCGTAGCCGGCGCCTCGGCCTGTGTCGCCGCCACTTGCCGCAGCGCATACTCGGCCGCCTGGAGATAACGGGACATCTGCACGTAGGAAACATCGAGCGCCTCACCCACTTTATTGTAGCGATAAGCCTCCCCATCCTCCGGCAGCGCCTCTTTCACTTGCAACCACGGAGCCTGCAACAGATCGCGCAGCGCGTTCTCGTATTCATAACGATTCAGCCGCCGTCGCGTGGCCCGCCCTTCGCGTCCCAGCGTCGCCCGCTCCGCCGAAAGCAGAGAACTCGATAACGTTCCGACAAATTCTGCCACCTCCCCAGCCGGCGGTCGCGCCTTTTTCTTCGGAGGCATCTCCCCCGCCGCCACCCGATCGTGCACCTTGACCCAGATCGCAAAGTTCTTCGCGTCGTTCGGATTTAACGCGAGCGCCGTCAAATCCAGGCCTCCTTTTTTCTCCGTCTCGTCGTGGCAGCTGGCACATTGCTTCTCGATAAATGCCGCACTCGGGGCAGCCGAACCCGCGGAGAAAACCACGGTCGTACCGACCAAAAACCAACCAAGACACGAAGAGAGGCGGAGAACGCGGGGAAGCACAGTGCGAAAAAAAATAGCGGCTCAATCCGGCGCCGGCGTCAACCTCCACTTCGTCGCTGCGCAGTTCGTCGCTGCGCCGGATCCGTTCACGCCGCATCCCGCTGAAGCGCTTCAGTGCGCCCCCTGCATCATCCGCGGATCCGTCGCGGCAATAATGGCACTCACCGATTTCTGGTTAAAGCCTTTGAAACCCCCTTTGCGCTGCAGATTTTCCAAGTGACTGCCAATCGCCCCGCCGCGGAGGAACCCATTGGCTTGCTCAGCCGTCACCAGCGCTCGCTCACACAACCGGGCGACTCGGCTGGCCTCTACGGCCCACCGCTCTCCTTCGGTGAAGGCCTGACGCAAAAAATCGAAGTCGGAAAAGGGCCGCATTGTGTTCACCCCTTCCGCCGAGAGCTGCTCCCGCAACGCCCCAAAATCAAACCGCGCCTCAAGATGGTGCATGCCCGCTTGTAAAAAACTATCCCCGTGCAGGCCGCACCATAAGCCGACCGTCCCGAGACGCGGCGCTTCCGCTAAGCGCTGCGCCGAAAAATCAATCGTCGTCTCATCGGGCATCAAATCAACGTCTGCAAACACCACGATTCCCGCTTCGGCCTGCTCCAGAATTTGCGCCCCCCAGCCCGCCTCGGCCCCCGCATAAAAACGCTCGCGCTTGACGAATCCCAATTTCTCCAAAAAAGCCATCAGATCAGGAAACAACGCGCGGGAGCTGCGAAACGTATGATGATCGTGATTGCCCCAGCCGAGCCCCAGCCGGTCTTGCCGGCGTTTCTGGATCTGCGCGGCCCGATTCCGGCTCTCCCAAAAACGCCGCTCTTCCGCAAAAAATAAATCGCACGCCACGTCCCGATCCACGCTTTCAAAAACCGCTTCCAACTGCCCCCACGCGTGCGCCAGCCCCGCCTCATCGGTCGAAAAATCTCGCGCGCGTGTCCGCCAAAGTTTCCGCGCGCGCTCCACCCCACGCACCCGCGCCGCCGTGGGCTCCGTCACCACCCAACCTCGGTAGCCCAGTCGCTCCACCGCAAAAAATTCCGCCGGCCCCGCGCCCCCGCCACTCACCCGCGCCTGCCGGAGCCCCGCGCCCAACCCGCCTTCGATCGCCACCTCGAGTCCTTGCGCCAAGAGGAAATCCTCCAGCGACTCCAGCCTGATCGCCAGCGCCAGCGGCACTGGCGCGACCCCGGCCGCCTCTCCAGGCGTAGCCACCGCGCCTCCGCTGCACTGCCCTGCCGGTGGCACCACCACACGGGGCAACATCGCGCGCGGATGCCAAAAGACCCGCCCACCCGCCGGGCCGGCGGCCTTCTCCTCAATCAAACCCGCCGCCCGCAAAGCCGGCACGTGCTCCGCGTTCACCACGAGGTGATCGACCCATTCAAAGAAATCCGTACCCGTCGTTGCGCGCATCGCCACCGCCAGCCGGCACGCCTCCTTATTGGCGCCAACAAAGGCATCAACATGCCCGCGCAGCAGACGCTCCGCCTCAAAACACAAAGGCCAATCAAAAGAGCCGATTGATTCAGTCATAAAATAAACAAAAGGAAACGCACCGCAGCGAGGGAACCAAGCAGGCCATCTTCGGCGCTCCGGCACCCAGAGCGATCAGGAAATGTGCCGCCCGCCCAGCCCGCCATACTCAACCGCGAACACCCTCAGTCGATCCATCCCGACGGCGGGCTCGCCACCTCTTCGCACCGCGCGGGCCAATGCCAGGGCGCCCCCAATTCCGGGACTCCCGCCCCTCCACCAGAGGGCGCATCCACCCTGGCCAAGCGCGCGCATGATGCGGCCGGCATCAGCGCCTCCGGCTACACCAAAAACACGCGCATCGACCTTGGCCAAGCGCGCGCATCCACCCTGGCCAAACGCGCGCATCCACCCTGGCCAAGCGCGCGCATCCACCCTGGCCAAGCGCACGGACAACGCGGACGCGCGCCGTCTTTAAACTCACCGATACGCGCGCCTTCCCGGCCCTCGCGCCCGCCCTTGCACCCACCGGAAAAACCACCATCTGCATTTTACGCCTGCGTCTCGGAACGTTCTCCCGACCACCGCTCCGAATCCCCACGCCACCGCCATAGCCCACGCCACTTCCATAGCCCACGCTACCTACAGCCATGCCGGCGCTTTCCAGCATCAACCTGCTCCACCGTCACCAGCGCCACGCTACCGCCAGTCGCGCCACCGCCGTCCGCACCGTCCTTACGATGATCAGCGCCGCGCCCATAGCTCCCACATCAACACCGCCGCCGCCACGCTGACGTTTAACGATTCGACGCGGCCCGTCCCAGGAATTGTGACCAACTGCGTGCAGGCCGCCGCCACCTCCGACGCCAGCCCTTGCTCTTCGTTGCCTAAAACCAACGCCAGTGGCTTCCCGCCTCGCCGATCACTCGGCCCGTGGTCAAGACGACCACCCCGAGTCGCCGCACCAACCACCTCGTACCCCGCCGCGGCGAGCTCCCGCACGAACGCCCCAAGCTTCGGCACCTGCCACACTTCCAGCTGCTCCAATCCACCCTCCGAGACCCGATAGGCGGCATCATTCGGTTTCGCCGCCGCCGGATCTTCCGGAATGATAATGCGGGCCACCCCAAAAAAAGCCGCCGTTCGCGCAATCGCACCGAGGTTATGCGCGTTGCCTACGCGATCCAACACCAGCAACGCTTCCCTCTGCCGCGCCCAGCCTGTTAACTCCACTCGGGTCGCGACACGCAGCTCTTTGGCCGTCACCACCGCCACAATCCCACCATGGTGCATCGTGCCTGCCACCTTCTCCAACTCCACCGGCTCAACGCAGCGATAAATTTTTTTCTTTTGCGCGAGGACTTTGCTGATCGCACCCACTTGGCGCCCCGTCGCGAGATCAAAAAAGAGCCGTTGAATCGAATCGGGATCCCGCGCAAACCGAGCCCGCACCGCCGTCAGTCCACAGAGCCGTACTTCTTCAGAACGCGCCGCTCCACTCCGCCCACCACCTCCAGCCACCGCAGGCGGGGGCACCGTTGCCGGCAAGCTGGGCTGCGCGCCGCCCAACTTCCCTCCGCGGGTTCGCTCGCGGCCAGCAGACGTGCGCCAATCGTTGGAACGAGCCGTCGCGCGCACAGCCGAATCGCGTTGGGAGAAATGAGCCATGCGTCACCTTGCACAGCTCGAGCCAAGGAAACCAAACAAAACGTCGGCTCATTCAAGGGACGAACTTACGGAGTGACTCGAGAACGCCGAGGTACTGGCGCAACCTTTGACGATGAGAGCAATGGCCACGATCAGGATGATTCCTAAAATAACTGCCATGAGCATGCCTGGCGACAGCCGGATGCGCTCGGCGGCCGAGCGATCACGACCAGAGGAGGAGCGGCGACGGCGCGTTAATTTCAGGTCATCCGCAGACGCTCCCGCTGAAAGATCCAGGCGATTTCTCACCACGAAATCCCTTTTTAAAAAACGTCTAAATCCATTTTTTAACGGGGCAATATTTCCACCAATAAATGAGTGATTACGCTCATCTCAAGCGGAGGTTTTTGTCACCGCCTGCTGAACGCGCACGGAAGCATCCGGACGGGGTCAGTCCGCTGATGGCAATGGGGGATGTCCCGGCCGTCGGGGTTCGTGATGACGTGAACGGGCGTCTCGGCGCGAGCATGGCCAGCGACAGGACGCCAGCTCGGCATAACCCGAAATGGGGTATCGGCACGTCTGGGGTGGCTACGGCAGGAGTGGTGGATTCGAGGTATGGCGCGACGTCTTCGCATTCAATACCCGGGAGCCCGTTATCATGTCATTAATCGCGGAAATCTGCCGCCCGACGTTTTCGCACCGTGCGGGGCTACGCACGCGTTCCTCATCGCGCTGGATGAGGCGGCGGTGCCGTTCGGCTGGCAGGTGCATGCGTGCGTGGTCAGGCGCAACCCCTCCCCCCTCGCCCTCGCACCACCGGAACCGAACCTCGTGCAGTGGGCGTATCAACAAAGCAGATACACGCACGCAGGCTCGCCCTCGCAACACCGGAACCGAACCTCGTGCAGGGCGATGCCCGGGCTGCAATCTACGTTCGCGACGCGGCTGACTCGATTCCACGGTCAGCAGGGCCCTGGGTTGCAGGGTCGGTCCAAGGCCCCGTTGGTCGAGGACGCTCCCCATCTCGCCCGGGTCTGCGATTACCTCCCTCTCCATCCCGT
>CAMDOF010000111.1 GCA_945903465.1 Opitutus sp. GAS368
CTATTCCGCGCCCCACCCCCCAGCCTTAGCCTTCACCCGCTCGGCGCCTTGCATCTTTTGTCGCCGGCCACGACGCGCCTTCAGTGACCAGCCGCGACCCGCCGCCAGCTGGACCGACCCCAACCGCGCCGAGTCGTTGGAATCACTGGCAAGCCTCGCAGGCTTCCCCATTGCGCATGGCCTCAATTGAGCAGGCCGTCTTCTCCCCCTCGGTGTAAACTTTCTTCGGCGCTGGGCTGAATCCAGAGACTGAATCCGCATCTGCTTTGAGCTGCGCGACACTATGACTGCCGCCAGTATCACCACTGTTCTGACCACCATCGGCGCCTTCCTTAATGGCCCCATGCGTTGCTTTTTTCACGGAAATCGTCGCCTTCTCAATATTCGAAGCGCCGAGGCTACGCAGGTAATAAGTCGTCTTCAATCCAGCGTGCCAGGCGCTGCGATACATGCGACTCAGCGTCTTAAGCTCGGGCGTCTTGATCCAAAGGTTCACTGACTGAGCTTGGTCGATCCACTTCTGGCGACGGGCCGCCGCGTCAATGATCCATTGATAATCAATATCAAAGGCCGTGAGATATTTAACCTTCAAGTCGGCGGGAATCCGCTCGATATCCTTCAACTCGCCGTCGAAGTACTTGAGATTGTCGATCATTTCCTGATCCCAGAGGCCCCGCGCCTTGAGATCCTTCACGAGAAACGGATTCAAAACAATGAACTCACCGGAGAGATTCGATTTAACGAACAAGTTTTTATACGTGGGCTCGATGCAGGGGGAAGTCGCCGTGATATTCGAGATCGTCGCGGTGGGCGCGATCGCGAGGCAGTTGGAATTCCGCATACCTTGCGCGGCGATTTTCGCCCGGAGAGGCTGCCAATCCAGCTTGCCGCCGCGCGGAACCTCAATCGCCACGCCACGTTCCCGTTCGAGAAGATCAATCGTATCCTGAGGGAGGAGGCCGCGATCCCATTTTGAACCTCGGTAACTCGAGTACGCGCCACGCTCCGCGGCGAGATCAGAACTAGCCTCGTAAGCATAATAAGCGATCGCCTCCATCGCCTCATCGTTGAATTCGACGGCCTCGGAGGAGGCAAACGCCTGACCGCGCAGGTAAAGAGCGTGCGCGAGCCCCATCACGCCAAGCCCAATCGGACGGTGGCGCAGATTGGAGGTCCGCGCCGAAGGCGTTGGATAAAAATTAATATCAATGACGTTATCGAGCGCGCGCACGGCCATGCGGATGGTCTCGCGTAGCTTCGGATGATCAAGTTCACCGCTGGGCAGCAGGTGCGACTCCAGAATGATCGAACCAAGATTGCACACCGCGGTCTCGTCGTTCGAAGTATTAAGCGTGATCTCGGTGCAAAGATTGGAGGAGTGAATCACCCCAGCGTGATCCTGAGGCGACCGGATGTTGCACGCATCCTTGAAAGTGATCCACGGGTGGCCCGTCTCAAACAACATCGAGAGCATCTTTTTCCAGAGCTCAAGCGCCTCAATCTTCTGCCCGGAAATTTTCCCCTGCTCCGCGAGCTGTTCGTACTCGACGTAACGTTTTTCGAAAGCCTGACCGTAGAGATCATGGAGATCCTTGGTCTCATTCGAGCGGAAGAGGGTCCACGTTTGGCGGGCCTCCATGCGCTTCATGAACAGATCGGGAATCCAATTCGCGGTGTTCATGTCGTGCGTCCGCCGCCGATCGTCACCGGTGTTCTTCCGCAGCTCGAGAAACTCGAAAATATCGTTGTGCCACGTTTCCAAATAGGCGCAGCCCGATCCCTTGCGCTTGCCCCCCTGATTCACCGCGACCAGTTGGTCGTTGTGCAACTTCAAGAAAGGAATCACCCCTTGCGATTCTCCGTTGGTGCCATGGATGTAGGCGCCCGTGCCCCGAACCGCCGTCCAAGAACCGCCCAGCCCCCCCGCCCATTTGGCAAGGAACGCGTTGTCCGCGATACCACGCAGCATAATGCTCTCGAGCGTGTCGTCGACGTAGTAGAGGTAGCAGGAAGAGAGCTGCGAGTGCAACGTGCCCGCGTTAAAAAGAGTGGGCGTGCTGCTGCAGAAACGGCGGCTCTTGTACAACTCGTAGAGCCCCGTAATATGCGCCTCGCGATCCACTTTCTCATCCAACATGAGGCCCATCGAGACCCGCATCCAAAAAAACTGCGGAGTCTCAATCCGCCGGGCCGGCTGCCGCGTCTTGTCGATGATCAAATAACGATCGTACATCGTCTGAATCCCGAGAAAGTCGAACTCGAGATCGGCCGACGGATCGAGGACGGCACTCAGCCTGGTCAAATCGTAATCAAGGAGGCGCGGGTTCAGCCGCTTGATCGCGACGCCGTACTCCAAATACTTCTTGAAGGCCCGTTGATGGGACGTTTTCAGCGCACCGATCCCATCCCTCACAATGTCCCAGCCCAAAACCTCCTCGTAAATATAGGTCAGCTGGATCCGGCCGGCAAACTTGGCAAAATCAGCATCGCGTTCAATGAGCGTCTTTGAATTAAGGACGATCGTAGCATCCAAATCTTTCTGGGAAATCTGGTCGTAAACCGACCGCCGTAACTCGACCTCGATCTCGTCGTTGGTTAAGCAGAGATCGAGCCCAATGCGCGCAAACTCGACGCGCTTACGCAGGTCGCTCCCGTCCCAAAACACATTACTGCCGTCCGCTTTCTTGATCACGATCATCGACGCTTGTCCACTCGCCGCCGCCGCCGCGATCCCACTAAAAGGCGCCCCGGAATCAACGTCAGCTTGGCCGGCATCGCGGGAGGCCGCACGCTCGGCGCGAAAGAGGATGTAGGCGGCCGCTACTTTATAGTGACCCGCCTTCATGATCTCTTCCTGCACCATATCTTGGATTTCTTCAATATGGACAAACGATTGCTTCGATGAATAAACCCGCTCCGAAACCGTCCGCGTAATCGCCACCGCGGGCGCCGAATCCCGCTGCAACGAGAGGAACGTCTTCCGCACCGCGATCTCGACCTTTTGCGCATTCCAAGGCACCACCTGATTATTGCGACGGATAACCCGCAGGGTCGAACCAGCCGCGGCCTCCCGATTAATCGAAATTTTGCGCGCGCGGTTAATCAGCAGGCTCTTCGCCACAAAATACGAATTATTGTCAACCAGGGTCTTTTCCAGCAGCTCGTAAAGCGCATCGAGCGAGAGACGCACGGGCACCTGCTTGAGCGCGAGCTCCGCGAGATTCGCGGCGACCTCGCGACAAATGCGCGCGAGCCAAGCACGATTCGCATCAGTGAAAATAGCTGTCTCGCCCTTGGCGAGATGCACGTTGGTCAGCGCCTTGCCCAAGGTATCGGCGACCTCCGCCAGCACAAACCGCTCCTCGCCGTGGGGGCACAGCAAGATGACATGGGGTACCTCGATCGCCTCCGCTGCGAGGACATCACGCCAAGCATAATGGGGCTTCTGTTCAACTGGGGTGTGGACGGTGCGTTTGAGCGCGAGATCGTGGGCGACGGAGGGTGTACTCATTTCGGAAGCAATGGGCGGACGGGAACGGCGAGGAGGGAGACGGCGAGGAAAATAAAGGAAAGCCCTCTGTTCGTGGACCTAGGGGGGAAGGCCACCAGAATAGGAGTTAAACGAAGGGAGATTGGAACGACTGCCGCAGGGCCCGATGCCCTTAAAAACAGCAGGATAAAAAACCTAAAGGAGGATTAAGCGAGTGATCGAGGGACCGGCCGTGGCGACGATGCCAGTTCAGGCCACGCGCGATGCATCAAAGTTCGTCGTCGTGGGCGACTTCCAGTGAAGAAGCTTTCTGGTACTCAGTGACCCGACCTTCGAAAAAATTCTGCTCTTTCTTAATATCCATCATCTCAGCGAGCCACGGTAACGGGTTTTTAACCCCAGCGGCGAGAGGCGCTAACCCCACGCCCTCAAGGCGGCGGTCGGCGATATAGTCGATGTACTGAGTGAAATCTTCCGAGCTGAGACCAACCGAATTCACGGGCAGGCAATCGCGGATAAACTCCTTTTCGAGCGCCACCGCTTCCGCCATGAGCGCGCGCAGCTCTTCCTTAAATTCCGAGGTCCAGATATCGCGATTCTCTTCGACCAGATCCATGAACAGATTACGGAACACCTCAATATGATTGGACTCATCCCGCAGCGTGTAACGGAACATCTGACCGATGCCGGGGAACTTATTCTGCCGGTAAAGCGAGAGCACCATGCCGAATAGACCATAAAACTGCGTGCCCTCCATGCACTGGCCAAACACAAAAATATTTTTTGCGAGCAGCTTTTTGTTCACCAACTGCGTGAGATCGATATCGCGGCGCAACTCATGCGAGACCCTCGTCACAAACTCGTTTTTACGAACAATCGTCGGAACGTCCTCAAACATCGCCTCACACTCGTGCGGATTAATCTGCAACGACGAAATCATGTAGAGAAGCGAATCCGCGTGGATGTTCTCTTCGTGCGCATGGCGACCCAAGACCAGCTTTAATTCAGGCGCCGTCACCATTTCCCGGACAACGTGTTGAATGTTATCACCCACAATCCCCTCGGCCGCCGAAAAATAACCAATACCCATCCGAATAATCCAGCGCTCCGCGTCGCTCACCACTTTCTCGTCCCGCCATTGCTCAATATCCTTGCCCATCGGAACGTCCTCCGGCTCCCAGTGATTAGCCTTCATTTTCCGGTACAGATCATAGGCCCACTGGTACTTCAATGGCAGGAGATTGAAGGTCATCGTTACTCGGCCATTGATCACTTTCTTGGCGGCAAAAGCCGCCTCAGCCTTAGCTTGGTCAAGAACAAAGGTCTTGGCACCGACCTGAAAAATTTTTTGCATGAGACAGAAGCCGTGAAGGGAGGAGGAGAGCGGAGGGAAGATTGATTAAAAAAGAGAGAAAAAGCGGGCCTGACCAAGATTAAAACTGAGGAAATTTTGGAAAAGTGCCCCCCTTGGACCAAGCGCCGGCGACCACTACAGGATGTGGTTGTCGCATTGCTAGACCACAACCCATGGTACGCCCCATTTTTTCCGTCAATAGGTTTCTCAAAAAAAAGTTCACTATTTTTGAGATAACGCCAACTGGACGATTACCGCAACTCACTTGCCTCAAAAATACCCTCGGCGTCCTGTTTTAATTGAGGCCCGGCCCCTCCCATAACTACGCCCGTTGACACCAGGTTCGCGGTCTCGACCAAGATGGGTCCTTCCGCCGACCGATCCGCGAGCGCGGCCCGATTAAAATTTCGCTCTAAAATGCTTCTCCGTGATTTTCAGTGGTACCCTCAATTTAAGACGATGACCAACGGGGCCACCGCACTTCCCAAAGGCCCAACGAGCCCGGCTCCTCATCGCCTCGTCACACGCGCGCAAAACCCGCCGCAACCTTTCCGCCACCGGAAGCAACCTGCCCGGCTCACTGCCGAATTCGAGGGTCACGTCATCCATGGCACTTCCCCACGCCAATCGCACCGGCGCCGCGCGGAACGAAAAATCTCGTGGCGTCCGCCCAACTCTTTCGCGCGCGGCCCCGCGGTCCCTCCACGTTCTCCCTCGGTTACCTGCAAAAAGGAGAGCAACCTATCAACTGTAGTTTAAATCCGACTACACGCGGGACTTCCTGACGGTCTGCCGGACTTAGCCGCTTCGGGACATTTATGAAACCGTCGTCGAGTTTTTGTGAACTCAAAATCCCCGAGAATTTATTCTAGAGATCTTGCTTTCATCAGTCCGACCGGCCGCTCGGTCATTTTAATCGAGAATTCCTGCCGCTGGCTGTCCGGGAAATCCAGGCCACTCATGCGCCTCGCTTGCTCGCCCCAATCAATCCCTCGTTCAGACCGTCGGCGACAAATGCCCACCTTTACCGGCAATCGTTTTTCAAGGCGCTCGCCGCCCTGATCGTTAGCAAGCGCTTAAAACTCGCCCAGCACCCGGGCCACTCGGCTTAAAACCAGGCGTGACGACCGAGATCAATCAACGATGGACTCAACCCATACCAACCTCGCATGCCGCCCGGACGCTCCCGTCACGACGAGCGCAGCAAGGGTTCCTCCGTCCCCTCACCCTCTGGCGCTGGCGGCGGGAAGCGCGCGGCAAGTCACGACGAGCGCAGCAAGGGTTCCTCCGTCCCCTCACCTCCGCTCGCACTCACCACGACCCGGCCAGTTAAATTCTGAATCTTTGGGGCGATTGGTAAAAATCCGCGGAGACGAACTTCCCCACGCAAGGCCCACCTTGTGGGGTGCGAAAAGCGTAATTCTGCGGACGACCCAGGCCGTCGCCAGACGCACCCGCCCGCGAAAAAGACGGGGCCACCTGGCCCCGGCGGCTCGGCCCGGGAGCAGCGCGCCGTCATCGATAAAACCACCTCCGCCGTCCAAGTCCCAACGAACTTCGTATGTATCCATTTTTGATGACAGCATTGCTCCCGACGCCTCCCACTCCTAAATCCGTCTTTTTTAAATACTCACTTTCGGCGATTTCTCGCGACCGCGAAGACGCGCCCCGCTTTCGCCCGGCCCGCGGACGGGAACGGGGCCGCCAGCAAACGCCCCGCGAACCGTCGCCCGCGCCATCCGCAAAAAATTCTCTCCTGTGAATAGGGCCGCCTGGGCCATCATCGCGCAGCCGTGGACGTGAAGATCGTGCCCAGCGCGGGCGTGATCGCGGCCTCGGGCGCAATCGAGAACGCAAGCACGATCACCCTCGCAGAGAGAGAGGAAATAAAGGCAGCCGAGGGGAAACCACTTGCGCACGCGGATGGCGGTGCATTCAACCACAGCCGACTATGGCGATGCGCTTCAGTATCCTCGGCAGCGGCAGTTCCGGTAACGCCGCCATCCTCATCACCGAAAACACGCGCGTGCTCATCGATGCCGGCTTCTCCGCTCGCCGCCTCGGGCAAATGCTGGCTGCCGCCGGCGAGTCTCTGGAGCGGATCGACGCGATCTTCCTGACCCACGAGCACAACGACCACGCCGCGGGCCTCGACGGACTGAAAAAGTTTCCGCATATCCGAGTTTTTGCCAACGCCGCCACTTCGCGCACCTTGCAAGCAGGGCTGGGATACCGACCCGACTGGCATATTTTTCAGACGGGCGCCCGCTTCATTTTTCGGGACCTCCAGATCGAGAGTTTTACCGTCCCGCACGATGCTCAGGAGCCTGTCGGCTTCCGCTTCACCAGCGGGCACGAAGGAGATCTCATTAACCCCCGCCGCTCCCTCGTCTGGCTCACCGACCTGGGCCACGCGCCCCAGAACATCCGAGAATGTTTGCGCGAGTGCGACGCCGCCGCGGTCGAATCAAACCACTGCGCCCAACTCTTGCAGGCCGATACCAAACGCCCGTGGGCCATCAAGCAACGTATCGCCGGCCGCCACGGTCATCTTTCCAATGAGGCCGCCCGCGAGCTCCTCGCCAGCGTCGCCAACCCGCGCTGGCGACGCATCTACCTCACTCACCTGTCGCGCGACTGCAACTCCCGCGCCACCGTCGAGCACACCCTCGCCGATCTGCGGACCGCCCTCGCCCCTTGCGAATTCTTTGTGGTCGAACCCGACGCCAGCACCCCTTTTTATGAACTCTCCTAAAACGGGCGCGCCCATCACGCTTTCACCAGAGGTCTCGTAACTTAACGATCTTCTCGAAATTTTCCTGAAATCGACCCGTCAGCCCGATTAGATACCGAGATCACCCGAAATCAGGATTCGTTGGGCTCGACCGAATGGGACGTATCCGCCGCGCCTCTCTCGCCTCTGCCTCCCGGCCGTGGCGACATCGAGTCAGCCGATTTCTGCGGCCCGCGCTCACGCGTCCGCAACCCATTTACGACGAGGGCCGCAGCCACCCACGGCTTACTCCGGCCAGGCTTACTCCGGCCAGGCTTACTCCGGCCAGGCTTCCGCAGCCGCCGACATTGTGGGATCACGCCGCTGGCGGGCGTTGAGTTGCGTCGCTGTCAAAAATTAATCCGCGCGACAATTTCGATGAATCCGAGGCCAACCAGTAATGATTCAACTCACAAGTTAACCCCGTGGGCAGCCGACAGTCGCCGCGAGTTTCGAAAAAAAACCGTCCTGAAAGTCAACGAATCGCACCGCTTCTTTTTACCTTCGGAGCCGCCGTTGAAATCGCGCTGGGCCCGCCCAGCTCGGCTTGCGTGAAATTAACCTCAGTCGAGCCCCAGCGCCTTGCGCCCAGCAGCCGAGATCATCTGCGGCATCCACTGCGGATCCCACACGATGTGAACCTTCGCCGAAACGACCGTGGGCAGCGCAGCAATTTTTTTACGGGCATCTTCGGCGATGACCGGACCCATGCCGCAGCCCGGCGCGGTCAGCGTCATTTTCACCTCGACGGCGTGACCACCCGAAACGCCCGGATCGATCGCGAGATCGTAGATCAAACCGAGGTCGACAATGTTGACTGGAATCTCCGGGTCGAAGCAGGTTTTCAGCGCACTCCAAACCGCCTCCTCGCTGAACTCCGTTCCCGCTGCCGACACGATCGGCTCCGCGAGCACGACTCCGCCGAGCGCCGCCACATTTTCTTGGGCGACGCGAAACAGCCCCTGATCTGTACGCACGGTGACATTTCCGCCCAGCGTCTGCACAATGAACGCCTCTGTGCCACGCGCGACCGTGAAAACCTCACCAGACGGAATCGCGGTTACGGGGCAGTCATGTGTAAAAATTACAGTTTGGGACATGGGAAAATTTAGCGAATATTGAGGCTCATCGGCATGCGCGCATAGATGCCGTTTGGATCATTGAGGAGTCGTAAACTCTGCAACTCGCTTTCGATTCGCGCCGTCATCGCCGCAGCGAGACGACTGGATTGACCATACCGAGATGCCGCCGTCCCCAATAAATCCTGCACCGCTTCAAAAAGATCCTTCGGACGAGGATACTCAACCATACGATAATTCCCCCCGAGCCCAGCTTTTTCCGCCGCATAGCTTATAGCTTCGTCCAAACCGCCCAGCTCATCCACCAACCCGATCGCCAGAGCCTCCGCGCCGGACCAGACGCGCCCTTGAGCAATTTCCTCGACCTTCTCAGGAGTCAATTTCCGGCCTTCCGCTACCTTGGCGACGAACTCACCGTAGATCCAATCAACCATGCGCTGGAGCACGGCAAGCTCCTCGGGCGTCTTGGGTCGAGAAATCGTCAGGGTATCCGCAAATTTACCCGTCTTCACACTATCGAAGGTCACGCCAAAATCATTCGCCAGCTTTTTGATATCAAATTGAATGCCGAAAACGCCAATAGAACCAGTAACGGTGGTCGGCTCGGCAAAAATGCGGTCCCCGTATGCGGATATCCAATACCCCCCAGAGGCGGCGTACGAACCCATCGAAATGATCACCGGCTTCACCTTTTTGATCAACCGGATTTCCCGCTGAATCACCTCCGAGGCCGAGGCACTGCCTCCGGGACTGTTCACGCGGAGCACGACCGCCTTGACGTGGTCGTCTTGCCGCAGTTTTCGCAGTTCCCGGGAAAACCGGTTTCCGCCGATATCACCGCTCCCTCCCTCGCCATCGACGATTTCACCCTCCGCGTAGACGACCGCAATCCGCGCACCGCGGTTCGCCGACTTCGCCGCAGCGTCACCACTCTTTTTTCCGAGCACCCTCGGCTCCTTGGCCACCTTCGCATAATCAACCAGAGAAACCTGCTTAAATGGCTCTTTCGATCCGAGGCGCCCAGTCCGCGCCTTCAGCGCATCGTAAACTTCGTCGCGGTACGCCACCCGATCGACAAGATGCGCCGTACGCGCCGCTTCCGGCCGAATAAGACCTTCCGCGTCAACCGTCGCTTGGATGCTCGCCGGCAAAATATCCCGGCTGGGCCCAATATCCGCCAGAAGACCACTCCAAATATCGTTGAGTAACTTCTGCACCTCCTCCCGATTTTCCACACTCATCTCTCGCCGCGTAAACGGCTCGACCGCTGATTTATACTTCCCCACCCGGGTAACCTGAACATTAATGCCCAACTTCTCAAATGCACCCGCGAAAAAAACGGGTTCGCTCGCCAGACCAGGCATCATAATCACGCCATACGGGTCGATCACTAAATCGCTCGCGATCGACGCGAGATAATAACTCTTCGTCGTCGCATAAGTAAGATAGGCCGTGATCGGCTTTCCCGCGGCCTTGAAATCGGCCAGCGCCCCCCGAACCTCCTTCAAAGCTGCATAGCCGGACCCGAAGGCCGCGGGGGCAATGTCTCCCGTCAAATAAACCCCCGCAATGCGTTCGTCTTGCGCCGCCGCTCGGAGCGCACGCGTCACGGTCCGCAACTGGATGCTCTCGTCTCGGCCACCCAAGGGGCTCAAATCAACCGCGGGAGGCGCGTCGGAGATATTCGTCGAAAGATCGAAAACAAGATACGACCCCCGTTCAATTGCAGGAGCGGCTTTCTCGCTGCTACCGAGCGCCGCGATCGCGACCAGCAAACCCAAGACGAGCAAGCCACCGCCCACCGAGAATATAAGGAGAGCCACCAGCGCCCCGAGCAGCGACGTAAAGAAATTCTTCATGCGAATCCGTCGAACCGTAAGCGCTTTCCTCTGATCATCCAGCCGAAAGGACAATACCCCGCGCCGACCGCCCCCACCCCCACTCGGTCCACCGAGCGCGCCCCCCCTCTCCCCACGCGGTCGGGGCGCACGCCCCTCCCGCCCACCGATCAACGCTAACCACGCCGCGCCTCCTTACGCCTTAGCCCCAGGCCACCTCTCAACTCACCGCTGGATAACTCCCCAGCCACTTCACCACCGGACAGAATTTCTTCAGGTCCGTAATCGCCGCCTTCATCAAGACGTCTTCGTAGTGCCCGGTCACATCGAGGAAGAAGTAATAATCCCACGGCCGTTTTTTACTCGGCCGAGATTCAATCTTTGAAAGATTAATCCCCCGCTCGGCCAGTGGCATCAGCATTTTCAGAAGCGCACCGGAATGCGACGCCGCTTCATCGCCGAGGGAAACCAACAGGCTCGTCACATCATTGCCCCCACCCACCGGGCCGGAGGCCTTGCGGCCAATAATGAAGAAGCGCGTCGTATTATCCGCCTTGTCCTGAATATTTCGAACCACCACCGGCACACCGTAATGTTCCGCCGCCAACTCACCCGCCACGGCCGCGGTCCCAGGCTCCAGCTTGGCCAACTGGACCGCCCGCGAAGTACTCGGCGCATCGACCAATTGAGCGTGCGGCAAATGTCGCTGCAGCCAATGCCGGCACTGCGCCAACGCTTGGTCCTTCGAATAGACCCGAGTTATGCCGTCTAAAGCCGCGTTCGAAATCAGCGCGTGACTTATCTCCATATACACCTGCGCCACAATTTTAACCTCACTCTCCACGAAGCTATCCAACGCCTCCCGTACCGATCCTTCCGTCGAATTCTCAATCGGAATCATCGCATAATCCGTCTCCCCTTTTTCCACGGCCGTAAAAATATCACTCACCGTCGCCATCGCATGATAATCCACACTCGCACCGAATTTCTTTAAGGCGGCCGAGTGCGTGTTACTCGCTTCCGGCCCGAGGTAGGCTATCACCAACGGCTTCTCCAACGCAATCGCCGCTGACATAATCTCCCGGTAAATCGCCCGGAGCGCATCCGGCTTGATCGGGCCTTGATTACGACCGACGACTTTCCGCAGCACCGCGTCTTCCCGCTCCGCTACATAAATCTGGCCACCCGCACTCCGCTTCACTTTACCAATCTCCGCC
The DNA here is from genome assembly GCA_945903465.1 of Opitutus sp. GAS368. Taxonomy (GTDB): domain Bacteria; phylum Verrucomicrobiota; class Verrucomicrobiia; order Opitutales; family Opitutaceae; genus ER46. The sequence goes on from CAMDOF010000111.1 coordinate 11,752, forward strand.
GCCAGTGTCAGTCGCTGATTCAGTAACTCAACCAGTTGGTGGTCGATCGCATCAATTTTTTCACGAATAGGTCCAAGGTCCATGGTCAGTTATGGTCTGCGCCCAAGTCGGGCCGGGTTGACTGCTCAATCGATGCCGCCGCGGTCTCCGGCTCAGCTTGGGTTTCCACCCCCGCCACCGCCGGGCTCGCCAAAGGCAACTCTTCATCGGGCAACCCCATATCCGCATCGCTTGGCGCGGGCGTTTTCGAGGAAACCTTGAGCCAATCATCAATCTGTCGCGACGAAAGCACGTCAGAGGCGGGTAGTTCATCCAGCGATTTTATGCCGATAAACTCCAGAAACTGATCCGTCGTCCCATATTGAATCGGCCGACCCGGAGTATCGGCCCGACCGACGATATACACAAGTTCACGCTCCAACAATTTATTGACGCCTGCTTCCGCAGAGACCCCACGAATCGTTTCTATCTCGGTCCGCGTGACCGGTTGCCGGTAGGCAATCACCGCAAGTGTTTCGATGGCGGATTGGCTGAGTTTTACTGGAGGCGGTTCCTGACGTAAAATCCGGATCCAGCGGCCAAACCGGGGATGCGTCACGATCCGAAACCCCGCATTGCCCTCGATCAATAACAGCCCGTCATCCGCCATGCGAAGATCAACCGAGATCGCGTCCATGGCCTCGCGAATCTGCGTGACCGTGACAAGTGAAGGCACATCGAAATAAAGCTCGGGATCCTTCGGCGTCGGCTCGAGCGCAATCTCCGTCACCTCTTCAGCCGGCAGGGCCGCCGCTGACGCCACGCCGCCAGCAGAAGCCACGACGAAAGTCTCCCCGTCGGCGGTTGTCCCCACCCCCGCGGCCGCACCTTCATCGACCGTCGGATCTTCTGCTAGCGGGCCCCCCGCCTGCTCGTGAAACCGCGTGAAAGCCGCTTGGACATCTTTGATCGCGAGCGGCTGACTCGATGAGAGCAGCAACGCTTTGAGCACTTTTTTTAGATTGAATGCCATGCAGGTGAAATCGACCTGAGTGATGCGTTCCGCTCAACGGCATGCAAACCCTAAAACCACTCGCGCGCCAGACCCGCCGTCGCCACAGAGCCGAGGACCAGGCACACCGCGTCACTTTTTTCTGGTCCGCGACGCCTTTCGCTTTCAGCGGTCAAACGACGCCAACTTTCTCCGAGCGGCCGAACCGCTAATTGAAGCGCAGCCGCGCAATTGACGATCCCGGACTGATCGAGCGTGCCTGCGTATGCTGGAAAAACTGGCGCCTCCGAGGCCAAACATCTCTTCATCGATAACGGCGCCCCCGATCGGATCCTGCGGTGCCGTCGGAATTCGCCGCGAAGGACCGGCCGGCGCGAGATCATCGTGAATCCACGGAACTTTGGACCCATTCGTTCAACTTATGAAGGACGGTTGGCGGCACAGGACGACGCGGTCATCTCGTCGGTGAAAGATCTGTCGGACCCACCGGCTCTGATGATCGAGTTCGCGCCTCGGGGTGAAGCCGGTTTCAAGATCATCGTGGTTTCAAGGTGATCGCGGTTTCAAGATCATCGTGGTTTCAAGGTGATCGCGGGCAATAAGACGGCCCTTCGAGAGAGCAGGTCGGCGCCTCAGTTGCGCTGAGTGTATGATCACCCGGTTAAGTGCGTTCCCGGCGCCGCGTTGTTGGATTAATTTACTGTCTTCGGCCTTTACGTGCGGAAAATTATCGACCCGCGGCGGCGTTGGCGGAAGCCCTCTCCGTATTCCCGCGGCCTGATTTCGGATGTTGGCGACGATCTGCAGCGGGGTAAATCCACGCGGCCGCATCGCCAGCGCGGAAAGACCAAAATCCATTTTTTCGTATTGATTGATATCGCGGTGCTGGGTTTCACGATCTCGTTTTCAGTAACCTCGCGCTTCGCCATGCTCATGGTTTTTCCCGCCGGAGGCTCCCGAGTGCTCGGCGCGGGCGACCCCGACTCTAAACTTTTATTTTGGAATCTACTTACCCCCGGGTTGGCCCGATATTGGTGGGTATTTTTCTCATTCGGTCTGTGCACTTGATTTTAATTGGTATCTTGGGCGAGGGTATCGGCGCTATGTTTATCAACGTCCAGAGCCCTCCGCTCGTCATTCAGAGAAAGCGCCTAAGTTTTCAATGAGCTTTGTTCAAACTGAGCCCACTCCGGGCGCCACGACCGCAAATGCGGAGGTTGTAAAGTGAATCGAAGCGATACGGTGATTGCCGCCACCCTCTCGGCCGGCTTGGTGGCACTGCTGGTACCCGCCGCCCGGCTAGGAGTGGATTTCCACCATGATGGCATCATGCTAAAGCCCGCGCTAGACGTCTTGTCGGGACAGGTTCTTTTTCGAGATACTTTCATGCAATATGGGGCGTTGACCTGTTATTTACAGGCCGTGGCCTTGTGGTTTCAGCCCACTCTGCTTTCGATCCGGCTCCTCAACGTGGCAGCTTATGGCGTGAGCTTGTTTTTTTTGTATGCCTCGTGGCGCCTGATTCTGCCGCGCATGCTCACCCTTGTAGCCGCGGGGTTATTTGTGCTGTCTATCCCAGCCGCGGAGCCCAATTTTTATGACGGCTGGCTTCTGCTGCCTTGGTCGTCCACCCTCGCCATGATCTTCCAGAGCGTCGCGCTCTACGCGATGCTCCGGATCATCCAAAGCCAGCAACCCGAACGTTGGGGCATCGTACTGGGCGCCGCTTGCGCCAGCGTTTTTTGGTGCCGGCAACCCGTCGGATTGACGATGTTCGCGAGCTTGGTCGGCATCGGCTTCGCTTTACAATGGGCTAAGTGGACGCCGGTCCGTGGGTCCAAGCGGATAATTTTCGGCAAGATCGGCGCCGGCTTCATCGCCGTCCACGCGCTTTTCCTCATTAACATTAAAGTATCGGGAGCCCAGGCTGAGTGGTGGTATCAAACGTTTGTTTGGCCAAAAAAATGGGCGGGGTCCTCCACATGGGAAGCGGCCCGGAATCAGCGGGATTTATTCGAACTAAATTTCTCCGCTGGTCTCGGATTACTTCTTCTGCTGGCGACCCTCGCGGCACCTAACCTCGCTCGACGCTTTTACCCTCGCTTCGCGGAGCGCTTCACTACGGCTTGGTGGCTCTGCTCGGCTGGAGTGTTGCTTTGGCAGCATGAAAGCGTCCTCGCATGGCTCCACTTACGAAAAGGGGGCTGGTTAATTTTTATCCCTCTCGTTGTCGTTCTCCAAGCGGTCCGCAGCTTGTCCCAGGTTTTTGGACAGTCAGGGCGGACTCGACCTTCCGAGTATTATCTCGTCGCGGCGATGGCGGCTATTGCCCTAGCCTCCTTGGCTCAGTATTTTCCGGTGCCTGATGCCCCTCACGCCAGCTACTCGCTAGCGCCGGCTTTTGGTTTGTTCGTATTTATTTGTTGGCGTTGGGTTGGCCACTCGCCAGCGGTTCTGGGACTCGCGTTCGCCACGATGTTTTTGCCGGCCATCCTCCTGAAAGTACACTGGGCGCGTCAGATCCTCGGTCGCCCCTTAGTGACGCTCACTCATCCGGACTTATTGAGCGGGATGCGCGTATCGCCGCAGAAAGCACGCGCCATTGCCGACATGGCGGTCGCCGTAGAAAAAATTATGAGCTTCCGACCGACCATTCCGAGCGTGATGCAAGGGATGGACGCCCTGCCTCTTTGCTTAATGCACAACCTGATTAATCCTTCGCCTTATTTTATTCGGTGGGGTGGGTTGACCGATGGAGCGGAAGACCGCCAGCGTTCGGACTACATCCAGAGGGCCCGCCCACTCATTTTTTTTCAACAGGGCCAGTGGGATAAGGTGGGAGATTTTTACCGGCGTCATCATTACGTCCCTTTACTTTATATTCAAGAGACCGCCCTGGAGATTGCCGTCCCTGAAGAAGTGGCGAAAGCGATGGGCCAATCGGCTTACGGCTTAAATCCGACAAAATCGTAAGCTGAATTTCTACCCGTACCCAACGGGGTTTACTCATTTTTCGATTTACGCAGAAGCGCGCAACCACCCTTCAACGCTAGGTGCCCCGACATAACTACCTGCTAAAAACCAGCAGGCTCACTGGAATCAACCTAAGGGATACGACGGCGCAAATCGCAGTTGATCCAAAATCGAGGTTGATCCCATGGCGCGACTGCCCACTTGGACAGTGATCGACTACGCGCACGCCGAAGCGAGTCTCGCGGAGGCTCCTCTCCGTTAGCTGCTGCGAACCTGCCACAACTCGCACTGGCCCCCGCAAGATGTGGTTGGCTCGGACGGGAGGGAAACTCACCAACGGTGGCGGTAGCCACGAGGGTAAGAACCCTTTGACTGCCCAGCCACCGCGATGCCTTATTTCTTTACTAAAAACGCCATCGAAAACTGGGTTTTCTCCCATTTGATTTTTAAAATTCCCGACAAACTGGCAGCAGGATTATTCTCCACCTCAATCGTCAGCTGTTCGATCGAGACCGGCAACGCCTCTCGCTTCAAATCAACGCGAACCAAGTCATTGGCCTCATCAACCGGCACCCCCCACTTCCCAATATGTTTGCTAAAAGCCAACTTCGAGACGCCGGATTCAGAGGGAATCACGTACAGGGTATAAGCACCAGCGGGAATCAGGGTGCCGGCCACTTCGATAGCGTGCTCGTTGATGAACAGCGTCGCCTCATCCGCGCCTAGGCGATCGGCTTTACCGTAGGGAACAAGGCCGCCCCAGATCTTGCGCGGCTCACCACCCGTTCGCGGGTGGGTCGCAAATGGGCGACCATAGGTTACCGTGACGGTACTACCCTCGCGCCGGTTGGGCCCAATCACCTTGCTGATGGTGGCATGCGGAGTCGAACCACCGGTACCCGCTCCCGGTAACGGCGGCGGTGGTGGCTGCTTTTTTTGAGCAACCGCCGGCTGCTTGGAATCGGCCGCTTGCGCCGGAATTTGGGACGCGGCCATCAAGGCAGCGGCGAAGAGCATAACCGTGGATTTTAATTTCATCATCTTGACGGGGTTGAACGGACTGAATGAACGCAGCGTGCTCGAAGCTTTTCCACAGGACGAAGATCGTGAAAAGTTATTATCGCCGAACTCTTGCCAGTGGAAAAGGCCGCGGGTGCGACTGCCCTTTAAAATTCGCACGAGGGCCGCTTTAGGGCAATCGATTTATCAAAATTTATTAAGCTGCAGCGAGCAAGACTCCAAATCCGGAGTTCCGATTTTCGGGCAAAACTCGCTCTACCGCGCGAGTCACGCCACTTTGACTCAGCCTACCTCGCGGGGAAAAATTACGGAAATCACGATTGGGTCTACCGAATATTCAGCCCGCTATTTGATCGCGGCGGCGGCGTCCAAATAAACGCCTTTGAGCGGATGGGCATCGAGGAGATTCCCATACCAACCTTTAACCTCGGGCCGGCGAAGATTATTGCGGGTGTAGAAATAAATGGGCGCAATCGGACACTCTGCCGCGATGATCTCCTCGCACCGTTGGTAAAGTTCGTAGCGGCGGCCCTGGTCCGCGGTGCGACTCGCCTCCGCGAAGACGCGATCGTACTCCGCGTTCCGCCATCCTGTCATGTTGTTGCCACTGTCCCCTGTCATCAGTTCGAGAAAGGTGCTCGGATCGAGGTAATCTCCGATCCACGCGTACCGACCGATTTGGTAATTACCCAAGCGCATCGAATCGCTCTGCACCCGAGCCTCTTGGTTGAGCATGCTAATATCGATGCCCAACGCCTTATTCCATATCTGCTGCAACGCCTCCGCAATAATTCGGTTGGCCTCCGTCGAATTATAGAGGAACTCAAGTTTAGGAAACCCTTTGCCGTCAGGAAACCCCGCATCCGCGAGTAATTTTCTCGCTAACTTCGGGTCGTGCGGGGCGGTCTGCCGAGCGTTAAATCCGGCCGTATCCGGTGGTGTGAGATGACCGGCGGGAACCTGTCCGCCGCGCAGAACATCGCGAACAAATTGCCCGCGATCAATCGACAGCGAAAGCGCGCGCCTGACTCGAGGATCGTTAAGTGGCGGTTTCGCAACGTTGAACCTTAGAAAAAAGGTCGCGAGAAACACGTGCGGCTCATAAAATGGGGAACGTTCCTTTCGGTAAGTCGCAATTTTCACAATCGGCAGGGTCGACGTCACATGCAGCTGACCCGTGCGAAACGTCCGTTCCTCCGCATCCTCGCTCTCGATCGGATAAAAAATCGCCGCGTTGAGTTTGACCTTTTCCCGATCCCAGTAAGTCACGCTTTTTTTAAGCCGAATCCGTTGGTGCGGCTTCCATTCATCAAGGACAAAATACCCATTCCCCACGTGGTTTCCGGGGCGAGTCCACGCTGAACCTCGCGCCGTGACCGCCTTGAACTTTTCGAGCGTCGGCGCGTGCAGCGGATACCACGCGGCGTGGCACACCATCGATGCGAGGTACGGCACCGGATGCGCCAACGTCAATTTGAGCGTGCGCTCGTCGCTCGCACTCGCTCCCAACTGAGTGAAGTCGGTGATTTTTCCAGAGTTCAGGGCTTGGCCATTTTTCAGGACATACAAAAGCGAGGCATATTCCGCCGCCATCGCGGGGTTGAGAATGCGTCGATACGCAAAAACAAAGTCATGGGCGGTGACCGCGGCACCATTTGACCACTTGGCATCGGCTCGCAGGTGGAAGGTCCACGTTAGATTGTCGGGCGAAACCTCCCAACGTTCCGCTACGGCCGGATTGGGCCGAGAAGACTGCGGGTCATATTGCGCCAATCCTTCGAAGAGCGCCATCGTGATATTGGCGTCTTGCTGGCTGGTGATAACGTGAGGATCAAGGTCGGCCGGTTCGGTGAGGTTACCAATGTGAATGACTTGCTCACGATTGCCCACGGCAACCGCGGATGGCGACTTCGAGCAACTCGCACCTCCGAGGATCACCAGCGATAAGCCAAGGGCGAATTTGCCGAGACCCTGGCGGGTAGCTTTCGGATTCATGGAAGGTTGGCAGGAATGAAGAAAAAAGCCACGCGGGGAGTTCGCGTGGCGTGGAGCTTGGCTAGGAGCGGCGTGTTCCGTTACTTTACCGGAGGCGTTGCCGCTGGCACCGATGGGCGGGTGGGGGCGCTCAAGGCGGGAGCGGGAGGACCGGAGGGAGCGGAAGCGGCTTGCGGCGCCTGCGCGTGCAACTCGCTCAAACGTTTTTCAATTTCAGCCATCTTGGCGACGAGTTTCTCCTCAACCTTTTTTCGATCGCTACTCGTCACGATACTCAAGCTTGCCGCGTCGCGGACCACGTTGGCGGGCAGGGTCAGGAGCCGAGTGATCAGACCTTGGTCCTTAAACGAACTCAGGTAGAGCGCAGTGATTTCTTGAGATAGTTTGAGGGCGTCCTGCGCCGCCGACTGGGTCTGCTGCAGATTATTATTCAGCTGCTGATTTTTCGCGAGCTCTGAGGTCAGCACGTTGCTCACTTGATCCGAGATGCGCTGGCTGTAGCGCATGACCGAATCACGCGTCAGGTTTTGGTCTTTAGCCATCTCATTGAGGATCGGCTGAATCTTCTCGGTCATACGATTGGAAACTTTATCGACCTGCTCAGTCTGCTGTTTCTCCGCCTCCTCCGGAGATTTCGGCAAGGGATTGTAGGGCATCACCTTTTTGGCAATGGCGTCGGCGAGCGCCTCCATCCGCTCAGTATTGAGTTTCTGCATCTCCTCATCCGTCCGGAACATGTCCGCCTCCCGTTTAGCGATCGCATCCCGCAATAACTTATTCGTGGCTTCGATTTGTTTCCGATTCTCATCGGTCGAAGCTTTAAGGGCGTCGTGGGCATCTCGCAGCGGCGCGAGCTCTTGTTGCTGTTTCATACCCATTTCACGGACGGTCTGCTGGTGCAGCCAGAAAGCCCCGCCGATCACGAGCAGAGCCGTTAAAATAATGGAGGGAATCTGGTCCTTGAATTTTTGCCACATAGACGAGGGAGGGTTCAGTTGAATCTGCGGGTCATTGTTAGTCATGGGAGTGTTTGATTGCAATCGCTTGATTAGGTTTTGCCATTGTGCTGGCAGGGAGGCGACGCAAGGTGTCGCCATGAGCTTGAATCGGTGTGAACAACGCGTTTTCGATTATTTGGATCGGCATGTCGACGAGAGACAGCATTGGCAGCAGAAGTTGCGTGCGGTGGTGCAATCGACCGGTAGCGATCATGTTGCGGTTGTCAGGCTCGAGCCAGAATTGTGGCGATACTATCAGGAGAGGAGTGCGTTCGTCGCGATCTTCAAAGAGGCGGTAAAGCACGAAGGCGAACAGCGGACGAGCATGAAAAATCTCGCCGAGCTCCTCGTCCGATTATGGACGGAACCACGCCCGAAACCGAAGTCGTCCGATCAGAGCAGCGGTTGAGCCGTCGTTTTTCCGGTGGCGACGGCGTCTTCCTAAAATATTTGCCCAGTCGGTTTTCTGATTGGATTAACGTCTGACCGAGGGCGGGGTGGACTGGCTCAATGTTTTCGGCTGTTCGAGCGACCGGTCGATACCGCTAATCATCAGCGGTAGTCGGTGGCTCAGCGGTATCACCCGATAACCGACATGCGCGGCCGGCGATTTAGCTCTGGAGTGCTCGCAGCCCCACGATCTGATTCAGGCGAGCCCACCGCGAACGGTGCGGCCGGCGATTTAGCGCTGTAGTCACCGCAGCCCTACGACGCGCGCTTCCCTGAAACCGAGCTTCGCCACGGCCCTCCCAGCGGGCCTCCGAGGCCTTCCCTCGATGTTTTCTCGCGCCACTTTTGGACACCCATCCTCTTGGGCATGTGTCGGCCACTCATCGTGGGTTGCGCGTGTGAGTGGCTGCGCGCAGCGAAAGGCCGCAGGAAAAATTGCCGTAAAAGCACCCGCGACTTTCAGGATCACCTGTGCGCGCTCGGCTTCGCGTGCGCCTTCGCGTTGGTCACCGCGACCACTCTTTCCACGCGGCTCCCAAATTATAAAAATCGGCCCCGGGCTATTTATTTACTACCAACATAGTGTTTGAAATACGTAAAAAAGGCATTTAACTACTAAAATGTTATCATTAAAAACCGAAATCGAGGTAGCCTTGGAACTGGCTGCCAGAGTGCGAACAACGCGACTGCAATTGGGCTGGTCGCAGGATGAGCTCGCGCGCCGGTCCGGGCTGAGACCGTCGACCTACCGCCTGTTCGAACAAACTGGCCGGATCGCGCTGATCCGTTTGTTGCGCGTGCTCTCGGTCTTGGATCACTTGCGGGACGTCGACCAAGTGTGCGCGCTTACCGATGCGCCGCGTTCCCTTGATGAACTCCTGATGCCCAAGCGGCAACGTGGACGGAGGGTCAAACATGCTTAACGTCGCCTATCACGGACAGCCGGTCGGTCGCTTGGTCGAAGCCAGTGGCCGAATTTTTTTCGAATACGACTCCGCCTGGCTCGCCCGGGGGCATGACCTGTCGCCGTTGTATTTGCCGCGGAAGTCGGGGGTTCAGTATTACCACGCCAAGACTTTCGACGGACTGCCCGGGCTGTTTCATGATTCGCTCCCGGATTCGTGGGGAGCGAAACTCATGGATATGCGTTTTGCGGAAAAAGGCATCAAGCCGAACAAGGTGACGCCCTTGATGCGGCTCGCGTATGTCGGCCAGCGCGGGATGGGGGCGCTGACGTATGAGCCGGCGTGGCCGGAGCCTGGTTTGCCTCCCCAATTTCAGCAGACAAAACTTGTCGTGCTGGAGCGCGGAGCCCGTGCGGTGGTGGCTGGATCGGCCGGCAAGGTACTCGTCCATTTGGTGGAAGCCGGCGGCACCGCCGGTGGTGCCTACCCCAAAGTCGTCGTCGCGGTGAACGACCGCCTGCCCGACGAGGTGCTTTACGGCGGCGGTGAATATCCACCCGGCTATGCGCCGTGGCTCGTGAAATTTGACCTAAGCGCCCACAACACGATCGGGCCGATGGAGCATGCTTACGCAGCGATGGCTCGTGCGGCGGGCATCGCGATGCCGGAAACGCGGCTGTTTGCCGTGCCCGATCAGGCGGGCAACGTACGCCGGCATTTCGGGGTCAGGCGGTTCGACCGCGACGGCGGCGAGCGTATCCATATGCACTCATTTGCTGGCGTCGCTCACAAGGACCCCGACAAGTGTGACTATCGCGATCTCCTGCTCGTCGCGAAGGCCCTGACACGTGATATGACTCAGGTGTTGGAGGGCGTCCGGCGCATGATCTTCAATGTCGCGGCCAGCAATCGCGACGATCACGGCAAGAACCACGCCTTCGTCTACCGGCGGGGCGAGTGGGCGTTTTCGGCCGCGTTTGACTTGGTGTTCGTGTCGCCGAGCGTGCAGTCGATGCGGGGCATGGGGATCGGCGGGGAATGGCGCGCGCCGACCGTGGCGCAGGTTTCTGCGGTGGCGCGGGACGCTGGGGTGGACCCGAAGGCCATCCAGTCAATCACGGATCAGGTCGCGGCCGCCGTGCAACGCTGGCCTCAGTTTGCGGCCAAGGCCGCCGTGCCGGCAGAGGAGATCGGGCGCGTCAGCAGCGTGCTCGCCGCCCAACGCGAATCCCTCGTGTCGCGAAATGTTATCGCGCCCGCTCCCTCCGTGGCAATCCGCCCGGCCGGATCGCGCGGCCCTCGTAAGTCGAAAGGGATTTCGCCGGGCTGATTATCTCGCACTCGGCTACGAGGCCACGTCTGGGCTCGTGGCCTTCGCCGCGCTCGCACAAGCGCGGCTCCATTGAAACGCACCCTGCTTAAGCGTTGGTCGATGCCTTACGCTCGATCTCGACCAACCGCTTCCGCTGCTCTTCGTGGGGTAGCTCCGCGAGAGCCTTCATTTGATTGAGACCGTAGCGCCGCACGTCTTCGTCCTTCGTCAAATCTAGGAGCTTCGCCGGAATGTCATCGGCGAGTTGGCGGAGTTTGAGGGGGTGCGTGATCGAGCCGGGCGACAGTCCTTTCTCGGCGGCGAGCTTCAGTTGATTGCGCCCGTGTTCGGAGTCCAACCGACGAGGCCACGCACGGGCGCGCTGAATCGGATGGAGCATCGGCGGTGATTCCCGTTCTGGCATAGTCGCGCGACGGGTGATCCCCAACTCGCAGGGAAACGGGGCGTGGAGCGTCACCGGTTTTGTGGTGCCAGATGACGGTGCGAGCGCAGCCCGCGTTCGAGTTTGAAGATCAGGACGATCCTAATTTCGCGGCTTCGATTTGCCGCACGAGCGCCCGGATGCCGGGACGATTCATCGAACCGCCCGAGTAGGCCGGGTCGGAGAAGCCGGCGATTTCAAACCAGCCGTCGCTGGCGTGTGGCGCGATGAAATCGCGACAGACGGCGGCTTGGCTTTCGCAGGAGTCGAAGCGCCCTCCGACTTGGTTGGCGGTCGAGACGCGGGAGTAGATGGCCACGGGCACCGTGCAGGCACGGAGCCGCGAAGAATTCGAGGGGATCGCAGGCATGAAAAATCCTTGGTTAAGGTTGACCGGGGGAGTCCCAACAAGGCCTCGACCCCGAGGTGATTCTGAACTGCGGCCATTGTCGCAGATTCGGCGGAAATTTCACGCCCAGAAATTTAACGGCACCTTGAAGGGCCGCGGTTTCGGGGGCGTTTTGACGTTCCACCGGGCCAGCAAAACAAGAACTTATTTCGAAGGCGCTAAATCGCCCGTTTTGCTTCTCGCTCCCGCGGAGGTATCTGCAAAAAGTTAATTCCTTACCAAGAGGTTCTTGATAAGGGAAAACTGGCGGAGAGGGGGGATTCGAACCGACTTCGCCGGGGTCATATAAATCGCTAATAAACGCGGAATTAGTTGATTGTTAGTTGTTTATAACTTTTAGAGAGAAGTAGAAAAATGCAGCGAGGGGAAGACAAAAACAGAGTTTCTGGCAACCTTCTGGCAACCTTTTGTAGGGTGATTTTAACTACAAAATTGATTTATTCCGGCGCAGAAACGAGATCTCGGTGATCACGGGAGAATGTGACGTGGTCGGCTTTGGCGATGGCCTGGGCACGGGTGTAAACGGAAATGACAGTGAAGCCGTCGGCGTAGGGCGGAAGCGCGGAGGTGGCCGGCGGCTCGGTCGCTGGCCCGGTTAGGGGCCGCCGGTTGCGACAACCACACGGAAACCTATAATGGCAGAGCGATCATCATGGGCATGGGGGAACCGCAACGATGACAGTAAGTAGCCGGTCCCGCTGGTGAACGAGGATCCCCGAATCGGACGCGAGGCGCTTGGGGGGTATGGAGATTTACTGCCATAGTAGAAATCCTCACACCATTGGGCCAGGTTACCGCTCATGTCGTAGAGTCCAAACTGATTCGGTGCAAAAGCCCCCACGGGCGAAGTGTAGGCGTAGCCATCGTTATAGCCCTCGATCACTTTAAAATCCGAAGGCAATTTGCTGTCGCGTGCTTCGGTCCCCAAAAAATTGCCCGCACCGCGCGGTGGGGGCCATTGATTGCCCCACGAATAGATATTGCCGATTTTCCCATGCTTCTCAGCCGGAGAATCGCCTGCCTCCCATCCCAGCCCTACCGCGATGCTCCACTCCGCGTCTGTCGGCAGTCTGTATTTTCGTTTCGGGCCAGGCCGCCCACCGGATTGCTCCTTCTGCGTCAACCATGCGCAGAATGCCTGCGCATCGTCCCAACTCACGCCGCACACCGGGTGTGTCGGCCCTTGCTTAAAGCCGGGGCTCTTCCACGAATAGTCACCTCGCAGCCAGCCATTCGGGCCAAGCGCACTCATCTCGGCGGTGGCATTGTGGCCGCTCGCCCGCACGAAAGCCTCGAAATCCTGCACCCGCGTGAGGAAAATTGAAAACAGTACGGTGGTGTTGGCGACCGGCACGAACGTCATCCCAAGACTATTTTCCCACGGTTGCCCAGTCGCAGGAGTGGTCTGTTTCTTCGGAGCGATTTCACGCGGCGCAGGCTTAACCGCCGCAACCGTCGGCACGGGCGCGCTCGCCACCCGCGCTTGAGACTTCGCGAGGAGGTTGGCTTGTTCTGCCGCCATCCGCTGCCGTTCGCGCTCCTGCGCCGCAGCAAGAAGTTTGGCATCGTCCGCCGCTTTTTCCGCTGCGCGCGCCGCCTGCTGCTCAAGGGTTGCAAGGCGACGGGAGACGTCGATGAGCTCCTGCTTCTGTTTCTGCACCTTGGCTTCCTCATCTTTTTTTTGCTGCTCCAGAGTTGCCGCCAGCCGCAGCCGTTCGACTTCTTCGCTGGCGCGCGTCGCCTTGATCGCGATTGCTTGCTGCTTTTCCTCTTCGCGTTTTTCGGCGAGAGAAACTCGCAGCACGTCTAGCCCGATAAACAATGAGCCGACAATCATCGCGCCGATGTAGATCGCTACTGCTTTGCTGGGTTTCTTTGGTTGCGATTCCTTCTGCTCCTTCGGCGGCGGACCCGGGCGATATTCCCGCGATGTTTTATTTTCAGTCGAGCGATCTTGAGAGGGTTGCTGGGGTTTTAGGTGCGCCTCCAAAATCTCATAGGCCCGATTGATGTCCCTCAACTTCGCCGCTCCCTTGGCCTTCAATTTCGCGTCATTTGGAAATCGATCAGGGTGCCAGACCTTTACCAGCTCACGCCAAGCTACCTTCACTTCGGCGGGCGTTGCGCCCGGCTCTAAGTCCAAGGCGCGGTAGCATTGTTTGATTTCCTCAGTCATGGCTTTGAGTCTAAGTCGGCAGGATCAGATCAGTGTCGCAGCATTATTGCTACGCTGGCGTTTAATCGGCGGACCGGGATACAGGCGAGGAAGGTCATGGTCGTCGGAATTCAGCGGCAAGGTAGAAGGCGAAAAGTTTGAGGATCAATCCTGCGGAAGACACGCACCTTCCATTGCAGACACACGCCTTTCTGGCGACAGGCTTTTTGGGTTCGGCCGACGACAATTATCTGGCTTTGCGCAACTCGCAGTCATTGGTTTCAACAAGCCTGCCGCATTCTGGTGCTATCAGGCTTGTTGAAAGCCGATGACCGCTAAACTCGTTCCAACACTTATAGAAGTTGGACAATTCTCTCAGTTTGAACCCCCGCTTTGAACGACGTCCGGGACATCCGACATTCTTGACAACCCGCGCTTGCTGAGACCATCTCAATGACAAAATTGATGAGCTAATCTAGGATATTTTTTGCGGCTCTCGCCTTGCTGCTGGCTGGATGCAGAACGACAACGGTTGGACCGACGCCGCGATGGCTGGGACATGACGAACCGAAGGTTCAGAACGAACCGTTTGCACTCATCAAGGGTTATGCCCCTCCCGGTGCACTATACGATGCACTGTACGCGCCTTCGACTGGCTTTATTTTTGCCGTTAATAACCGAATTGTAAATAATGCTGCCGACCGATGGAACGTGTCCGTCCCAGTTAGGCCGGGGAAGCAGACGGTTTCGATACAAGTTGTCAGGTCGAACCGCTACGCTCGTGGCGAAGTGGTTTTAGACGTCGTCGCATTTAAAGATTACGGAATACGATTTACCACTGATATGGGGGAACGCGGCGGCAACACCTTTTGCGATATGTGGATTATCGAGACTGCGACTGGAACCGCTGCGAGCACCCACACCCGCGTAGGCGTCGGCTGGCATTGAAGCGATTGGGTGCCA
>CAMDOF010000112.1 GCA_945903465.1 Opitutus sp. GAS368
TTCCCCGACGCCCGGAAGTGGCGAGCCGTTCCGTCGGGCGCGACACTGAGCGACGCGGATAACTGCAGCCGCGTACCCCGATCGACCAGTTCCATCTCCGACGTGACCGTCCGACCTTCCGCAGTTGACACCGTCGTCGCCGTTTCGAAACCCACGGGCCGCTCGATCAGGAACAACTGAATACGCGTGGCCGGTGGCGCAGTCTGCGCGCCCAGGCTGGCTACGAACAGAGCAACGAGCGCGAGGCGAAATGATTTTGGAAAGGAATAATTCGGCCAAAGACGAAGCCGTGAGTATCTGGACGGGTGGATGGCTTTCATGCGACTTTACTGACTACTGACTGACTGAACTGGAAGGAACCTGGGTTTTAAGGGGGATCGGATCCGGGAGGGGTTTCCCGCCGGCCGGGTGTGCTCAAGCAGGCCATCGTCGGGTGTTACTGAACCGCCGGGGGCGGCGAGCGCCGCGCTCGCGGCGCAAAAGAAAATCGCGAAAAGTCGGGTGACAGCGATCATGCTCGGTGCATTGCCCATCAACCTGCCGCGATCGCCGTGCGGGCGACCTCGACCATGCGCCGCTGGATGGTCGCAATCCGCGCCATCACCTCCCGGACGTGGGCTCGCGCAGCGGCCGGGTTGGAATGAACCAGCTTCAGCCGCGACCACAGGTCCGCGCCCGTGGTCTGATCAACCTCGCAGGTCCAGTCACTGACTCCAATATCGTGATACATCTGGCCCTTGATCGTGTCCGTCGGCTGGCGCACGTAGAATGCCGGCGTGCCGTTGGTCAACGCGATGATGGGCGAGTGGCACTCGAAGCTGACGACCGCGGTGGCCTGCGCGTAGACGGACGCCGCCTCGTCGGGCAGCCAGTAGGTGTCGCGCCATACGACGTTTTTCTTCACATCTTCCGGCAGCGGATCGACGAGCGCTTCCTTCGCCAACGGCACCTGGTACATCATCTCCGGGCACGCGAGCACCTTGAGCCCCGTGCCGCGGACCCAGGCGACGATGAGGTCGCGCAGTTTGGCGTGATCCGGCTCGCTCGTGCGCGCATTGACGGCGTCCTTCGCGTGGTCGGCCGCCGTGGGCGCCTCACCCCTGATAGTGTGGTAGGGCGTGTAGCGCAGCCGCGGAATCACGCAGAGGAAGCGGCCTTCCTCCAATTTCACGGCGCCCAAATACGCCTTCGCGCGCGCGTCGTCGCGGAGTTGCAGGGCGAAAGTCGCATCCGGCCCGAACTCCACCACCGGACTGCGCACGCCCTGTCGGCGGAAATAATCCGCCGTGAGCGTCTCCCGGCAAAAGATGAACGCCGCGCCGCTGAGCAATTCGTGGGTGGGCGCACGCAGATGCCCGGCCGGCAGCTCCGCGATGACCCGCCGCAATTCCGCCAATGTCCCACCCTCCGGCCGCGTGACGATGCTCGAGATCGGATCGCTGGTGAGGCCAAAGATACCATACGGTTTGCGCGACGCGGCGCGCCACGCGGGCAGGTACGGGCCGCCCTTGAAGCCCGGCGCGGAGCCGTGCAACAGCAGGTCCGCCTCGGTCCAGGCCGCGCGCAACTCCGGCGTCGTGGGGCGTTTTTGGGCGTCGATCTCACCGTCGACGATCTTCAGCCGGGGGAACTGTTGCCGCAGATTTTTTCGCACTTCCGGGCTGATCGCCACCGGCCAGAGCGTGAACTCCGCCGCTGGAAAGTGCCGTTCGAATAAACGCAGCGCTCCGGGTGAGTGCGCGATGTCGCCGATGTTGCCGTGCTGGCTCGTGCCGGGGCGGAGCAAAATTCGCGGCCGGCGTTTCGCGTCCGACGGACCGGCCGGCATCCACGAGGTCAGCGCTCCGGCCGTGAAAGCGGCGGCGCCAGCGGCGAGGAATCTGCGGCGAGGAAGCGTCATCGGAGAAGAGCTTTCAGAACAGCCCCTGGATGCCCGCGGCGATCTTGGGCTTCGTCGGGCGGACCTGAAAGACGCGGTCTTCAGTGACGAAGTAAGTGCGGAAGAGCGGCTCCGCGAAAAGATTCTCGGCATTGAAAAAGTAACTCAGCCGCGGCGTGACGGTATATTTTAGTTTCACCGTCGTGGCGGTTTTCGGCATGTCGTAGACCATCGAGGCCGGGTTCGCGGAAATCGTCACCAGGCGTGTGGCGCGCCAGTTCCATTGCCAACGGAGCGACAGGCCGCGGTGCTGATAGGTCAGCGCCACGTTGGCGGTCTCCGGGATCAATCCGGCCACCTGCGTGGTGGCGACGGCTCCGCCGTAGTCGCCCCTCGAAGTCACTTTGGTGTAGTTCATGTTCACCCCCAGCCCGCGCAGCAGGCCCGGCAGAAACCGGAACTGCTGCTGGTAGCTCAACTCCAGGCCGCGGTAACGGGCCGACCCGCCGTTCGACGAGGTGACGACGGCAAAACCCTCATACTGGCCTTCGTGGCCGTTGTTCGGACCGAAGCCGATCACCTGGCTGCGGTCCTGGAAGATGAAGTCGCCGATCTCCTTTTGAAACACCCCCGCCGACAGCAGCCCGATCGGTTCGAAGTAATACTCCACGCTGGCGTCGTAGTTTTGTGAATACTGGGGCTTGAGGGCCGGGTTGTTGATCGTGAGGGTCTCCGTCTGGTAATTGGCCGCGGAGCTGGGCATGATCTCGCCGAAGTCGGGCCGGCCGATGCCGGTCGAATAACTGAGCCGGCCGACGAGTCCGGAAGGGTCGGCATATTTGAAATGCACGCCTGGAAAGAAATTCCGATACCGGCCCTCGGCCTGCACGCGGTTGCCGTATTGGGCGTAGGCGCGGCGCCGGGTTTCGTCAGGCGTCACCGGTCCAACCCAAGCCGCCCGGCGCGCGGCCTCCGCCGCGGTGATCTGAATCAGCGGGCCTTCGCCCTCGGTCCGGGTCTCCTCCACGCGGAGCCCGCCCAAAACGGAAAGCCGCCCCATTTGCACGCTGCCCATGACATAGGCGCCGCCGACCGATTCGGTGACCTTCCGCTGGTTCTGCAACATCTGCATGTAGTGGTAGGCGAGATCCTCGGTCCAAAGATTCGGGTTGTCCCGCGCATGGCGGGCCACGGCATAGGAATCCAGCAGCGACATCGTCGGCTCGCCCGCCTTGCCCAGGTAGGTTGACACAACGTCGCCATACCCGGACGAGCGGTTGAGAAACTGGCCGAGGCTGCCGATATTGAGCGGATTGTAGCGCCGGCTGCTGTGCTGGATCTGGCGCTCCTGCTCGCGGTAATTGAAGCCCACCTTGATAAACGTCGGGAGCGACGTGT
The DNA here is from genome assembly GCA_945903465.1 of Opitutus sp. GAS368. GTDB lineage: Bacteria > Verrucomicrobiota > Verrucomicrobiia > Opitutales > Opitutaceae > ER46. Next base: position 3,278 of record CAMDOF010000112.1, read on the forward strand.
TGAACGCTTTCCGTAAATTGAAACGCGAATTGAAAATCCCATCCTGCCCGGTGCGGTGCGGCTGGGTCAGCACGAGGCCGGTGAAATTATCGAGTTCGTAGATACTGGGGCCGGTCGTCTGCTTGATGAGCGGCACGGCGCGGTCGCGGCTGCGATCGACGGTCCAGCCGATGTTGCGCAACGTCGCCGTCACGGTCCCCTTGGGGATCGCATCGTAGTGCCGGTTGATGGGCGACGTGTCGTAGAAAGTGTTCGAATGCGAGTAGCTCAGGCCGTAGTCGATCTGCAGGCCGTTCCTGAGGCGATGGCGCACGGAGGGCTGCAGCACAAACGTCCGGCCGGACTTGTCGTTCGTTGTGCTCGTCAGGGTCGCGAGCGAATTGGTGCTCGTCAGCACTTCGGTGAAGGTGTCCGTGTAACCGGGCATGATCGTGCCGGTGCCGGTCCGCACACCTTGGGCGTTAAAGGTCGCGATCGCCTGCGACGTGGTCAGCGAGCGCTGTTGGATGAAGGACGCCTCCTGAAACCAGTTGTAGACCGTGTTGACCGTGACGATCGTTTGCTCGCTGAGTTTGTAGTCGACCTTGAATCCGGCCGAGAGCCGCGTGCGCGGGTTGCCCAGCACCTCGGGCCCGACGGTGGAATACACATAACGGGGCCCGGTGAGGCTGAGTTGGTCCCGCACGGTCGTGCGCAGATCGGCGCTGGGATCGACGTGCCAGGTGCCGGTGAAGAGAATGCCGATGTTCTTTTTGGCCCCGATGACATCCGCGTAGGTAAAATTCAATGACGGGCCGATGCCGTTGATCGGCTCCTTGAGCCGGCTGTCCGCCGGGGCGCGCCGGCCGGGCCGGCTCACGAGGCCCAGCATGTAGGAGAACGAGCGGGCGTCGGCGCGATCGAAGGCGCTCTTGGAAATCATGTTCACGTTGCCCCCGATCGAGTCGGCGTCCATGTCCGGCGTGGGCGCCTTGGTCACCTCGATGGTTTCAATCAAGTTCAGCGAGGCCTGCTCGAACTCGAACGCGCGACCGGTGTTGCCCGAGGCCGAACTGGCGGCACGCTCTCCGTCCATCGTCACGGAATTTAAATCGGCGGAGATGCCGCGAATCCCCACCGTGCGCACTTCCATCGCCACGTAATCAGCCGTGATGCCCGGCAGACTCTGCAGGAAGTCGCCCACGTTGCCGCCGGCCAGGTTGCCGAGGCTGTCGGTTGAAACGACGTTCTTCACGTTGACCGCCTCGCGCTGCTTTGTGATCGCGAGCGCGTTGCCCTCCCGGACGCCAGCGACGGTAAACTTATCCAGCGTGTAGACGTCCGAGGTCAAACCGACATCCTTTCGCAGAGACTGCCCTGCGACTACCATCACCGACAGCAGCTGCCGCGTGAGGCCAAGGTACGACACGGCTATTTGTTGGGCGCCAGCAGGAACGCTGATCTCGTAACGGCCGTCCCGATCCGTCAGAGTGGTCAGGCTGGTGCCGACGACCTCAACGCGGGCGCCTTCGAGGAAGGCGGTGGTGGCGGTGTTGCTGACGAAACCGCTAACGGTTGAGGTCGACCCACTGGCGGTGGTTTCCGCCGCGGACACCGGGGCGGTTAACGCGAACGCGATGACCAGCCAGCCGATAAGGAGGCTAAAGTATTTTTTTCGTTTCATAAGTTGTCGTCGCTGCGGTCGGAGCAAAAAGATTTCTTGTTTATCCAGCAAGCCTCGCACTCTTCTCGGTCTTCGTGAATCCGGTTCCCCTAAACGCGAGTTACTGCTTCGCGAAGGGCGTCGACCATCCGCTTCTGCCTCGCTTGGACGAATGCCATAATAGTTTTTGCTTTAGCCTTAGCCTTCGCGGGATCACGGTGAATCGATTCAAGACGGGCCCACAGTTGGGGGCCTCTCGTCTCGTCTATCTCGAAAAGCCAGTCTTCCGCCCCCATATCGCGATACATCTGTCCTTTGCAGGTGTCCGTCGGTTGACGGACGTAGAACGCCGGTGTGCCGTTGTGGATCGAAATCAGTGGTGAATGGCATTCCACACTGACTACGCATTCCGCTCGCGAGTAAATTGAAGCAGCCTCGTCAGGCATCCAATAGGAATCTCGCCACACGACATTCTTTTTCACCTCGGCTGGGAGCGGATCTACGAGGACTTCCTTCGCCATTTGCACCTGATAGGTCATTTCACCGCACGCCATCACTTTGTTGCCGGTGTTGCGCACGTAGGCGACGATCATCTCGCGGAGTTTGGCGTGGTCGCCCTCGGTGGTCCGGTTGTTGATCGCGTCTTTCGCATCGTCGCCCGGACGGCGACTGGTGTTGTTTACGCTGTAGTAGGGAGTGTAGCGCAGACGTGGAATGACACAGATGAATTTGCCCTCCTCGAGACCGTTGGCCGCCCGATAGGCGTCACCGCGGGGGTGGTCGGTGAGATTCATGGCGAGCTGGGTGTCCGGCCCATACTCCAAGATCGCAGTGCGCACACCCTGCGCCTTCAGGTAATCACGCGTTGTCGTCTCTCGTGCAAACACGAAGTCGGCCTTATCGACAATCCATCGCGTCTCTGGGTCGAGGTGCGTAGGCGGAAGCGCTTTAATCTGCGCGCGCCGCACGTCGAGCGTACTTCCCTCCATATTGCGTCCGGAGCTGTTTATAGGATCAAAAGTCGTGCCAAAGACACCATAGGGTTTGCCGGTGGCGCGATGCCAGGCCGCGAGGTGCGCCCGGGCCCCGAAACCCGCACTCGAGCCATGCAGCATGAGGTCATTATCCTCCCAAGCCTTCGCGAGCTCAGCCGTAGCTGGTCTGCCCGATTCCACGGTGCCTCGGGCAATCTTCAGACGAGGAAAGGCCTTTTGCAAAAACTCCTGCGCGCCGTGGCCCAACTCGGTCGGCCAAAGGGTGAGTTCCGCTTCGGGCAGATGGCGCTCGATGAGATTGAGTGCGCCAGGCGTGTGGCCGATGTCGCCGATATTCACACTTTGCCAAGAGCCGCGTAGGAGGATACGCGGCGGTCGGCTGGCGCGCTTCATTTGCGCGATGAGCAGATTTGGCAGCATCGATGCGGCCAACCCCGTGCGGAGGGCGGAGGTCAGGAAGGAACGTCGGGGTAGTGGCATGGTGTAGTCGAGGGAAACAGGCGGATAACGCGAAGGCGGACTTAGAAGGTATCTTTGGCCGACATTCCAATACGCGCGATAATCGAGACGAGGGTTTCGGCTGCGCTCACGCCGTGTTTGCCGTCTATTTCGGACCGTAGATCATCGGTTTACTTTCCATAGGCCGGCGGCTCAGCTGTGGAAAGAAGTAACGGATTGATTACGGCCACGACTGAATCGGCCAAGATGGCGTACCCACCGTCGGTGAAATGCACATCTCTCAAGAAACAGCTTCTGCGAGTCGTTGGTGGGAAAAGAAAGCTGTTTCTTCCCGTCGGGGCCAAAACTTGTTTTGGTGGGGAGGCTCTCAAGAAACAGCTTCTGCAAGTCGTTGGTGGGCCTGGAAAGCTGTTTCTTCCCGTCGGGGCCAAAACTTGTTTTGGTGGGCGGAGGCTCTCATGCTGCAGGGGCGACAAGAGTGTCGCCCATCCGACGGACCGGCGACACTCCTGTCGCCGATGGTGGCCACGAAGGCGTGCTTCGCTCTCAAGAAACAGCTTCTGCAAGTCGTTGGTGGGCCTGGAAAGCTGTTTCTTCCCGTCGGGGCCAAAACTTGTTTTGGTGGGTGGGCTGCTAGGAAACATCCTTTGTTAAGCTTTGGGGTGAAAGGTTGGCCCTGTTTCTTTCCGTCACGGCCAAAATCCGATTTTGGGGCGGCGGCTGATAGGGGACTGGATTTTCAGGGGGATCGGATCCGGGAGGGATTTAAGGGGAGGGGCATCGCGGGATGGGGATGAGTTAGCCGTAAATGAGTCGATTTTGAGAGGGTGGCGGGTGCGGATGAGGCTCGGGACTTGGGGCGGGGAACAGCGGCGGCGGAAAGGGGGATTTCGGGTGCGAATCGAGGCGCGGCTTGCCGATTAGGGGGCATTCATCGCGGGGGGGACGATGCGTCGAAGCAGACCTCTGGGTCGCTCGGAGTCAAGGAGCCAGCGTTTTTTATATTTCTCAGGCAGACTTGGGGGCGTCGGCCGGGGCGTTGCCAGCCGAGGGATCGGCATGGGCGGTGTCGGGCGGCACGGTCGGGTGGGGTCGGCGTCGCCTGAGGGGTCCGATGGTCGTCGCGGCGGGTGGGCCCGTCCAGAAGACCGGTTCGCTCGCGGCGGCGTTGGGCTGGGAGTAGTCGTCGGTAAATAACTTTCCTTGCCCAGGCGCGTCCGCGGGATTGACGGGTGCGCGCGGCCATGCCCGGCCGGTCTGATCGAAGTCGTTCCGCAGGTCCATGACGGCGGCGCGGAAGCGGAGCGATTCGTCATGGATTTTTGAATACGGGAGGTCCGCGGGCCGGGGCGCAGGTCGACCGGATAAGCGGGGCCGGTGGGGCGTCGACCGGGAAGGCGGTGCCGGTGCGGGCGTCCACCACGACGGTACCGGTGACGGCGGGCGGACCGTGGGCCCAAGGGTGCTGGTGGGTGCGCGGGAGGTTGAGCGCGGCGAGGAGGGTGGCGATCTCGGCGGTTTTTGTGACGACAGGGAGGGGGCGGAGCTGGCCCGGGCAGAGCGGGCATTTAAGCGGATCGAGGCCCCAGACGTGTTTGATTAATTCGCGCCAGGCGATTCGACGGCGCCGCCGTGGGGGTGGGGTGAACGGGGCGAGGGGAACGGCGGGGTCGTTGTCCGCGGAGGCGTTGGCCGCGGGCGGCGTCGTGGATGCGGCGGTGGGGTCGTCGGTGGCGGTGGGGGAAGGTGGCCGGAGGACGAGGGCAGGATGGGTGTCCAAAATTCGTGCGAGAAAACATCGCAGGAAGGCCTGGGGCAGCCCGCTGGGAGGGCCGTGGCGAAGCTCGGTTTCAGGGACGCGCGCGCCGTAGGGCTGCGCGCACTACAGCGCTAAATCGCCGGCCGCACCCCGTACTATTTAATCGTTGCACTGCTGGTGAGAATTTTTTTTGCCCCCTTAGGGCACTTTGCTCTCTTTTGCTACAATCGACGCTTTTGGCGCCGCCCGACGGTCTGGCCGCAACGTGTGCGGACTTTCGGCACTGCCCCAGTCTATCCGATGATCCGAGGTTGACCTTGGGTGCGACGCGCGGCCTTCACGACCCTCCCAGCGGCCGCGGCTTCCGACAGCACGGCGGTCCACTGTTGCCGGATTGTCCCGAGATCGCCCATTTTTTCACGACCTCGAAAGCGCCCGCCGCCTGAAGCTCTGCCAGCAAGCCAGTGCCCGCGTCCGCTCACTTGCCCGGCGAGGATCCCTTCGCCCCCCTCGACGGTCTGCGTGACTTCGATCTCGACGCCGCCGACGGCCCCTGGCACGGGGCAGCCGTCCACGCGGATCCGATCGACGGGGCGAAACGCGCGATCGGCCACTTCTTCGCCCTCAACCGGCGCACCCAGGCGCGCACCGACCTGACGCACGCGCAGGGCAAAAAGGAACACGACAGGCACGCCCTCAAACGCCTTGATCGGGACACGCGGCGCCAGCACGCCCCCGCCGGCCGCAAAGTCCTGACCGCCTGCGACTGCGCCAGCATCGACTAAGCCCAATGGCGAAAATAAAAACAAAGCGGCGGCGGCACCTCATCTCCCTCACCAAGGAAAAGATGCATCTGACGGTCACCCGCGAGAATCCGATCGATCGCACCGATCCCAACCCCGTCGGCATCACCGCCGACGAACTCGTCGCGACCGTCGAAGGAATCAGCCTGCGGCGGATCCGCTACACGCACCCTGCCACCGCGGACGCAGATGAGTTCCTCACCAGCGAATTTACGCGGCCGCCCGGCGTGATCGCCTTCCGCTACCTGCGCCGCTGGGATCTCGAAAAAGTGTTCGACGAACTCAAAAATAAACTCGGCCCAAGCGCGCCTGGGCCAACTCCGCCGTCGCGCAACAAATGCAGGCACACTTCCTCTGCCTCGCGCACAACCTGATCCAACTCTGCGAACGGCCCCTCGCCGCTGAGCATCAGATTCGCAACGTCGCGGAAGAAAAACGCCGCGCCCCCCGTCTCGCCGCGCCCCCCGTCTCGCCGAGCAACCGCGTTTGGCGAACGCCCGCAAAGCGGTTCTGCCCGCCCGCGTCCAGACCTACCAGCGCCTCACGCAGACGAGCTTGAAATTATTCAGGTGGGTGCGGGGGTGCCCCTTCTTCCGTCAGCTTTCCCTGGTCGCTCTGGTGCCCGGCCTGACCCGTTCCTAGACCGGGCTTGGAACCAAATTTTGGGCACCCATCATTTCACCTCGTAAACCTCCACCAAGGCATCCCCGGTCCCGCCGTCGGCGCCCCGGACCTGCGCCGTATAGCTGCCGGGTGGGAGCTCGACTAATAACGCGGCATCACGGCTGCCGGCATTGATCGCAAACGCCGCGACCTTGGCAAAGGTGGACGCGAGCGCGCTTTCCCAATTATCGTTTTCCGCGACTTTCACGTTTCTATCATTAAAGATTTCGAGCTTCGGATCGACGAGTACACCGGGAACTCCGAATAACGTCAGGCCAGGGCCGACCGCCCGAATCAAGACTTGCAAGGAACCCGGCCCAGTAATGGTGAAACCTGCGATGAGAATATCGTCGCCGGTACCCACGCGATTGCGCGCCGAGACATTGACGAGACGAGCCGGCGTGAGCGCACCGGTGTCGTAGGCCTCGACCAACACAACCCCAGCACCCGTTCCGCGCGCCTGCATCGTGTAACTGCCCGCGGGAAAATTCCGCAGAAAAGCCGCATCTTTACTACCGGGCGTCAATCCAAACGCACCGACACTCGCAAACGACGCCGCAAGATTCGCGGGCCAATCTTCGTTCGAAAAAACCGCCGTCGCGCCACTGAATAAATCGAGTCGCGGGTCCACCATCGCGTTGGCCAAGTTAAAAACGAGGAGGGCCGGCCCGACCGCCCGACCCAAGATATCGCGGGCGCCATCGGCCACCGCGAGCCCGACGAACAAAGTCTGACCAGTCCCCATCGCCGCGCGGACCGATAGATTCGAGAGCCGGCCCGAGGGAGCGGCGGCACTGACGCGCAACGTCGCGGGGTTACTCGGGACACTGCCGGCCGAGTTGGTGGCGACCACGGTATAATCACCGGCTTGGGCCGCTTGGATCGCCGACAGCGTGAGCGTGGGCGTAGTGGCGCCCGGCACGTTAGTGCCGTCCTTCCGCCACTGATACGTCGGCGCGGGCGTGCCGCCGGCGGCTGCCGCCAACGTTACGCTGGTTCCGGCGACGAGCGTCTGGCTCAAAGGCTGGAGGGTAAAAGTCGGCACGGTCGTGGTGACGACTGGTCCTGCGATCGTGAAAGCAATGGTGTAGGGCGAGGCCTTGCCCGAGGGCCAGTCATCGCCGCCCGCGTTGTTGAATTCGTAGGCGATGACCGACATCACAAACGTTCCCGCGGCCGTGGGAACACCTGACAAAACCGCGCTTGAGGCATTTAAAATACCATTGGACCCTAAGCCCGCCACGGTTAACCCCGGGGGCACGTTGGTAATGCGGAAAGAACCCGCCGGGGTCTGCGCTCCCGTGACGGTAAACACGACACTCGAAAAGGTGGCGCCCACCGTGCCGGTGAAGGGCGGTTGGCGCGGATTAAAAACCATCTGCGTCGCTCCGACCAAAGCGTGAACCGCGCCCAGCGCAGCCACGCCCGTGATCGCCGAGCGCAAGACCGCTCCCAGAGGCGAAGCGGTCCACATCGTCTCGGACGTCGCCACGACTCGCAGCACGGGCGTACGCTGCAACAAAGTAATCAACAACGCCGCGGGCAGATGCCACTGCCGCAAACGCGAACCCCAAAGGCTAATTAATTTCACGGTGAAAAAATTGGTGATTTTAAATTTTTTGGTAACATGGGCCAGCAAAGGAACTCAAAAGCGCGCGCGAGGCGTGCCAGGTACGAAAAAACCGGCAGCGCGACCCGCAAGTAACCATTCATTTTTCCGCCACCACCGGTGGGCCGGAAACCGCTGGGGGAAACGCGAAATTAAAAGCGGCGGGGGAAACGCGGCGAGGGCGGGAGCCACAAGCAAAAAGGTATCCATTTATTAGTTACAACCGCAACCGCTCCCGCCGACGCCGCGCCCGCCGGTGGCCGTCTCGCGGGAAAAAAAGATATGCTCGGACATCATGCCGTGGAGGGGATCACGGTCCGGTCGCATGGCGTAAGCCGCCAGCGTCGCACGCTCCCAAGGTTTGACTCGAACTAACTGGGTGTGGGCGCACCCGGAAAAAAGGGCCCCGGCGGCGAGAGTGCAGAGCAGAGTGAGTCGGCGAGTTTTCATCGTGGTCAGGGACTGGTTTTTTCGGCTAAAAGCATTTCGATCTGCTGACGCAGCTCCCGCTCGGTCGCGTCGCCGTGGAAGCCCTCATGGATAAAGCGGACGCGGCCGTCACGACCGATCAGGTAACTCGTTGGCATCGTGGGGACGCCCACCTGCTGCACGAAGGCCTGCGTGCGGTCGTGCAGGGCCGGAAAGGCGGGCGCGAGTTTCTTGATAAACGCAACCGCGGCGGCGGGCTTCTCGTCGACCCCGATGGCGAGGACCGAAAAGCCGCGTGGCGCCAGATCTTTCTGCAACGCCGTCATCATGGGGAAGGAGGCCTTGCAAGGCGCGCACCACGAGGCCCAAAAATCAACCAGCAACACCTTGCCCGCCGTCGCGGGAAATTCGCCACCGGCCAGCGGGGAGAGCTGCGCCGCCGCCAGTGGAGGAAAAACTTCGCCGACTTTAAGTTCCGCCCGCGCAGCCGATCCGGCCAAGAGGACGAGCCCCGCGACGAGGCGGCTGACCCTATTAAGTGACGACATAATTGAAAAAACCGCGAGTTTGGGCACGCGCCCGATCCGTCACCAGCAGGCCCTCCGCGCCGAGGCAGGCCTGAATAAATTCCACCCCCTTGGGCACACCGAGCACAAACGCGGTGGTCGACAAGACCCCCGCTTGCAGGCAACTCCCCGCAATCACCGTGGCTTGCAAACAACCGTTCGCCACCGGTGACCCCGTGCGCGGATCCAGAATGTGGCCGTAACGTTTCCCATTCACCACAAAACGCCGCAGATAATCTCCGGAGGATGCCACCCCCTTCCCCACAATCGCGATACTCCCCGCCGGCATGCCCGGCTGCAGGGGATCCTCTAATCCAATATGCCACGCGGGCCGGCCCGGCGGCTTCCCCACCGCGCGCAAATCATGCCCAAAATCGACCAAGGCGGCCGCGAGTCCGTGGTCCGTCGCGATTTGGGCGGTGAAGTCGACCGCGTACTCTTTGCCAAAGCCACCAAAATCCAGCGCCATACCCGCCACGGGGAGATAGACCTTACCCGGCATACGCTGCACGCGCTTCCAACCCACCAAGGCCTTCGCCGCGGCAATCTCTGCTGTCGTCGGGACGCGAGGCGAGGCCGACTGGTAATCCCACAATCGCATGAGCGGCAGAGCCGTCGGATCGAGCACCCCCTGGGTCATAAAATACAACGTATCACACAACGTGAGCAGCCCCTCCATTTCTGGATCGACCTCCACCCAAGCCTGGCCGGCCGCCGCATTGATCCGGCTCAGCAGGCTGTCGGGGCGAAAGCGGGAATATTTCGCTTCGAAGGCCTCGACCCAAGCGACCACCGCGCGCTCGAAACTCAACGCCTGGCCCTCGCCGCGCGGGGCAAAATACTGGACGTCACAGACCGTCCCCAGCGCTCGAAAAGAGAGCTTCCGCGGCGGCCCAGCATCGACCTCTCCCGTGGGGGGTGGTGGCGGCGCGCGATGCGACTGGGAAACGAGCGCCATCTTAGAAGCGATACCGCCGGACGGTAGCGGGCTGGAGCCAAGTCCACAGGGGAGACGTGCGCGAGGCGTGCATTTACCAAGAAAACCGGCCGCCTGCGGTGATAATGTTTGCCCGACAATACGCGCTCTGCGGGGTCACGCGGTCCGTCCCGCGCATATCGTACCGCTCGAAGGCGGCATCGAACTGCCACGCCTCACTCACATTCCAGACCAATTTGAGGCCATAGGTAAACGTCTGCATCGCCGACAATCGATAGTCCGAGGAATAAAACGGCCCATTCGGCCGCGGTGGCCCGTAAGCGGGCGTGATCCCGGTGCCCTCCAGCCGGTAATGATAAAAACCCGCGGCGCCCTGCTGATAAAAACGCCCGCCGGGCCGAAGAATCAAGTGCTCTCCCAGATTCTGAAACCACGCAAAGTCGAGGGTGTGCGCCGTCGTTTCGTAGGTGTCGTGATAGAAGCGATAACTGAGATCCAGCGTCCCCTTCGCTTCGGGAAAATTCTGGTTGAGACCGGCGAAGACAATCCATTTATCCCGCTCGCCGGGCCGGTTTTCAGCGAACGTCAATGGCAAGGAAACGCCCGGGATAATCTCGGTATCTTTCTGCACGAGCTTGTAAGGATCCGCGAGATACCCGCGCTGGCGCCCCCAAGTAAAATTCACCGTCACCGCAGTCTGCGGGTCGAGCAGTTGGGTCACGCCCGCGATGAGATCGTGCACCCGTTTTTTGGCACGGGCCGCTTGGTAGAATACGCGAATATCGTCGTCGGAGCCCGCCAAGCCGGTCAGCAACGTCGTGTTCTTCTGATTAAAATCGAGGAGGGTATTCAGGGACCATCCCGTCGAAACGTAATCACTCTCGCGACTGTTGGCCGCGCCGATGGCCACATTCAAAGAAGCGAACTGGCGTGAGAGCGTCGCGTCCCAAGCCTTGCGCCGGTCATGGAGGATCGAGAGCGGCACCTGATCCGTGCCCGCTGGGGCGGGTTGACCGGTGGGCGTGGCCCCCACGATCGCATCCATCGCACCGGAAACCTTCAGGTGGGTCGCCGTGCCCATATCCTGCTCGATCGCCGCACCCTGGACTTTGACCCCAATGCGGCCGCCCATTTCCTGATAGTCTTGATACTTGTAGCGCACGGAATTTTCCGCCAGGGCGACGCGAGGACCGAGCCACGCGAGCGACGCTGAAAGGATGAGCGCGGAGGAAGTCGATGGCAGGAGGAGTTTCATCGGGAAGGATCCGGCACGGCGGCCTCACTCCAGCTAAAGCGAGCGCTCGAGCAAGGAAAGAAGGGTAACAATTTGGATCTAAAAAAAGGGGCGCGGCTGGCCCCGAGAGGCCGCTGACCCAAGGACCACGCTACTGAGTCGGCCCGAAAAAAGCCTCCACGCATCGCACCGGTCACGGGACAATTTCGACTGAGACGACGCGCAACACCAACGTGAGTTGGGCGGGGTTATTAGGCGCCGAGTTGAGAACGAAACGCTCCACCGCAATATAAGGAGAGCGCTGTAACAAAGCCTCGTAAAACTTTCCGAGGGAATCCCATTCCAAGTTACGGATCGTATACTCCACGGAGTGCAGCGCGAACTGCCCGCTGGCAGTCGTCACCGCGTTGCCATTTGTGCTGGTTTGGCGCAAGCCAGCCTCGTTTGCGAGTTGCGCCACAGTCGTAACGAGTTGGTTGCCATTGAGTGTCTTGGCGGGATCCAACCGCCCCGCTGTTTTCGCCGCGGTCTGCTCAATGGAAGTCTTGTTCTTGATCCACTGCGCCTGCTCGGTGAGGCGCGTGGTGGTCGCCCGCTGCTCCCCCCAGAATTTCCCCGAGCGCCCGCTAAAAGCCGAGAGCCACCAAAGGGCACCCATACCGATAAAGGCCAGGAGCAGCAGCTTCTCACGCAAAGCACGACCAAGAAAATAAGCGCGAAGACTGAGGATCATGGCGTGGAGACCAGCGGGGCGCCGGAGGGCTTAAGCGCTTCAGGTTTAAACGTGACGGTGAGGGTGAAGGTCGCCTTATCGCCGCTCAGCTGAGAAAACTTGGCCTCCACATTCTGGCAAGCGGGCAACGCCTTGAGCGTCGTTTCATAGGTGTTGACCTGCGCCGGATTCGTCGTCCGGCCCTCCACGAAAACGGTGTAAAGCCCGCGAGCGGTATCCGCCTGGACGCGTGTAAACTGGATCTCCGGCGGGCTGCGCTCGTTCTTCTCACCCACCAGCTGCGTGACCATTTCCAAGGGCAACAACCGCTTCGTCGCCAATTCCTCAATACGATTGGCCAGCTGGAACGTACTCTCAATTTTATCCACCAGCGGTTTCTGATTTTTAACTCGCTGCGCCCGACCCCGCTGCCACTGCGCGCCCCCAAACAGGACGAGTTCTCCAAACAGCAGGACCAACGAGGCGACGACGCAGCCCATGGCGACGCGCCAAAGGACGACGTCGCGCCGGCGCGCATTACGAAGGGCCGCCAGATCACCCTTATCGCGCACGTCCATGGCCGCCGCCACGGGCGTCGACAGACGTGACTCAAATTCACCCACCCGAAAAACCCGTTCACGATCATGGCGCGCCGCCGCGGCCAATAACGGCGAAGCCAGATCAATCACCCGACGACTGCCGTCGAAAGCCCGCAGCACCTCGTCGCGCGCCGCCGCCCGTTCTTCATCTGATACCTCGGGCGCCAAAGGCCGAAACACCACGTGCGAGGGGATGCCCGCGGCTTCCCAGTGGACCGCGGTCAATCCCTCCGGGGACTGCAGCACGACCGTAGTCGCCGGTTCCAAGGTTACGCCAAAAGCTGCCACAAAAGCTGGCAATACCAACTCGGCCCCCTCCCAGGCCGCGGTTTGCTCGGCCGTAAAGCGCCGCCGGTAAGCCGCGAAAACCCACGCCCGCTCGGCACCCGCCGGCCAGTACCACCCATAATACAACTGCGCCAACGGAAAGGGTGACATGGCTTCGAGCGCCAGCTCCACCTGCATCGCCGCCTCAGCGGACGAAGCCCCCGCGGTGATGGCCACCGCCCGCGTGAAGAACAACGCGTCCGGCAGGAGCGCGACCTTAGGCGGCGGTGGGCCGGCACGGAGGAAGCTGAGCGACAAAACGGACATGATTAAAATAGCGAGTCGGCTGGTGGTGCTGGTGGCTCAACAGGAATCTCATCATTTTCCCGAATTTCCAAGAGCGTATACGGATACTTCAAATTTCGCGCTGCCGCGGTCTTCTGCCCGGCCGCGACGGCCGCCGCCGGTGGCGCGCTTGGCAATTTAGAATCCGGCCCGTTGGGCGTCAGCGGGTTCGTCGACGAGGCGCCGGCGACGATCTTCGGGCGGGTTGCCAGGGCCTGTACCGTGGTCGCCCCGTTCGGCGGCGCCACCACCACCGACATGCGAAACTCAGATCGCCCTTCCCTGACCTTCACCGTAATCCGCAGCGCGCTGATCGTCGAACCAAACGCCGCGGCATCACCCGTCGGCCCCGAGATCCGCGACGCCTCCGTCGAATTTTGAAAGAACCCCGGTCCCGCATTTCGAAAATTTCCGCTGCCACGAAAGAAATCGCCCAAGTTCCGCTGCTGGCTCTCGTCGTACAGGCCCAGCGCCGCCAACGTATCCGCGCGGGCCCCGTTAATGTTTGGTTTCGGGAAATCCAACAACGACACGCTCTCGACAAACCGCCGCCAATAATCATTCGGGCGGCCATCCGTATCATAGAATATCTCGCGCACTTTTTCGATCGCGGCCAATTCGTGAAACGACTTGATCGACCGACCGGGTGCCTCAAAAGGAATCGCCCCCGTGTCATACGCTGGCTGCACGGGTGAAGTATACACGTGATTCGGCTTCATCCATCCCAGCAAAGCATCCGCCAAGGTTTCCGCTTCCGGCTTCAATATCCCCCAGTTTAAAAAGAGATTCGTCAACACGCGGACATTGGCGTGCGGCAAAGAGATTTTGCCGCTCTCATCATTAAAAACAAGCTCCACGACCCGCCCGTCTGAGGGCAAGTAACCCACAAAACCAAGCGGATCCGTCCACCCTTCCGCGGCGCTGTGCAGCCCGTTGCCGACTTCACGAAAATCTTCCAACACCCCCAACGCCACCTCGAGCGCGGAACACGCCTCCATCCGCAACCGTCGCGTCAACGCCTCCCGCTGCTCCACCAAAAGATCAACGCTCGCTTTCTCCATAAACGCGACCAGCGCAAAGACCGCAAAGAGCAACGTCACCATGACAATCACGAGCACCGAGCCGCGTTCACCGGTCGAGTCTCGGCCGGCGGGGCCCTCTCCCATCGTCCGACGCGACGCCTCGGCGATAGGTAAACCAGCAGCCGCCGGCGATGACTTAGCCTCATTCGCCTGATCTTGGGCGCGGCGCCGTTCCGCCGACGCTTGGACCCTTCGCGCGAAGGCAGCGCCAGAGGCTCCCCCGCCAAACGCTTCCATTGGCCGCGCGCGCTTCATCAGAATACGGGCAACCCTTCGCCGGGCATCGGCAGGGTCACGACACTCTCGCGCGTCATCTTGGCGTAGGCAAACTTGAGCCGCAACCGCTGCGGGGTCATCGGCTGGCCCTGCGGATCCATTTTTAACGAGGTCTCCGTCACCCACCGCTTGGTGTCGACCTCCCAATAATCGTACGTGAGGCCAGAGACCAACGGCGTCACCACCGTCTCACGCGGCGCATCCGTCTCAAAGTTTTTTTCCAGCCGGGAATGCCACAGCAAGACGAGCCCTTCATTCGCCCGCGCCTGAAATGAACACACGACCTCGGGTAACGCGCGCTCCGGCCAGCGAAAAAGCCGGCTGCCCGCCGGCAGCTCAAACGTGAGCATCTTTTCCATCGCGCCGTTCTGCGGCCGGACCTCCTGCAGTGCGATCGGCACAGAATAGGCCCGCGCCGCGGGCGGCAGCGCCGACGCGCGCAGCTCGTGCTCCAAAAACCGCGTAACGGCCCGCACATGCTGATCAAACAACCGCACGTCTGCGCCCTTCCCCCACAACTCACCCATCGAAAATATGAAGGTATTCAGCGCGACCAGCAGCAAGGCGACCAGCGCCAGCGCCAGAAGAATTTCGAGCAGGGTAAATCCCCGGACCCGCGCTTGACGAAGATCACGCCGCGCGCACCGCCTGCGCCCATCGCCGCGGTCCGCGCCCCGGCGTCCGCCATGGTCCGCGCACTCCCCGCCGAGCCGGCCGCGGACGGACGGACCACCCGGGGACCGCCGCGGCAGGAGACGAACCGGGGGCGCGCCGCGCACCTCGCAATCACAAAATTTCAAACCCGGCGCGCGCTCATTCATGGCGCTTTGTTGAGTTTACCCTGGAGTTCGAGAATGCGCGTCTTCGCATCTGCCTTCAATTTACCCCGCTCCGCCGCATCGATCACCCACGTGGGCCGAAGCACCATAAATGTCTCCACCTGCCGGTCAGGCTCCGACTTCGCCGGCTCAGTAATTTCACACGTAAAGATCACCTTAAACACATCCGCCACCACGCTCGACTCAATCTCCACTCGCCACTTCGCACGACGACCACCCACCGCCTCAAACTCACCGCCTTCTTCTAACTTCTTCCGGTCTGGCTCCGTGAGAACTTGCTGCCGAGCAAACGCGAAGTCTTCGCCCACCAACGTTCCGCGCTTCACGACTTCGTAACCCGTCAACACGTTCAGATAAGCTGAACCCAGCACCACCACCACCATCGCGAAAATCACCAGTGCTACCATCACCTCAATTAAAGTGAACGCGCGACACCGGCCCATTGGTCTTACCCCGATCAAACCCCGCGCCGCGCTGCTGCGCGCGATTTCATGACCCACGAGATGCGCCCTACTTATCGACATTCAGAACGCGCCCAGATTATTGGGATCATTGGGCGTCAAGACCGGCGCACAAGTCCACGGATCAATCGCCAGCACATGCACCCCGCCAAGCCGCGCGACTTGGACCCGAAAGGCCTGGCAGGTGCCGTCCGCATAAAAACTCACGTAAGGAAGCGCTTGCGATTCTAGCAACATCCCGCCGACCAGAATCGTATTTCCGCCCTTTGCCCCTGCTCCAAGAAATTCGATGGTCAGATCACTCGAAGGTCCCGCCGCCACCGCAAAAACCTTCAACGGGATCTCCTCTTTCGTGATCCCATCGGCGGCCACGGTGGGTGGGGCGAGTCCGTCCAGCAGGAGAAATTGCTTTTTCTCCTTGTCGAACGTCAGGCGAATCTCGTGCTCCCTTTTTAACGCCATCTTGCGCGTCTCTTGGACGGCTTTCCAGAAAACTTCATCCGCCGTCACCGGTTGCTCGTTCAGCATACGCACGGTGCCGCCCACCAACGCGCCGCCGAGGAGCGCGATGATGGCGAGGGAGAGCAAAATCTCGAGCAACGTAAAAGCCGCCGAACGGCCGGCCGGCCGCGCTCGACTGGCGCCCGGAAAATGTCTGCGCAAATCAGCCACGAGATAAAAAAGTGAACCCGGGGTACTCTCCGCCGGGACCGGCGCCATCGACGAAAATCACTTGGCCTCGGCGGTCGGAGCCGAGCTCCAATTCCCAATGTCATCTTCGGTGCCACTTTGCTTATCGGGCCCTTTGGACCACAGGTCATAGCTTCCTTTATTCCGGGTGCCCGGGTAGGCGTACTGCAAGGGTTCATTCCAAGGATCGAGCGGGATTTTCGCGGGCTCCACATAGGGTCCATGCCACTTGTCCCCCTTGCCGGAGGGCGACGCCACCAGCGCTTGGAGACCATCGGCGGTCGAAGGATAATCACCCATATGAATCCGATAAGAGGTCAGCGGCGTCCGCATCGAGTCACGCACCTGCAACATCACCGTCGTGACTTGGGCGCCACCGAAGATTTTATCAACATTGGTGATAGCCAAGCCAGCGAGGAGACCGATGATGGCCAGCACCACGAGGATTTCCAAGAGGGTAAATCCTGCGGAGAGCGAAAGACGGCGCGGCATAGTGCGCGCGGAGGATTGATGAGTTAAACGCATGGCGGCAGCACTATGTTTGCAGCGTCGCCGATGTCGAGCCCAGCGCACGCGGGAGACAACGCACGCGGCAGACCGCGCACACGGGTACCACGCACGCGGATACCACGCACGCGGGAGACCGCGCACACGGATGGCGTCAGGATAGCGCGGCCCCCGGGAATGGCACCCGCGCTGCGCCCACCCGCACGGGCCGCTCGACCACGCCACGCTCGCCAGGCGGGTCGCACCAGCGCGCTGAACGTCCTCGCCACGCTCGCCCAGGTCACCCTTCCCCTCACGGCGGCGGCAACCCCTGCGCGTCATCCGGTGTGCGCCATTGCCGATCGGGACCCGCGCTCCGAATTTCCATTTGATGACCGCTCATGGCGTGAAAGCGCAAGGGCGTGCCCCAGCGGTCGCACATTTCGCCCTGCGCGTTAATCGCGGGATGCCGCCGCGATATAAAAGCAAACTTCAGCGCGTTCGCTCCCGCCAGCGCCGCCGTGATCTCGTGATTTTCCCCCACCGGATTTCCTTCGCGCGGGAAATTCGTCTGCCACGTACTCAATAGTTCGTTCACGATTTCCAAATCGCGCCGGATATTTCCATTCGGGGCGTTCAATTCATCCGCCAGGTGGCTGACCTCTGACGACCCCAGCTCAGGAAGCTCGGCGAAGGCGGAGGCCCCCGCGAGCGCGGAAGATGCGGTCACGCCCGGAGCAGGTCGCGCGGAAGGAAGCTCGGGAACCGCCCTCGCCGACAGCAGACCGCGGGCACCCCCTTCGCCCAGACGCGTCCAGACCAGCACCGCAACCAAGACCAAGCCACCCGCGATAAGTCCAAAGCGTCGAACGCCCCACCCGCTCATGCGCCCATGAACCCGAGATCCGCTTTCGCGAAGCGACCGATATTCGGGAAAATCAGCGGAATATTCGTCGCACTCACGCCAAACCACTTCGCCATGGTGGCAGCGTATTGATCCACGCTGGTGCTCGGAATCCAACGGCCGCGACCCGTGTCGTCCGGACCGCCCATGGTGAAATTGGGCATCTGACCATAAATATCCCCGCCATTGACCGCGCCTCCGAGCATGAAGTGATGACTGCCCCAGCCGTGATCGGAACCGTCACCGTTGGTATTGTACGTGCGGCCGAAGTCCGAGGCGGTAAAGACCGTGACCTGATTTTGCGCGCCGAGCTGGGTGAGGGCGTTGTAGAATCCACCCAAAGACTGGCTAATATCTCGGAGCAAATTCGTATGCGCGCCGCTTGAAGTATTGCCAATCACCACCTGATTGTCGTGCAGATCGAATCCGCCGACGCGCACAAAGAATATCTGCCGCTTAAGCGAGAGTTGCGTCTGCGCGTTGACCAACCGAGCCACCATATGGAGTTGCTGAGCGAGGCTCGTGTTGGGAATGGCGGCGAAAACCGAGGCCACCGGGCTGGTCCCCGTGATCACAGAGGAAAGCAACGCACTATTGCCGACGGCGCCCGACGTCATATCGCCAAAGGCCGTTTCAAACAAATTCCCATTCTTCATGGCGAGCGCATCGTTCATCGCCGCCGTCCTCAGACCGTTCGCTGAAGTACCCGTGCCGCTGCCGGTCAACGCAATGGCCCCTCCCGTACCGACCGCGTACTGGGAAACGCTCCGGCCAATCTGCAAGGTGTTCTGCCCATTCAACGTCATCGACATCGAAATGCGGCTGTTTGTATTCAGCGCATTGGTCAAATCCGCCACGCGCCCCCCCCAACCGGTGGCGACCTCGGAAAAGGGCTTATCCGAGACACTCGTCTGCCATTCCACCTGCTGGTCGTTATGCGAAAAAAGCTGGAGCGGCCGCAGGTCCGGCCGCGAATTATAGAGCGCTTGCGTGAGAGGATGACTGAGCGTGCCCACATTAGCCATCACCGCAAACTTACCTTGGTCGAAGAGCGCCTTGAGCTCAGGAAAGGCGGGATGGAGCCCCCACGTGCGGCCGTCGCTCGTCTTCGGCGTGACCGGCAACACGCTATTTTGATTCAAGGCCAAGACCCCGCGCCCTGCCGAATAAGCGGCGTAGGTGGCGCTGTCCGTCGGGACCACGAGGTTGTTGGCGTCGTTGCCACCTGCCAAAAACAAACACACCAAAGCTTTAAAGTCACTCTGAGGCGCGGCGGCGCGCGGCGGCGCCGCCGTCACGCCATCGGTGTTCGCAGCCGCGCCCATCAACCGCAATTGGGCCAAGGACGAGAGCATGCCGGTGGCACCGACCGAGGCGCAGCAGGCGCCGAGAAATTTACGACGCGAAAGATCAGGCGTGGAGGTCTTGGAATTCATTGCGCGAATTATTTCTGGATGGCGCCTTGGGGAACGGAAATGGTGAGATAAAGAGCGGAGCGGACTCGCTCCAACTCGGTGCCGCCGTAGGTGGTCGCGGTGCTCGTCGGCATCGCCGAAATGGCGGTCACAAACCGATCCGTCACCGCCTTCGGTAGCCCGCCCGCAGCCAAAACCAAGTTCGCATAATCGACCAAGGCCTGGGGCGTGCGCGCCAGGGCGAGCAAGCTATTATCCAGCAAGACGCCCACGGTCGCTTCCGCGGGATTCCGAGTGGTCGTGGCACCGGCCATGCCTGAGCGGCTGGCATAAATAAAGTTCCAGAGCTGATTCGGCATGGCGATCGCCGTCGTATCCGTAAGAATCTGATATTCGGGCGCCACCAACCCGGCACCGGCCAACAAACCCGGGTGCACGTAACTCGGCTCGAAAAAATTGAAGACATTTGGCGCCCGCAACGCTGCCTGCGCCAAGCTCGTCTCCGCATTAAAGAAAGCGAACCGGCCGTTGTGGGCGCCGCCGTCAAACGCCCGAAGAATTGCCGTCGCCCGCAGCAACGGCTCCTTCAACTTGCCAAAACTCGCCGTCGACGCGACCGCGCTGGAGCGCGCCTCGTAATCCATCAGAATCGCTCGCACCACCGCCCCGAGATCACCGCGCACCCCGCTGCCGTTATTCGTAAAGGCCTGCGCCACCCGATAAACATAACCGGGGCTCGGATTCGCCGTCACCAGACGCTGAATCAGCTGGCGCGAAATAAACGGCGCCGTGTTGGGATGCTCAACCAACGCGTCCAGCGCCACCTTCAGATCCTTGGCCCCGCCTTGCCCAAACGGAATGGTCACCCCGCCAATAATTGTCTTGGCGCTGTCGTCATGAAACGCTGGATACAGCATCATCGGCTTGAGATAATTGGTCGGCTCGGCGCGGAAATTGGGGACCAGATTCTCGGAGTAGAAAGCCCAGCCGGTGAAAACCTTGGCCATTTCCGTCACGGTCTTGTTGTCGTAAGCGGGAATGGGGAGGCCCAAAGGATCGACCTTCAGCGTGCCGTCTGGCTGCAGCTGCACCAAACCAATCGTGAAGAGCTGCATGACCTCACGCGCGTAATTCTCATCCGCGTTCGTAATCGCCTTGCCGCTGCCGTCGAAGGTCGCCTTGCCATTCCGCAAAGAGGTGAGGTACACACCCATCATCGGGCTCACCGTCACGTCCTCCAGCACTTGGCGAAAGTTACCAAAGGAACCCTTTACAAGGATGTCGTAATAATTCGCCATCGCCCGCGAGTTATTAAAGAGGGTGCCGTTCGTATCCGAGACCACGAGGATATGGCTGAGCGCAAAGGCCACCCGCTGCCGGAGTTGATCCGGCGCTCCCAAGGCCAGCTTCCACCAAGCCGCTTGCCGATTCTGCTGCGAATACTGCGGATTTTCACCTATGGCGGTAAACTGGCGCCAGTCCGCATCAATCGCATCAAGATGCAGCGAGGGCGGTAACGCCATTTGCGCATTGACCCACGCGTTCAGGTCCAAACGACGCTTGCCCGCCAGCGCGTCAATCGCGGACTTGGTCGGCCCAAAGGTCGCTTGCGTCAAAAATCGCGCCGCATCGACCGCACTCAACGCGTCATCCGGCAGCACCGGCGGGGCCGCTGGCGCCGCGAAGGCCAAGCTCCCGCTCGTCTGTAAAAAGGACCCGCGCAACTCACCCGCCGGGTACCTCGATGACTCAATGCTGACGAAAATTCGCCCATCCTTCAGCGCCGCGACGATGTCGGTCGCAGTCAGAGCGCCACTCGCTGAAAAGATCCAAGAGGTTCCGCTAACCTGGCCCGTCGGCAAGCGCAAGAGTTCTGTGCCGACCTCACCCGGTGAGCCAACCCGTAAGTAGGCCACCGTCTCGGGCGAGCTCAGGTTGGAAAAATTCACCGCTACGACCGCAAAGCGGTTATCCGAACTCAGCTGAACCGTGGCCGTGCCAAAAGCGGTCGAGGCGGTGGCGCTCGCGGGCGCGCGTAAGTTGGCCATGTAAAGCGTCCCCGGATTATAGAAAATCGTAACGGCCGCCGCGCTGCGTTCGCCGACCGTGTAATTCGAGCCCGAAACGAGCACCAGCGTCGTGTCTTTATTGAGTGAGGAAGCGCCACCGCCAGGCAGCGCCGAAATCACGACGTTTGCCGACGACGCACCGGCCGGAATCGTCAGTTTACCCGGCAGCGCGGCGATATCGACCCCCGAAATCGCCGTGCCCTCTAATTGATAGTAGACCGCCAGGGGTTCCGCGGTACTTCCCGTACGGGTAATGGCCAACACGCCCGGCGGCGCTCCTTTGGTATCCGTCGTCGCCGACAGCGCGGTCACGGAGACCGACGCCGAGGCCTCGGCCGTGAGATCATAAACCTCAACCAACGCGACGCCCGAGGTGCCGCCCACGCCACTTACTTGAATCGTATAACTACGGTCCGGCTCGAGATCCACCAAGAGGGCGGCGTCGCGCGAACCTGCCGCAAACGCAAAGGCGCCGGCCTGAGTAAAAGCCGCAGTGAGCGCGCTGATATTCCCCGTGCCCCAATTATCATTGCTCGCGATCTGGTTAAGATCCCGGTCGATCACCGCGATCGCGGGGTCCGCCAAAGTCCCTGTCACCCCAAATGCCCCCAGCGTGGGCCCGGCCGCGCGCACTAAAATCTTCCGCACCCCGCGCCCCGGGGCAATCGAGAGGCCGGAGATCAGAATACCCGACCCGGTGCCCACTTGGGCCCGCGTTGAGAGGTTCATGAGCCGGGCCGTGCCCGTGACATCATAAACCTCCACCAGTGCGATGCCGGTCGCGTTGGCCACCCCGCTCACGGTCGCCGAATAAAGGCCGGGGGCCAACGTGACGGTCAGCGCCGCATCGCGGGTCCCCGTGCCCAACGCAAAAGCCCCCACCAAGCCAAAAGTGGTCGGGCCGACCGTGGTCGTGGTCCAATTGTCGTTGGTCGCGACGAGCTTGGGCGGAGTCGAGCCATCGTAGAGATCGATCTTCGGATCGCCGAGCGATCCCGTCACCCCAAAGCCACTCAGAGCGGGACCCACCGCCCGAATCAAAATGCTCTTGGGAGTACCGGGCCCGACCACAAAGCCCACCACCGCCACGTTGGCGCCGGTGCCGACGAGGGCGCGCGTGGAGAGATTGGCAACTCGCTGATCAAACTCGGCCGCCCCCGTCCGAAAAGAAAACGCCCAAAACAGGAGAGCACCCAGCGCAAAAAGAGAACCAATTTTAATTTTCATCGGACGAAGAAGAGAAAACGAAGCGCTTCAAACTGACTAAGCCAGAGGGAGGGACCGAGACCGTGCCCCATTTTCCCAAAAAGTCGAGGCTCGACTTTGCGCAAAATTTAAAGCGAGCGGCGTGGGCCGGCACGGGTAGCTGGCAGTTAAGTTGACGAGCAGCCAAGAAACGACTGCTCGCGCCCGCCTCGGACGAGCGACCTTCCTTCAGCGGGAATGACGCCACGTTATACCCCACGTGATGCCAGGTTGGGCCTAAAAATTTAGATCGGCCCGCGGACGTCATCGGCCGGCGGGAAACCCGAGACGGCGGGTCGCCTCGCCCAGAGCCGATCAAGGCGGGGCGCCAACGGGGGTTTTAGCTTTGATCCGCGTTCGCTCCAAGGGCCGCCAGGCAGCGAATTCCACGCCTCTTCGCGCCCGCTCTTTTAGCTGATGGCATCAGACCGCGGGATGCACGGGTGGCCGAGGAGGCCTCGCTCCAACGGAAATCTGCGGGGTTTGCCGGGGCCGCCGAGACCGATACCCGCGTTTTGGCACC
>CAMDOF010000113.1 GCA_945903465.1 Opitutus sp. GAS368
GAAGAAACAGTTTTCCATGCCCACCATCGGCGACAGGAGTGTCGCCGGTCCGTCGGATGGGCGACACTCTTGTCGCCCCTGCTGCATGAGAGCCTCCCCACCAAAACAAGTTTTGGCCCCGACGGGAAGAAACAGCTTTCCATGCCCACCATCGGCGACAGGAGTGTCGCCGGTCCGTCGGATGGGCGACACTCTTGTCGCCCCGGCTGCATGAGAGCCCACCCACCAAAACAAGTTTTGGCCCCGACGGGAAGAAACAGTTTTCCATGCCCACCATCGGCGACAGGAGTGTCGCCGGTCCGTCGGATGGGCGACACTCTTGTCGCCCCTGCAGCATGGGAGCCTCCCCACTAAAACAAGTTTTGGCCCCGACTGTAAGAAACAGATTTCCAAGCTCACCAACGACTTACAGAAGCTGTTTCTTGAGAGCGAAGCACGCCTCCATGCCCACCATCGGCGACAGGAGTGTCGCCGGTCCGTCGGATGGGCGACACTCTTGTCGCCCCTGCTGCATGGGAGCCTCCCCACCAAAACAAGTTTTGGCACCGACGGGAAGAAACAGATTTCCATGGCCACCATCGGCGACAGGAGTGTCGCCGGTCCGTCGGATGGGCGACCCTCTTGTCGCCCCTGCAGCATGGGAGCCTCCCCACCAAAACAAGTTTTGGCACCGACGGGAAGAAACAGATTTCCATGCCCACCATCGGCGACAGGAGTGTCGCCGGTCCGCCGGATGGGCGACACTCTTGTCGCCCCTGCAGCGTGGGAGCCTCCCCACCAAAACAAGTTTTGGCCCCGACGGGAAGAAACAGCTTTCCAAGCATACCAACGACTTGCAGAAGCTGTTTCATGGGAGCCAGCCCCCGCCCCAAAATGGGCTTTTGGCCGTGACCGAGAAAGCCTCCCGCATTTTGCGCAGGAACGTTTCAAGAATGGTTTTTCTTAGGAATAACCCTGGGGGAAAACGGCCATTTTGCGTATGCCTTGGGTGAGATCATGGTGCTGACCGGCAATCGCAATCTGACGACCGGCCTGCGCGGAGTACCGGCCCGAACCAGCGGCTCGCTCGGGAGCGCTCCCGTTTGGGCCGAGAGAATCTCATCGACCAAGAAAGTGTCGTTGGCGCGCCCATGCGGAAGAGCCAACGCACGCGCGCGCACGACTGGCAATCGGTGCGCACGCCCACGTCCGTGGCGATCGCGTGGGCGCAGATCGATCTCGGAGACGTCCAGCCGTTCGACGAAGTGCGGCTGGTCGATGAAGTACGGCTGGTCGCGGCGCGTCCGCTTACCTGCTCAGCGGAACACCGCTGGCCGAGCTTGCCACCGACCTGACCGACGTGCGCCATGGGGGTTCACCCATGAAGCCGAGGGTTGTGCGCCGCGGGCTCGAAATGTTTTCCAACCTGGCACCGCGCGTATCGGCACCGCGCGTATCCACGGCTCTGGGACTCTCCCCAAGCGAGCGCCAGATTAGAGCAGGCATGGCCGACGGCCTGACCAACAAGGCAATCGCGGCACGCCTCGGCCTGAGCGCGCACACCACCGACGACTCCGCGCGCGCGATCCACGCAAAGCTCAACGTCAACACCCGCGGCGGCGCCGCGGTAAAGGCGATGCGCGACCGGCTGATCTGAAGCAAAGCCCGCGCCCTGACGTTTCCCATTGGGATCGCATCGATTTGGAGGGTTGTTTTCGTGGAGACGAAGGAAACCGGCGGTACCGTGAACGGCATCACCGATTTATCCAAAACGGTGAGATACCGTGACATTCACGCCGTTGCTCGCATTCGCGGCACCTTTCGCGGACGGACCATCGGGCGGAGGAATTCAACGGGTTTGTGTCGCCATCTGCACCGCCGCCAATTTCTCGCCCATTCGTTTCACGACCCTGGGGTGTTGCATCCAGACGTTGCGCGTTTCCCCCGGATCGTCGCCGAGATGGTAGAGTTGACCGATTGGTTCGCCCGCCTTCGCGCTGACCGTTCGCGGCAGGCTGAAGCCGCCCGAACCGCGGGCCGGCACGAATTTCCACGGTCCCTCGCGCAGAGCAAACACGCCCGTGAGCGAATGATGAACGGCAAATGTGCGCACGGGCGTGGCCGGTTTCGAGCCGGTGATCTCCGGAAGAAAACTGAAGCTGTCCCCGGCGACGCCGGACGGCAGCGGGACGCGGGTGATTTCCGCCACGGTTGCAAAAACATCGTTCAGCTCCACAAGCGCGGCGCTCGTGCCGCCGGCCCGCACCCGTCCGGGCCAGCGCACGATAAACGGGACGCGATGCCCGCCCTCGTGGATGTCCGCCTTCGTGCCACGCAGCGCGGCGTTGCTCTGGTGGGCACGTTCGCCGGTGTAGTTGCCACGCGACGTCGGCTTGTAGCCTGCAACGTCGTCGGCCTCCTCCGCTTCCCAACGATGCCACAATCCGCCGTTATCGCTGGTGAAAATCACGAGCGTGTTGTCGCGCAATTTCGCGGCGTCGAGCGCGCGGAGGATGTCCCCCACCACCCCGTCCGTCTCCGCCACAAAATCGCCGTAGAGCCCGGCCGCGCTTTTTCCAACCCAGTCTCGGTTGGGCACAATCGGCAGGTGGGGTGACGACAGCGGAAAATACAATAAGAAGGGTTCCGCCTTTCCTGCCCGCGACCGGATGAAATCCTGCGCCCGTTGCTTCAGGGCCGGCAGTACGCCTTCCAGGGTGAATCCCTCCGAGCGCACGCCCGCCGCCTGGTTCAGAAAAAGCGTCTTCGACTCCGGAGCCGCCAGGCGGGGCGGCTCCAGCGATCGCCGGTCCTCAATAAATGAATAGGGCGACATGTCGAGCGATGCGGCGATTCCGAAAAACAGATCGAAGCCGCGGTCGCGCGGACCGCCCCCGATCGGGCGCGTAAAATCAACGTCGCTCCCCAGGCGAAATCCACTGGTCGGATTGCCGCGATAGGCGACCGGTTTTCCATCGTCACCCGTCCAGGTCATGCCCAGGTGCCATTTGCCGATACACGCCGTGGCAAAGCCCTGCGCTTTCAGGAACGAAGCCAGCGTCACGCGGTCCGCTTCGATCAAGGGCGGATCAAATCCGTCCAGCACCCCGGATTTCAGCCACGTGCGCCAGGCATAGCGCCCCGTCATCAGGCCATAACGGGTCGGCGTGCACACGGCCGACGGCGTGTGCGCATCCGTAAATCGAATACCCTCCGCGGCCAACCGGTCGATGTGGGGCGTGGGAATTTTCGACTGCGGGTTGTAACAACCAGGATCCCCGTAACCGAGATCGTCGGCCAGGATGACGATCACGTTTGGCCGGCTGTCGGCCGCAGCCGCCCGGCCCAACGCGAGACTGACCGAGACTAGGAGGATGATCACGAAATGCATGCGGAAAGCGGTGAGTGGCGTCGAGTTTTTGGAGTGAGAGCGCATGCGCGCATTGGTGTCGGTCGCCGCCCGACCACCGGTCAGCGCTCGCCTGGGGTTCGAGCCGGCGACCACTGGTCGGTGCGAAAGGGCGCCGCCGGCAGACCACCCCGGTTGACGAGGTGGGCGGCAGGTGCGTTGCGCCACGAAAAACGAACAGCCACCGGTTGCGTGACGTCGGGTGCGGAAACAATCACCGTCTCCCCGTCGATCCGGCCCACCGCCGGCACGAATTTCCGGTCGTCGCCCGCCAGCTCGAAAACACGGCCCGGATCGCCGACGAATCTCAGCCCGTCGGCCTGCTTGAACCGTATCCGCACTTCGGCACCGACCGATTCCATCCCGGCGAACGTCGGTCCGGTATCTCCAACGGGCAGACCGTAAACTTTTGCCAGCGCCACCAAAGCCAGCCGACGGCCGACGTCCTGCTTGTTGACCGGATGCAGGGCGGCGTTGT
Source organism: Opitutus sp. GAS368 (assembly GCA_945903465.1). Lineage (GTDB taxonomy): Bacteria > Verrucomicrobiota > Verrucomicrobiia > Opitutales > Opitutaceae > ER46. Next base: position 3,867 of record CAMDOF010000113.1, read on the forward strand.
CACCGATATCGATGGTCACCGCCATGCCGACGTGTGGCAGCGAGAGGGCCGCGGCCTGGGCGGCACGCAACCAGGCCCAACTTTGCCCTGTCAGATCGTTCGTCGGGGCAAAGTTCGGTAACTGCGCAAAGATAAACGGCAGATCCCCCTGTTGAAAATCGCGCCGCCATTGCCGGATCATCGTGAGGAACAATTTTTCATACTCCATCGCGCGCTCCGCATTGCCCTCGCCTTGATACCATAAAAAACCCGCGAGGGCGCCGGGCTCGAGCGGGTGGATCAGCCCGTTATAGAGGCCGCCCGGTTGGTTGCGAAATCCACGTCCCTCAATCCGCGGTCGCATCACCCGCCATCGTGCCGCCACCACGCCAAAAGCCGGGTCGGCCCCCAGCGCGTCCTCGCTCAGCCAGGCTTCGATCGGACTGCCACCCAACGTGGCTTTCATGATGCCGATGGGGACGCCGAGTTTTCGAAAAAGTTCGCGGCCAAAAAAATAGCCGACGGCGGTGAAGCTTCCCACCGTGTCCGGCGAGCTGGCCTGCCATTCTCCGCCGACCATCGCCAAAGGCCGGTCGGACACCGCCGAGTCGACAACGAAATGCCGGATCAGCGGATAGTCCGCCCCGGCGATTTCGCTTTGTGCGTTCGCCGCCTGCTTGAGCGGGAAATTCATGTTTGACTGGCCGGAGCAGAGCCAGACCTCGCCCACCAGCACGTTCCTGATGGTAACGACATCACGACCGGTCGCCGTCAGTTTTGCCGGAGCAGAATTTGCCGCAAAAGGACCAAGGCGAACGCTCCAACGGCCCTGCTCGTCCGCCACCGTCTTGCGCATCTGACCGCCGAACTCCACTTCGACGGTCTCACCCGGTTGCGCCTTGCCCCACACCGGGATCAGTTTTCCACGCTGGATAACCGCTCCGTCCCGGAACGGGGCCGCCAGGACGATCTCGGCGCGGACACCCGCCGCCATCACAAAAAAGACGAGAATGCCAAAACGGAAACGGGGATGGTTCATCGGGAACTGGTGCAGCGAAGGCAAATCAGAGGCCGGCGCGCTGGCGACCGAGTTGATCGACGAGCGCTGAATTGGCGCAGATACCCCCTTGAATTCTCCGGCTTAAAACGCCTTGAACGTCGGGCCGGCCGTTGGCTCTGCCTTGCACCGGCGTGATGCAAGAGAGGCCGATCTCCTCGAGCTGCCGACGTATTTGCGCCACCTGATGGGCCTCGAACTGGCGGAGTGGCCGGCGCACCACCGGGCTGGACAATTTTCCGAGCAACCAGCGGGCACATTTCATGCGCTGGTGCGCCTCGCTCGAAGGTTCACCAAAATTGTAGACGATTCGCACCAACGGATCGACCAGCTGCTGCGCTTCCCGCGCCTTCGCGAGGTCGGCATCCAAAGCCGCCTCCACCAAAGCCACAATGAGTTCGGGCACGAATCCGGCAAATCCCACCAAGGCACCGTCCGCCGCCTCAAGCAGACTCGCGAGCAAATATTCGTCGTGGCAGGTGATGATCGCCTTGTCCGGTGCGACTGCCTTTAACTGGTCGTAGTCATAGCGCCACCGGGCCATGTCTCGTGTCCCCATCTTGATGCATACCACCCCCGGGATCCGGATGATCTCGCGCATTTCGTCGAGGCTGTAACCCGCCTTGGTCCACGCGGGATATTGGTGCAACACGACCTCGACCTGCGCGCCCGCCACCACGTCGGCGACAAATCCAACCGCCGACGCGCTCGAACGTCCGAAGCGCAGCCAGTGGTGCGGCGGCATGAGCAGGATCGCGTCGGCCCCGGCGGCCTTCGCGGCCAGGGCGTGATCGATCGCCTCCAGACTGCCTTCGGCACTCACGCCCGAGACGACGCGCACCGGCCGTTGCATTTGTTTCACGATCCGCGCCGCCATGGCCGTCACACGGTCACGTTCGGCGGGCCGCAACGACATGATCTCGCCGGTATGGCCATTGCACACCAAACCCCGCACGCCGTCGACCGAGGCGATGGCGTGGAAATAGGCGGCGAGTCCCTCTTCGTCGATCGTTTCATCGGAATGGAACGGACACAAAGTCGCCGCAAAGACTCCTGACCAAGAGAGATCACGCCAATTTTTCATCATTGATATTTTCCGTGCCGATGATCGTGCGATTAAAGGATGGGGCCGGGACCGAAGTTTCGGCACCGGGAAGGGATCGGGTCGCGCTGTCGTCGAGACTAGCGCAACCGCCCGTGCGCCCCAAGAGGATAACTGCCCGCAAAATACTCATTTTCAACCAACCCGGTCAACGGGCGAACCCGTTGGTTGATTAAGCCGAATACTGCGCAAAATCGAATGCTTTGTTCGCTTAGCGTTGGCCATGGCGCGAGGCGGCGGTATCAGGGTAGCGCGTACGCATCACGCCCTGGACGATTGAGCAAAGGCCATCGCCCGCATCCTCCCCCACCCCCATCCCGTGTGTTCGTCCCCCCACTGCATCCCTGACTCCGCAGAGTCGGAGACACGCGGGCGCGCGTTGCTCGACCGGTTGGCCCGCGTTCCCTTCTCGCGCTGGCATCGCAAGGCCAGGATTGTCATGGGCAGCGCCACGTTCTTCGACGCGTTTGACGCGCTGTCTCTCGCGTTTGTTCTGCCGGTGTTGAGCAGCCAGTGGCAGCTGGGCTTGGGACAGATCGGAACGTTAATCGCGGCGGGCTACGTCGGCCAGTTTCTTGGCGCGCTCTTCTTCGGCCATCTGGCGGAAAGAATCGGTCGCGTACGCAGCGCGTCGGTCGCCATCGCGGTGATGTCGATCATGGCGTTGGCCTGCGCCCTCACGGGAAATTACGCCGCGCTCCTCGTTTGCCGCTTTGTGCAGGGCATCGGAGTGGGCGGCGAGGTGCCGGTGGCCGCCACCTATATCAACGAACTGTCCCCGGCACAACATCGCGGCCGATTTTTTCTCCTCTACGAACTGATTTTCCCGATCGGCCTGATGGCGACGGGGCAGCTGGGCGCGTGGCTCGTGCCGGCGTTCGGCTGGCAGAGCATGTTCCTCGTCGGTGCCGCACCCGGAATCTTCATCGCCGTGCTCGTCTGGTTTCTCCCCGAATCTCCCCGTTGGTTGATCCACCAGGGCCGCCACGCGGAGGCCGAAAAAATCGTGATGGAGATCGAGGCGAGCACCGCCCGGCGGGAGCCGCCACCGGTCCCACTGACGACGCCGGCCGTCAGTCCGAAAACGAGCCAACCGGGCGGCTGGCGGGAGCTCATATCTGGCAACTATCGGAACCGGACGCTCATCGTCTGGGTCTTGTGGTTCAGCGCGTATTTGGTCGCAAACGGCCTGAACAACTGGCTGCCGACGCTCTACACGACCGTCTACAATCTGGATCTGAAATCCGCCCTGCGCTACGCGTCGCTGACGAATGTCGTGCAGGTCGTCGTCACCCTCGCCTGTGCCCTGCTGGTGGATCGGGTGGGCCGGAAACGTTGGGCCGCGGCCTGCTATCTCGGAGCGGGTGGGCTTTTTCTCACCGTCTGGTGGCGCGCGGCTGATTCCGTGTTTGCGGTCGGGCTGTTCGCGACGCTCGGCTATGGACTCCTCGGCTCCGTCAACGTGCTCCTCTATCTATACACACCCGAGATTTACCCCACCCGTATCCGGGCCGTCGGCACCGGCCTCGCCACGGCGTGGCTGCGGCTCGGATCATCCGCCGGTCCGGCGATAGTCGGGAGTTTGATGCTCGTCGGCGGCGTTCCGTCGGTGTTCCTGATGTTCGCCGCGGTTTGCGGCCTCGGGCTCGCGGCCTCCTTTGGCATGATCGAAACCCGCAATCGAAAATTGGAGGAAATCGCGCCTTAGCCGTCACGAAGATCGTTTCCGAGTGCCACGCCGACTCCCCCGCCCCAGGCCGATTTGATATGAAAATCATCCCGGTCCTCCTCGCCGCGGTCATCGCGTTTCCCGTCACCGGCGCGTCGGCCGCCCCCGCGCGGCCGCTCAACGTGATCATTCTCGTCGCCGACGACATGGGCTGGGGAGATCGCGGCTGCCAGGGACATCCCTATATTAGGACACCTTCCATCGACCGGCTGGCGAGATCGGGCTGCCGCCTCGATCAATTTTACTTCTCGGCACCGGTCTGTTCCCCTTCACGCGCCGGCCTGTGCACCGGCCGGATTCAGAATCGCTTCGGCCTGCAGCCTCTCATCCGGGAAACCGGCCCGGTGCCGCCCGCATTCCATCATGTCCCGTTGGAAGAGCCCTTTCTCCCGCGCCTGCTGAAATCCGCCGGCTTTACAACCGCCCACATCGGCAAGTGGCACCCAGCTTCGACGGCCGCCCCAGCGAACCGACCATGGCCGACGACGATTACGACCGCTCGCTGGTGCTCGGCGCCTCCCGCAACGGCAGCTATCATGATTCGTTTTGGCGCCGGGACGAGGTCCGCATCCAAACCAAGGGTGGGTGGAGCGACGTCGTCTATAGCGATGAAGCCATCGACTTAATCGAACACGCCGGCGACCGGCCGTTCTTCATCAACCTCTGGAGTTTTGCCCCCACCGGGAAGTGGACTGCGCGCCCAAATATCGCGCGCTCTACGCGGACCGGACCGAGAGCGAGCACTATTATTGCGGCACGATTACGCAGATGGCTGAGCAATACGGACGACGGCTGGACTATCTCGACCGCACCGGACTGGCCGAAAACACCATCGTTATTTTCACCAGCGACAACGGCCCGGAGCCGCATCTGATTCCCTGGAGCGAGCGTGCCCGCGGTTCCGCCGGCGGCCTCCGGGGCGGAAAACATTCGTTCTGGAGGGAGGCATTCGCGTGCCCGCAATCGTCCGCTGGCCTGGCGTGACCCGGCCGGGGACGGTGCGACACGACGTCGGTTGGACCCCGGACATCCTAGCGACGGTTTGCGCAAGCGTGGGCGGGGCGCAGGAGGCGAACTTTCCATCCGACGGAATCGACATCCGCCCGGCCTTGCGCGGCGAAACGCTCCACCGTGGACAGCCGCTCTTCTGGCAATTCCCTTACGGCGTCGGTTTGCGCGACGGAGTGAGGATGCAGAGCCTCGGTCTGGCCCTGCGGGATGGAATCTGGAAGCTCCACTGCGATCCCACTTTGAAAAAGCCGGAACTCTACAACCTGGACATTGACCCGAACGAGAAGTGGAACATGCGCGAGAATCATCCGGAGGTCACCGATCGGATGCTGAAAAAAATGCGCGAGCTCGACGCCAGCGTAAACGGCCCGTCTGCGAAGTCCGCCAATTTCATCAATCCGGCAATGATGAGAGTCAACGTTGCGCCCACGCCGGATGAATGAACTCCGCTACGGCGCGAGCTCGGCATTTGAAATACCGTCGGTACCCGGATGGAAAAGATTGTTCGTAAAATGCAGTCCACGCGGCGCACCGGGCCCGCTTTCAATCCTCACGGCAAACTTGTAACGCGGCGGTTCCACCCGCGGCCGGCCATCGACCACGATCTGGTCCCGGCCGGTGTCGTAGATGATGTTTCCTTGGAACAGCACATCCGAAGGGGCGGGATTTTCGGGCAGCGGCCCGCAGTCGATCCGAATCGGCGCCACACTCCCAGCCTCCTGGCTCCAGATCCAACGGGCATTACCATAGCCAAAATCCGAAATGATATTGTTGGCGACGATGGTGTGACCGTCGACGTTGGCACCGCGGGCCGGTTTCCCATCGGTCGCCGCCGTGGCCTCGTGCGCCGATGTGCCCGGCATCAATCCGATGCTCCAGAGATCGTTTTTCGAGAATTGATTTCCGGTGATCAGCACGTTGCGGGAACCGTGCATCGCCTTCATTCCCATGAACGCGTTGTTGACGATGTTCTGGGCGACCACCACGTGGTCCGCGTGGATATCGATCCCCTGGGCGGCGTTTTCGATGGAGTTGCCGAGAATCTGCACGTGGTCGGTCGCCTCCGGGCCCGTGACCTGCACCGCCGAACCTTGGTGCCAGTTGTTGGTGTAGCCGGCATCCCAAGTTTTTTGGGAAATCACCCGGCCTTTCTGTTCGTTCTTTTTGACCCACTGACCGAGGAGATGCTTCGCCTTGAGCTCCGGCGTCGGCAACATCCGCCGTTCGATGATGCGGTTGTTGCAAATCATCACCGCCGTCGTCAGCCGCACCTGCACGCCGTGGCCGTCGATGCAGTTGAACGCGTAACCATAAAGGGGTGACGCTGTCCGGTCATCGATCGAGATCCGCGAGTAGTTTTGGATCAGGCAGTCCCGGATGGTCACGCCGTCACAGCCGTTGACGTGGATCGACGCCCGGTTTCCCCAGTTGTCGAGCACCTGCAGGTTGGACAGGACGACTTGGGAACTCTTGGCGACGGATACAGCGAACTTCGATGTTTCCATCGCACCGGCCGCGCGGGTCAGCGTCAGATCCCGCAGTTGCACGCCGGTGGCCCCGTCGATTTCGACAATGGCCGCGTTTGGGTTGCTCTGAATGATCCGACCCGGGCCCCAGAGTCCCGAATTACCGCCGGAAATCCGGATGGCTTCCGAAATGAAATGGTCGCCGGCGGGAACGAAAACCATTCTACCCGGGCTTTGGGCCAGCAGCGATTGAATCGACGAACCGTCGCCGGGCGCAAAGGTTCCCGCCGGTTGGGCGGCGAGGAACGTTCCCGCCACCAAAAATGCAGCGATCGTATTCGTGGAAGCGGGTCTGAAAATATTCACCAATTAGAAAATGAACGTGGTCGTCAGATACCACTGCCGCGGTTCGACGATTCGGTATCCGCTGGGCAAGCCGTCCGGGTTGACCGAAATCGGCTGCAGCCAGTTTCCCTTTTCAAACGCGTTTCGCACGTTCAGCTGGACCCTGGCCTCCTGCTTGCGGCCGAACCATTGCGGCAGGATGAAGTTTTTGGAGACCCAAAAGTCCACCGCCGGATTAAGATGATCGAAAGCGGGTTTGTTCACATCGAGCGAGCGGATGACGCCGTCGGTTCCCGCCGGCCCGCCGAGGTAGCCGATGATCGCGTCGTCCTGCCAACGGACGCCACCGCCCATCGTGGCGCCCTTGAGCCGGCCTTCGACGACGCGGTAGGTGCCGATCAGGTTAGCCTGCCACTCGCGCTGGCCCTGCGTCCGTTTGCCCTCGAGCGCCTTCGCCAGACTCATCGGGGTGGAAATGTTCTGCACCCAGAAATTGACCGGTATGCCCAGGTCCGGCACCGCCGGATTCGTCCAGAAAGGCAGGCCCGCGCTGTCCTTCGCCGCCAGCCAGATCGGCATCCGGGGATTGGCATACGTTTCGAATTCCGGCGCCACGTGCGCATACACCGTCTTCTGTTTTCCCAAGGTGGCCTTGAGGTTCCAGCTCTTGCCTGGATTGAAAATCAACTGCGCCTCGAGGCCGCGCCCCGAAACGGTCGAGGTGGATCCGATCGTCGCCAACGCGGGAGGAACGAAGTTCACCGGCAGTTGAGTCATCTCGGCCACCCGGTTGGCGACGGCGGTGCTCGACGCGCCCGCCCCGAGTTGATTCTGGGCGGCCGTCGTCGCCCACGTGATGAACCCGCTCTCGAAACGCGAAACGCGGAACATGAAGCCGTCCGCCTGCGTGCCACGCGCGTTGGCCGCGCTCGTCTCGAAAAAATTCACGCCGAAGACGAGCCGGTTTTCCTTGAGGGCGAAACGGACGCCATAGTCCTTGCCCTTCCCGGTCGGGAGCGGCAGGGCGTTGCCGAAGATGTCCACCCGGTAGGCGGCGGGAGAGAAGTTTCGCGATTGCCCGAAAGTCAGGCTGAACCCCTTGAACGGCTTCACGACCACGCCCGCCGTCCGCGTGTTGCCGTAGAGCACCTGGGTTGGCCCAAAGCTGTTCAGACCGTCCGGGATGAGGAGCCCGGTGGCGGGATCGATGGGCAGGGTCAAGTTGGCCTTGGACTCGTTCTTGTCGCGCCGGAATCCGAGCGTTGGCACGATCCGGCCACCGAGCAGCGAACTCTGCACCCCGGTGGTGATGGAGTCCGTCAACTGATGCGCGCGATTGGAGTTCCGGGTCAACGCCGGCCCGAGGAGCGCGGGCTCATTTTGCCACGCATAGCTCCCATTGGTCAGGATGGCATGCCGCAGTGGATACGTGAAGTTGTCCAGGAGGTTGGTGAAGCCCGAGCCGTATCTGATCACGCCGTCGTTTCCACCGAGGTAAACCCGGGGAATAATTGTTGAGCCAATCGTGATCTGACCGGGCGCGCCCGCGAAGCGGCCCGACGAGTTCTGCCACGGATGATTGTCCAGCACCGTCAGCGAATAGGTCAGGGCGTCGGTCGAGAGTTCGCGCCGGTCCCCGATGGCAAAGAGCTGATGGGAGCCCAGCCATTTCAGCCAGTTGCTCTTCTTGGTGAAGTTCAACGCGTAGGCCAGGCCCACCCGGAAGTTGTCGTTGGTGTTGATCTTGAACGTTGGCTGGGAGTTGCCGCTGAAACTGAAGAACGGCTTGCCCAAATACGGGTTGGCGGTCCCGTCCATTAGCACGGTGTTCACATCGATCTCCACCGGCTGGTTGGCGTTGTAGGAGAAGTTCTTCGTCTTGAAGTCCTCGCGGTACCAGCCGGCCTGCAGGAAAAGGTCCGGCAGCAGTTCCTGGATCAACTCGATGTTGTAGACGTTGGCATCGCGCTTGGCCCAGGTGCCGGACGTGACGTTGATGCGCGACCAGTCGTACAAGGATCGATTCGTGATCGGTAGCGGCCGGAAGAGCGGCAGCGTGGTGCCGAACAGCTTCATGATCGTGGTGGCGGAGTAGACGCTCTGGGGCAGCGTGGTGGGGTAGGCGTTGTTGACGGCGCCGGCGGTCAGACCCTGCTGCATCCACAACCGCGGCCCGCCGTCGTCGTAATACATCGCCGGCAGGCTGGAGAACCGGTTCTGCAACCCGGGCACATTGGTCACGTTCGAATTCGGGAGCGTACTGGCGACACCATTACGGGTGAGCGTGCCCGTGAGAGGATTCCAGGTGGGACTGCCGAGCGTGCGCCACTCGGTGATGCCGTCCTGCGGGGTGACGGTGTTGGGGAGACGCGAGTCGGCGTTGAAATGCTCGTAGCTAGCGCGAAGGGACGTCTTCCGGAAAGGCCGGGCCGTCGTCGCAACGTAAGCGCGGCGCGAAATGTCATACGAGGGCTTGCGCGTGAATCCGCGCGAATCATAGAGGCCGGCGGCGATGATGCCTAGTTTCCCGGGAATCAACGCGCGGTTAAATTTGAAGCTGGCCCGGTACGCGTCCTCCGTTCCGTAGCGCAACGCAACCTCGTTGGTGTTGCGCTGCAGATTGGCCGAGGCAGACGACTGGTTTACGGTTCCCGCGGCGCTGCCGAGACCGAACAACAGGGAGTTCGGGCCCCGGCTGATCTCGACGCTCTCCGTGTTATACACATCGAACGCCAGGCCCGGCAGGCTGGCGTAGTAGTTGCGCGCCTGCGTGACAGAACCGACACCACGCACGCGGTTCGCCGATTCGGGAGCGCCCTGATTGTTGTCTCTGACGCCGCCCTGATCGTCGAAGGTAAATGAGGTGTAGTTGCCCGTGCCCTCCGTGTTGGCTTCGTAGAGAAACACGTCGTTGAGATCGAGCGCGCCGGTGTCGAGCATCTGCTGGCGCGTCACCACTGTGATCGAGGCTGCCAGATCGCCGATGTTCGTGTTCAGCCGGCTGCCGGCCAGCGTGTTTTCGGCATAGTAGCCGGTGTCGTTTTCCGAAGGGTGCACCACGAAGGGCGAGAGCTTGGTCACGCCCGTGCCATTCTCCCCTGCTGAACGCGTCACCTCCGGGGCGGGCGTGACCGGTTTGCGTTCAGGGGTTCCGGCTTTCACCGGTTGGGCGAGGGCTGATTGGGACCAACCGGGCACCGTCGACAGGGTGAACGCCAGCAGCAGGGCAACGGCGCGCGACTCCAACAATCGGGTGGGGCTTTTGATTTTCATGAGGGTTGATCGGAAACGAAAGAGGTCTCCCTCCACCGCGAATAAATCCCATCGGCCGTGACCGTGGGAAGAAACGATCGGCGGGGACCAAACAACTGGTGGGGAAGCAAGCGTGGGGGAGGGAAGCAAGCGTGGAGGGGGGAAGCCCTCCACGGTAAAACGCGGGGACGGTAGCATACGGACGGTTCAATGTCATTTGCGGTAAGCACCACGAAGTTGGGAAAATCAACCATGGTTCCGTTTCACCGCTTGCACCGGCACCGCCGCCATCCAATTAAGCGGAGTTCGCGTCGAACGCGCGCTCGCCCAAAACATACCTATTTCGTTTTCAAAATGAGACGCCCCTTCGCCTTCGCCCGCCTCGCCAGCGGATTCCTATGTCTTGGTTTTTCCCCGCGACTGCCGGCGGGGATTCCCACGCCGTTCAACACCGAGCCCGCCGCCGGCGGGCCGATGCCGGCGGCTATGGCCGCGGCGCAGGTCAAGCTGCCACCCGGTTTTCACTGCACAGCCTTCGCCGCCGAACCCGACGTTTGCCAGCCGATCGCGATGACGACCGACTCCCGCGGGCGCCTCTGGGTGGCCGAAAATTACACCTACTCGGAACGTACCGTAGGTTTTCATCCCGACCTGCGCGATCGGATTCTGGTTTTCGAGGACACTGACAATGACGGCCGTTTCGACCAGCGCACCGTATTCTGGGAAGGCGCCCAACGCCTGACCAGCATCGAGGTCGGCCTGGGCGGGGTCTGGGCGCTCTGTCCGCCCAATCTTTATTTTATCCCGGACAAAAACGGCGACGACGTGCCCGACCGCGCACCGGAAATCGTGCTCGACGGCTTCGAGTTCAACCGAGCGCGACACACGCTGGCCAACGGCCTGCGCTGGGGGCCGGACGGCTGGCTCTACGGGCGCCAGGGCATTCTCGGCACGTCCCGTGTCGGAAAACCGGATACGCCATCGGAGCAACGGACGACGGTGAACACCGGCATCTGGCGCTACCACCCGCGGCGCGGCACATTCGAGATTGTCGCCGCCGGCACGACCAATCCGTGGGGTATGGACTGGAACGTGCAGGGCGAGCCCTTTTTTATCAACACGGTCATCGGTCATCTTTGGCATCTCATCCCGGGCGGTCATTATCGCCGCATGTCGGGCAACGACTTGAACCCGCACGTCTATGAGATCATCGAGCAACACGCCGATCACGTCCACTGGGCGACCGGCGAAGTTTGGACCGACGTGCGCAAGGGCGTTTCGCAGAGCACGCTGGCGACAGGCGGCGGCCACGCGCACACTGGGCTTTTGATCTATCAGGGCGGCCAGTGGCCCGCCGAGTGGAACGGAAAATTACTGACGAACAATCTCCACGGGCGGCGGATCAACGTCGAACGGCTCGAGCGCGAGGGCAGCGGCTTCGTGGGCAAGCGCGAACCCGACGAATTTCTCTTCACCGACCCCTGGCTGCGGGCGATCGACCTCATCGCCGCGCCGGACGGCGGGGTCTTCCTCAGCGATTGGAGCGACACCGGCGAATGTCACGACAACGACGGCATTCACCGCACAAGCGGTCGGATATACAAAATCACTTACGGAGAAGCAAAACCTCGCACCATCGGCGACCTCGCCCGACTCAGCGGCGCGGAACTTGCCCGGCTGCAACTCAGCAACAACGACTGGCTCGCCCGCCAGTCGCGGCGCGTGTTGGCCGACCGCGCCGCGGCCGGTCTCAATGTGGCCGAGGCGGAAACGGAGTTGCAGCGGATCCTCGCCCAGCGCGCGGATCCCGTGGCGCGGCTCCGCGCCCTCTGGGCGCTTTACGTCGTGAACGACGGCGCCACCTTGAATCTGGAGAAACTGCTGGCCGAACCGGATGAGTCGATGCGCGTCTGGGCCATCCGCCTCGCCACCGATCGCACCCCGGTCGCCCTCGACGCCGGGCTGTTGCAGGCGTTTATCCAGCTCGCGAAATCCGATCCGTCCGCCCTCGTCCGCCTCGCCCTCGCTTCGGCGTTGCAGCGCCTTCCCTTCGAGCAGCGGGCCGGCGTCGCCGCACCGCTCCTCGCGCACGCCGAGGACGCCACCGACCACAACCTGCCGCTCATGCTCTGGTATGGCATCGAACCGCTGGCCGAAGCGCCGTCGGGCACGTTTGAGAAACTGGTGATTGCGGCCCGCATCCCGCGCGTGCAACGCCTCGCGGCACGACGACTCGCCGAGGACATCGACCAGGCTCCCGCCCGCGTGGATGCGCTCCTCTCCGGCGTCGCCGCGACCGCCGCGATCGAGGTCCGCCAGGCCGTGCTCGATGGCATCGCTGAAGCGCTGCGCGGCCGGCGCAAGGCCCCCAAGCCAGCGGTTTGGGATGCGCTCCAGGCGTCCCTTGCGGCCGGTTCGACCGACGCTCTTCGCCAACGTATCCGCCATCTCGGTGCACTCTTTGGCGAAGGTCGCGCGACCGATGAGCTCCGCGCCATCGCGCTAGACGATTCCGCCGGACTCGCCGCGCGCCGCACCGCCCTCCAATCGCTGGTCGATGTCGGCGCCCCGGGGCTGCGCGACGTCTGCGCCCAATTGCTGCGCATTCGCGGCCTGGCGGGCGCCGCCGCCGCCGGGCTCGCGCTGAGCGACGAACCGGCGGTCGCCGACCTCATGCTGTCGGCGTGGCCGCAGGTGCCGGGCAGCGAGCGTCCGCCCGTGATGAGCGTCCTGGTTTCACGGCCGGCGTGGGCCGCCATCGTGCTGGATCGGCTGGCGGCAGGGAAACTCCAACGCGCCGATCTCAGCGGTTTTCACGCTCGCCAAATTCGCGCCTTCAAGGATCCGGCCCTCACTCGACGGCTGGATGAAGTGTGGGGCAGGACCCAGGATGGCTCCGAGTCCGAAAACAACGCCGCACTGACCAAATGGCGGCAGCTCCTCGCCCCCGACACCCTCGTCGGCGCCGACCCGGCGAAGGGCCGGACCCACTACGCGGCACTCTGCGGCGCCTGCCACACGCTCAACGGCGAAGGCGGCAACATCGGCCCCAATCTCACGGGCGCAGCCCGGGACAATCTCGAATATTTGTTGGAAAATATTCTCGTCCCCAGCGCCGTCGTCCCCGACGACTACCGGCTCACGACCCTGAAGCTGAAGGATGGTCGCGTGCTCGCCGGCATGATACGCGCACGCACCAACAAAACCCTTTCACTGCAAACCATGACCGAGCAGGTGGCCCTGTCCGTGGACGACATCGTCAACCAGGAGACGTCCGCGGTGTCGTTGATGCCGGCCGGACTCCTCGACGGCCTGGAGCTGAATCAAGCGCGGGACCTCGTGGCTTATCTCATGGCGATGGATGCGCCCGCGCGGTAGTGCGGCGCGCTGCGCCCAACGGGCGCAGCGCGCCTTGATTCTTTTCTTCGGACGAAAAGCCCGGTAGCGTGCACTACCCGAATGATCGCGCAGTGCCATCCCGTCTCCATCGTAGCACTAGATCAGATCCCCTCGGTTCCGTTTGGCGGACGATGTCTTGAGCCACGATGAGGACCCTTGCGCAACCAACCCGTCAACCGGCCCGGGGCGCGGCCGCTTTCCGATAAATGCTCCGCGCCCTCACCAACGGTTATCGTGATTTCACCGAGAAGCCGGACCTGCTCAGCGTTCGTTATAATTGGATCATCCTTTGTTTATTCGAGGGATCGTTTCATCCCAGGTTCGAACCACCGCTCCCGGGCGCAGGCGAAACTCACGGGATGAATTTTTGGGTCATCCCTCCGCAGACGCCTTATGTCATTGTGGCCAGGACCCGGCGGTGCGACCGGGCCGTATTTCACTTCTCAGACGTTCCGGACATTCTCCGCAGTGCCGCCAAGGCCAGCGGGCACCTGGCCCGGCATCTCAGCCCGGAGCGGCTCGCCGCGGTACGCACTCTCGTCACTTACATCGGAGAGCATTTCAACCATCCGACCGCATTGAGCGAGGTGCGCTACGAGATTGTGCTTCTGCAACTAACTCTGCTGGCACTCGAAGCCATGGACTTGAAGCCCATGCATCCCCTATGCAATATTCCAACGGAGCGCGTCGAAAAAGCGATGGCATGGTATGTGGAGCATATGAGCGAATCGCCATCGCTGAGCGACGTGGCGGTGAAAGTCCACGTTTCCGCCACCCATCTCCGCCGGCACTTTTACGAACGGCTCGGAAAGAGCCCCAAGGCGGTCTTCAATAAACTGAGAATGCAGAAAGCCACCACGTTGCTCGTGAATTCGTCCCTCACGCTCGACCAGATTGCCGAATCCTGCGGGTTCCACTCCGCCTCGGATTTTTGCCGATCCTTCAAACTTCACTTCAAGGTGACGCCGAATGCCTGGCGGCATAACGTGAATTCATCGGACGCCGCCGTCACCAAGACCGCCGCCAAAAAAAGGCCGTGCCGTTGAGTTTCTCCGGAAGGGCAAATTCTCGTGGGGGTCACCGGAAAACGCGTGCAACGGCAAAGGACCTGCCGATTAAACGGGCGATCCGCCGGGGTCCGCCTAAAATGGCGCTTAAATAAGGCGCAAAATTTTCTTGTTCAGCGGGCCGCGTCGTTCCGTATCGGGAAACTGGGTACGCATGATCTGGCGGGAAAGGCGGCGCATTTCTCCGAGGATTTTTTTGACGCGGCGATGCTCGGCAATGGCTTTTTCCAGCCAGTCGGCCTGGTCCTCCGAGAGCGCCAGGCTGACGGTTTTCGCCTTCACCTTCGTTGACCAGGTGAAACGGCTGCCCGATTGCCCGGCCGGCCGGCGATGGACCGAGCCGTGGCTGAGATAGCCGATGCCGGCCAACTCCTGGCGAAGGGCGGCATAGCGGGCTTCGAGTTGGGCGAGGCGGAGCGGCGGCATTAAGATGATTTTCTCTCCGAAGAATCTCGCGCCGTCAAGTCTAGGCCGTTTGTTTACGGCCTAGAGACAATCCCGCTCTCCTCGCCTGCCTTGCCGACGATCGCGTGCCCCACCGCCCCGGCCGCAGCGTGCCCCGCGCCCGAAAACGATGGCCGAAAAAATTTCCGTTCTTCACCCGCCCGCGCCGGCGGATGTGCGTATCCACTTCTCGGATACTAAGATGATCGCCGTTTCGTTCTGCCCTCGTGGCTTCTCCAAGCGCCAGTCGCGACGTGACCCCATGAGCTCGCCCCACGATTTACTCGCGATGAGCGCGGGTCCCACCGCGAGCACGCTCGCGCGGGAGGACTTGAGTTCCCGGCCAATGGCCACCGCCACGGTCATGGCGCATCAGTGAGGGACCGCGGCGAGGGTTAGGTAGCGACTCTTGACTCGGGCCGGGAGACTCCCGTGGCGTCGCCCAAATTCGCCTGCTTTGTCGAAAGTCGCGACGCGACCCCGTCGGACCACACAGCGTGAAAGGAGGCGCAAACAAGGAGTGGTAACAGGAGGATGGCGCGGAACGAAATCACTGGACAAGAGTGGTTGAGTGGTTTGCGGCGGCCCATTGCATTAAGGCCTGACGGGCCTTTCCGCGAGATACTCGCGCACGGTTGCCGCGAGATTCGCACCGACGGCACGGTAGCCTTCGATGGTGCTGTTTTTGTGGTTCCAGATCGTCTCCAGGCACAGGCTCACGGTGTGCGGATTGCCATTCATGCTCACCCAGTTCGCACTGATTTGCCGCCAGAGCGGATGATAGGACGGGCCGGTCGTCTTGGGTTTGTTGCTCATGGGGATGAGCGGTTTGATTTTGCTGATGCGCCCGTAGGCCAGCTCGATGAAGCGATCCCGCAGACCGATCGCCGGTTCCTTCATCGTACTGTTGTCGAGGGTATAGAAGAACGTTGGATCTCCCGGCGCGGGATTGTGCAGATCGAGAAAAACATCCATCCGGCCTTCCTGGATCAGGCCACTCACGATTTCTTTCGCCGCGATGACCTCGTTCCAATGCGGCTGCGATGACCAGTCGCGGTTGTGATCCTGGGGCCGCGCATCTTTGCCGCCATTGCCCGTAGCGGTGTTGTCCACGTCCATGATTGGCACCAGAAAAATTTCCGCATGCTGTCGGAGCCAGGCCGCGTCCGCCTCATCGCTCAGCAGCCGCTCACCAAAGCCCTGCGCCACCCAGCTCGATCCGCTCTCCCAGGCATGTTGCCGCGCCTGCACCCACACCCCGAAGCGTTGCTCCTTCTTCCGCCCGCCCTCCTGCACCCGCAGCAGGGGAACAGCCCGATCCTCGCGCGAGCGACACAGCTCCTCCGCCTTCGCGTAAGGCGACTTCCGGCTCATTTCACGCACGAACTCCGCCGCGGTGGTCGGGGTGTAAGGCGGCCCCCACGCCACGAACACGGATGACGTATCCGGCTTGACGGTGTAGATCATCACACCGTCCCGCCGCGTACCTCTCTCGGTGTGCCGCCAGGTTTTGCCATCGGTGGAAAACGTCGCCTGATCCGGCATCGCCCATGACGGCGCAAGGGGTTTTGCCAACGGCCCGCCCGCCACCGCTGCCGTCGCCGTCGACCCTCGCAGGCGCAGCGTGATCGTCTCGCCCGGAGTGATCCCCTGCACCCGAAAAAACCACCAGCACGGCCAGCCGCGCACCGGATCCCCACCCGGCGTGAAGCCGATGCTCCGCGCCGCGTTGTCGATCTCGATCACGCTGACCGAAGCGCCTTCGAAGTCGGATGCCACGGACAACCCATCCGCCGCGACGGCGACACGGCAGATGAAGATGACTGAGCATGCACGGGCCAGCAGAGCGAGTTTCATGGCGATTGATGGTGTTGGTTGGCAGGATACGGGCTGACAGGATGCGTTCTGATGCAAAAATTCGCTCCTTCTCAACCCCTGCAGATTCAGTTTCCAGCCATCAAAAATGCGCGGATCGCGGCGGCCAGCGTGCGGCCGAAGGCGCGGGCGGATTCGGCGTTCACCTCCTGCCCCCCCGCCACCGCGTAGGGCAGTTCGAGCGTAGTGGCAATGTGCAGGTTGGGCAGCGTCCGCGCCCAACTGGCGAAGGTCCGCGCGGCACCGTTCTGGACGTTGTTCCAGGATTTTCCGAAGGGCAGATTGTCGCGCTCACGGAAACCCAGCGGGCTGTTCGCCGAAAGTTCTTCCAGCAATCCCGAGAGCCGCGTGGCCCGCTGCCAGAAATCGGCTTCGGGACCTCCGACGAAGTGAATCAACTCGTGTTCGCGTCCCCGCAGCGCGGGACAGTGGAGATCGAGCGCAATTCTCAGTTTTCCACCGGACCAGTCGGGCAGCATTTTCTTCACAGCTGCGACCGTGGAATAGATCGGTTCCCCCGCGTAGTCGCGGTTGTGGTCGTGGGGCGCACGGTTCTTCCCCTGGTCGCCGTCTTCAACCCCGTCCTTGTCCATGAAGGGCACGGCGCGAAATTCCACGTTTTCGCGAAACCACCCTCCGATTTCGTCCTGGGCCAAAACAGCTTCGATGATGCCTTCCAACTCGTAGTTTGCCATCATCTCGCAGGCATGATGACGCGCGGTGAAAAAGACCCGGAGGCGCGGCTCGCCCTCCAACTGGCCGAAGCGCAGCAGTTCAACGGTGCGCCCTTTGAGTGTACGGCAGAGAGTCCCTGTCCTGAGGGCGACATCAGCGGCGTGCCGTTGCAAAAACCGCTTCAGATTTGCCTCCGTGTAAGGCATCCCCATGGAAAAGCGCACATCGCCCGCGTCCGGGGCAAAAGAGTGCGAGAATGTGCGATCTTTGACGACCTCGCGGCCCAGCCACCGCCACGTGATGCCGCCGTCGGTGCTGATGGCGGGACCACGCGCAGCAAACTTGTCACTGGCGAACGTGAACCGCAGGGTGCGGCCCGCTGCGCCGCGCACCCGGAAGGCCCAGTAAAACCAGTCACCAAGCGTGTCGCGTAAATCTTGACGCAGAAACACGGCCTCGCCCTCGACGCGGTCGACCGTGATGTTCCCGCCGGGAAAGGCCGCATCGATTTCAAAATCGGCCGCGCGTCCGCAGTTGACCGCAAAAAGTAAAACAAGGCAGAGGGTCGCGCGGAGGCGGTGTTTCATTGGGAACAAGATGATTGGGCGGGCCGATTGACGTGTGCGTTGATCGGAGAGTCGATCAGAACGTCAGGCCCGTGGTGAGCGAGAATTTCCTCGGCGAGTTGAACCACTGCGCATAGCGGAACGCGCCGGTGGTGCTGTTGAGCAGGTAGAGCACGCGATTGGAATCGAGGACATTGGCGACGTTTAACTGCACGGAGGCGCGCACGCGCCTGGTGGGTTTGAATGCGTAGACGGCGAAGGCGTCGTGGAGCAGGCGGTCGGGAAAATAGAACATCTTTCGCCGGCCTCCGGCGGCGGCGTCGGTGTACATGTAGGCGCGATGGTTCTCGCGCAGGCTGGTGCTCAACCCGAACACGAGGCCATGCAGCCGGGCCTCGCCGAATTGGAAGCGATTGATGAGACTGTAACTGCGCTCGGCGTAGCCACCGGTCTTCTCGCCCGCCCGACGCACGATGAGCGTGCCGCCAGACGGGGAGACGAATCCGAGTTGATGATCGGACATCGGGAGCCCGGTGGCGTTCGTGCCGATGCCGGGCGTGTTCAACCCGAGGTTCGTGGCGTTTATAATTTGTCCGGACTCCGGATCGAGCAGCGCGAAATAGGAGTTGGCGGGGTCTTTCATCATCGCGACCGAGAGCGGCACCGGCGCGGAGGCGGGATCGACGGGATTGGATCGGACGAGGAACGGCGTGATGGCGGAGCCGGCGGCAGCCCGCACGCCCACGACGGTCTGGCCGTTGACGGTGGTGGTGTTGAACTGGTCGTTGTAGAATTGCGGCAAGGTGATGTTGGAGCGTTCGCTGCCGTTCCCAGTGGCCAGATTGGCGCGAATCTCCCAGCCCCGGAGCGGCCGTGACGTGAGCGTCAGATTGAAGCCGTCGGACGTCTTGCTATACGTGTAGGCTGCGCCGCCGTTGCGGCCATTGATCCCGGCGGGATCGACGTCGTTTTGCGTGGCGCCCAGGGTGGCGGTGAAGTTTCTTGCCTCGGAGATGTAGTAGTTGAGGTTGCCCGACACACGCCGTTCCCAGAGGTCAAACTTCAGGCCGAGGTCGCGGCTCACGCCCTTGCCCGCGGGCAGCGGCTGGTTGTAGATGTCGCGCGTGGTGTCGAAGTTAATTTTGGCGTTGGTGGCATAGTTGGCGGAGACGCGCAGGCCCTTGATCGGGGTATCGAGGACGAAGCCGGTCGTGAGGCTGTCATAGGTAATGGGTCCGCGGATCACGCCGGTATTGACCCGGACCGTCGTCGCCTCCTCGGCGCGGTAGCCGACCATGGTGTCGAGGCGGCCGCGCCACCATTCGCTGAAAAGGCTGCTGCCGTGGCTGGTCTCGCGCGTGTCATCGAGAGCGAAACCGGTGTTGGTGCTCTGGCCGGTGGTGGGGCTGATGGGTCCGGAGAGTCCCAGCGGGTTGCCGGCGGTCTTGGGGACCGCCCCGGAGTAGATTTGCGGTTCATAACGGTAGGTCTTTCCGTTGGTAAACAGAACATCCTTGAAGGGCCAGTCTTTGCCCCCGATGAGCTGCGACGGGAAGATCGGCATCCAGACCGAGGGCATCACGATGCGACCGGAGTCGGCATTGGTGATATTGGCGCGGTCTTGGACGACTTTGCCACTGGCATCGGTCTCGTAGAAACGCCACTGCTCTGAGTTCGACCACGACTCCATGTCCTGGCGAAAAACGTTCGCCTGGTGGCGGCCCCAACGTCGCAGGTCTTTCTGATAGGCGAGCGACGCACGATAACCGCGGGCGCCGGTAAACAACGGCGCGGCGGTCAGCGATTGGTTCATCGCCCACTGCGTGCCAATCAGGCCGGTCGCCGAGTCGACGTAGTTGTTGCCGGTGGCGCCCGGGGCAAAGACGGTCGTGCTGGTGGCGCGCAAGGCATCGTTGCCGCTCGCATCGTGACCATAGCGGACCTGAAGGCCGAGACCCTCCGCGAGCGTTGACTCCACCACGACCGAGCTGAGGGGGTTGACAAACCGATCCCGGTGAAACGGGCTGATCGCGGCATCGACCGTCGTGAGGTCAAACGGTCCGCCGCGCGTGAACTCCGCGACATTGGGAAAGCCGACGAGGTAGCGCGAGCTCTTGTTGTCGACATTGGTGGCGGTGGTGTTGCCCGGGGCGTTGGCAATCGACGCGCCGAGGGGATCGCGGCTGGGAAGCTGCCAGCTCAGCGGTGCCCGCACCGTCACGGCCTGCGGAAAGATTCTATCGTGCGTGAAGTATCGGTATTCGCCGCGAATCTGCAGGCGTTTCCACGGTTGAATCGTCAGCGCCAGGTGGTAGCCCTCGACTTGCAGCCGGTTGCCAGGGCGGAAGAAACGCTGATCCTCCTTCACGCCGTTGACGCGGAGCCCAAACCATTTCTGGCCGGCCTGCGCGTCGACCGTGGTGCGACGCGAGCCCTCGGAATCGATCATGCCGGTGATGGTCATGGTGGGCCGGCGATTGAGATAGGCGCGCTTGGAACGGGTGGTAATGACACCACCTGCATCGCCGGAGCCGAAGAGCAGTGAGTTGGAGCCGCCAATGGCCTCGACCCTATCAATGTCGAACGAGTCCCGCGGCGAGCTGTTGGAGCGCAGGAAGCCGTCGCGGCGCGGGTTGCTGATTGCGAGCCCGCGCATCGATATGCCGGACGCGGTCTGACGGTCGCCCTCGAGATCGCCCCGGATCTCTTCGGCGGCGTTGACCACCGGGTTGCCGAGGCCGGCCAGCTTCGAAAGCATTTCGGTGATGTCAACTATGCCAAGTTCATCCATGATCTGCCGGTTGAAAACCTTGGCATCGAGCGGCGTCTTGTTGAGCGCGGTGTTGGTGCCGGTGACGGAATTGGTATTCGTGGCCTCGTAGGTGTCGGAGGCGTCGACCTTCACCTCGAAGACGCTGAGGATGATGGCCTCTTCCTTGCCCGGAGCCGGAGGGGCGCTGGCCGTCTGGGCGTCGGCCGCAGCGCCAGCGACGAGCCAGCCGGTAAGAAAAGTGAGCAAATTACGGTTCTTCACAGGAGGAGATTCGGTGTGTTGGGGTTGAGCAGTCTTCCTGCGCCGTGAGGGTCCAAAAAGGAGGCGGGTTAGTCATCGCGGGAGAGTTCGAGGAAGAAAGGACGCATCCACGCGGGGACGTAGCGGAGATCATCGCGTAGTTGCTTTTTGTCTTTCGCCACCATGCGGGCGCGGAGCGGTTGCCGGCGTTCGGTTGTGATGTGGATGCGACTGATGTTGCGCAAGGCTTCCGAGACCCAGCCGCTAGCACGGCCCGCCATCATCATCGCCTTGGTTGAGCGCTGCCGAAACTGCACCGAGGCGCGCCCGATTTCGTCGGATGTCCTCGAGCGGCCCTGCACGCCATAGGTATCACGGGCGGCGACCTGCGTGCTCAGCCCGAGAAGATTAGCGGCATGCGCCCCCGCGGGCAGCAACTTGAGTCCATCGCGACGGGCAATCGCCGCCACCACTGCGTCCGCTCCCGCGCCCACGGTGCCGATGAACGGATGTGGGCGGGGGATTTCATAAACGCCACGTCGCACCCGGCGAACCTTGCCAGACTTCACCATGCGGGTCAGTTCCTTGCCCACGGAGCGCGGGTCGCCCAAGTCCGCGAGATCGCTCGGGGTAAAGGCCCAGTCGCCAGTCCTGGTCTTGAGCCTCCGCTCGATCGACTTCCTTAGGACTCGGTAAGCCTTTTTCATAGGTAAGATGCCGAAAATAGGGTGTAATTTATTCGGCATTTTAAGATGCAAGAAGGGCTATCAGCCACTCAGCCCTGACCGCAAGGAGCACCTATTGTCCAGATGGGGTTCAGCCTTAACCATCTCGATGAGATCGTCGGCCATAACGTCACGCAGCGGGCTGTAGTCACGCAGCGGGCCGTACGAATCGGGCTGAGGAACCTTCTCTGCTTGGAATGATTTCCAGACGCACGTCGATTCGTTCTTTGAGTTCGGGGACGTGTGAAATGATGCCCACCATACGTCCACTTTCGCGGAGATCGATGAGCACTTTGAGTGCTTCATCTAGCGCCTCGGGATCAAGGGTGCCAAAGCTGTAGCGCGTCACGATATTCTTGGAAGATTGATTCATGATAAATGGGAGGAGCGCGCGGTATGACAGAGGAATGGGGACAGAGGAATAATGCCCCAATCCTCCGGGCTGGTTGGGGCTTGGGCTTAAGCCGCCAATCTTTTTGGCAGAAAGATGGGGTCAGAAAAATTCTT
>CAMDOF010000114.1 GCA_945903465.1 Opitutus sp. GAS368
GACTTTGCAGGCGGCCTTCGACGCCCTCGGTAAATAATTTGATAAACCCCTCCCGGATCCGATCCCCCTGAAAATCCAGTTTCCTATCAGACCCCGCCCCAGAATCGGATTCTGGCCGTGACAGAAAGAAACAGCGTGCGCGAGGCCGCGATATATCCGCAGATCGTGCATGCAGGTGAGCGGTTCTTTCCTCGAGGCAAGCGATCCATCGTCGTTGCACTGGTGCCTCGTAAGCCCGTCTGTCAGTCTGATGCCGAAGGCCGTGTGGGGTGTCATTGGTGGCGAGTCCGCGCAAGCGGTTCCGACCCCGGTCAGGAGTTTACCGTAATTCTAAAAACGCTGGCTCCTTGACTCCGAGCGATCCGAAGATCAGTCCCGTTCACTCCCATCCCGCGATGATTGCCCCCCAACGGCAAGCAGAGCCTCGATTCGCGCCCGAAATCCCCCCTTTCTCCGCCGCCGCCGTTGCCCACCCCAACACAACGACTCTCCTCCTTTGAAAAGAAATCTGTTTTTCTCCCTGCTCGCCGGTTGGTTTGCGGTTGTTCCGATCGATGGCGACGCCCAAACCGCAAAGGCCGCCAAAGTTCCCACCTCCGCCGAAGTCGTCGAGCTTTCGCCTTTCGTCGTAGTCACGGAGAAGGACACCTCCTGGTTCGCGAGCAATACGCTGGCGGGCTCACGGATGAATTCGCCGCTGACCGACGTGGCCGCTTCGCTCGACGTCTTCACGGCGGATTTCATTCAAGACTTGGGCGCGACGGATCTGAATGAGCTGAATCGCTATGCGATTAATCACACCGATTCGACCACGCTCGGCGCCGGTAATCTCGATCCGCAGGTGATCTCCAATTCCGGTATGAGTGTCCGCGGGCTGGCGACCACGACCGGCCGAAACTATTTTCCGTGGCCCAACCCCACGGATCTATATAATATCGATCGGGTCGAGCAGGCCCGGGGGCCCAACGGCATTCTTTTTGGGGTGGGTTCCGCCGGTGGAATCACCACCTCGACCACCAAGCGGGCGGCGGTCAACCGCTCGTCCGGATCGATTCAGTTCGAAGGCGGAAGTTATGAATACCAGAGGAGCAGCCTGGACTATAATCATGTCCTGCGGAAAGACCGGCTGGCCCTCCGGCTCAATCTGATGAAGCAGTTGAGCCACTCGGCGGTTTCCCATGAAGAGACAGACCGGGACGGTGTGGCCCTGGCGGGCACCTGGCGGCCGTTTGCCCACACCACCATCACCGCGGGATTCGAGTCGTTTAATTACTACAACAGTCAGTCGAGCCGCACGGTTCCCGGCGACCGGAGCTCTTACTGGGAAGCGCAGGGATCGAAACAGACGCCCAAGATTGGTGGAGGTAACACCAACCCCTACACTGCCGCGGATCAGAACAGTTTTGGGATCACCTCCACGGGAACGAACCAACTGTGGACTTTCATTTCCAATGGTGGAGTCCCACTAATCAACACCCGCAACATGGCGACGGCTCAAGCCTTCAATGCCAGTCACCCGGATCCTGTTTCCGGCACAACGGGAGACGTGGTGGCCACTCGCTTTCGGGGAATTGAAAGGGTAAACACGTTTGGCCCGTCGAGCTTTCGCTCGATGGACATCAAGGATTACTCGCTCAACATCGAACAGAGGGTGTCCAAAGGCCTCTACGCGGAGGCGGCCTACGACCAGTATTATTCGGACTGGAACGGCTATCGTACCAATCCGCCAGTGCTGCAGGCCGACCCGAATGCTTTTCTCCCGAACGGCGCGACCAACCCCTATGCCGGACAACATTACCTGCAGAACAATTGGCTGCGCGATCTCGGTTTCAGGAACGGCGAGCGTTGGCGGATTAGCGCCTCGTATGAGGCCAACTTCGGAGCCCGGTTTGGCCGCCATCGCCTCGCAGCTTCGTACGAGGGAGCCGAAGAAGAGCTTCAGGCCGGCCGCTACTTCGAAAACTATACCGTAAACGGGAGGCTCTTCAATGCCGACCCAAACAATGGCAACAATCGCGTCGCGTATCGAACCTACGTCGATCCCCATGACCCGTCCACGGTCGCTTTCGGTCCAAGAACCTTCGTGCCGTATTCCTGGACGGATGCCGCGGGCAACAGCTACCAGACTTATTGGGCGCGCAATACGGTAAACGCGACAGACAGCACGACCAGAAGTCGGGCGCGAATGGTCGCGGATCAGGTTTATTTCTTGCGCGACAAACTGGTGATTATGGGCGGATATCGGGAGGAAGATTTGAGGTTCCTTAATCGTGCGGCGTATGTTCGGTCGGCGGACGGCCTGGAGTATGTGCGTCCTGCGGCGTCCGTGTTCTCCTCGGTAAACTCGATTCTGCGCACCAAGACTCTGGGCGGAGTCATGCACTTCAACCCGAGCTTCTCCGCCTTCGCAAATATATCGAACAACAACGGCCCGGCCAGTCAGCTCGCCGTGGAACTCTACCCGGACGGCCGGCCGGCGCCTTCGCCTCAGGGCAGAGGGAGGGACTTGGGTTTCATGGTGAACCTGGTAAAAAACCGTCTCGCCTTCCGGGTAACGCATTATGAAACGAGCGCCACGAAGGAACGCTTCACCGGTGGAGTCTTGAACAACGTCACGCTGGTTAACCAGAATGTCATGGACCGGCTCCTCGATCCGGCCGGCAATGGCGATCCCGCATTTGGCGGGGTATCGGGTTCGGACTCGGACCGGTATGTGTCAGTCGCCGACTATAATTCGCGGCTCTTCCGATCCACCGGCTCGCTGCGCGACAGCCGTTCCAAGGGCTATGAGTTGCAAATCCAGGGCCAGCCACTTGAAGAGTGGAATGTTCGCCTGACCTACGCCCACACGAAGGTCAAAAGGGCCAATGTTGCGCCCGAACTCGTGGAATGGTGGTCGGGCGCCCGGCCGTATTTCGCGGCGTTTCCCCAAACTCTGCTGGTCTCTGGCACGAACACGCTCGCCCAGACTATTGCCACGCTGGATAATTATTTCACCAACAGCATCCTCATTCCCCAGGAAACGTCAGTTGGCTACCGTCTCCATAACGCGAATTTCATCAGCAGTTATGCTTTCCGCCAGGGTCGTCTGAACGGCTTCACCGTGGGTGGCGGCGCCCGCTACCAGAGCAGGAATGTCATCGGGGTGACGGCATCGGGTGGGAATATTTACGGCGAGCCATTGTTCGACCTGGATGTCTTTGCCAAGTATACGACGAAGGGACCGAGGGACACGCGCGTTACCTGTCAGGTAAACGGTGCCGGCGTCAACCGGGGGGATTTTAAACTTGTACCCATCTCCATAAACGCCGCGAAGGACGGCGCGGACGCCGTGACCGTTCTCTTCCCCGCCACTTGGAAAGCGTCGGTGCGCCTGGATTTCTAGTCGAACCTAACAACCGGCAAGGTTCATCAAATTATGGAGCGACGTGAATTTATCTCCACGAGTCTTTCCGCGGCCGCCGGAGCCTGTTGCCTGCTGGGTCAAACAGAACTTTCCGGAGCTGGAAAGTCGACGCAGATGCCGTCCTACCTCAAGGGATACGAGAAGCTTTGGGCGACCGATCCGAAGGCGGCCAATGAAAAATGGTTTCGCGAGTCACGGCTCGGACTGTTCATGCACTACGGGGTGTCGGCGGTGGTCGCGAGCCATGTCCATAAACCCCTCCCGCATCCGATCCCTCTGAAAATCCAGTTTCCTGTCAGTCTGTCAGTAAGGTCTCTACCTCCCGAACTCGGCCATCAAGGGCACCGCCAATTGGGACACGGGCCTGTGGGTTTCATACGCGCGGACGATCAAACTCACCACTTCGCGTCCCGTGCGCTGGCCCGTGCAGTTGAACGTCCGCAACGTCCTCGACGATCGCGACCTCGAGCCCGTCACCGGCCTGGACGATGGCACCCGGCCAGGCCGTCACCATCCGCTGGCGCGTGCCCGAGCCGCGAACGTTTGTGTCAAGTAACAGTCTGGAGTTCTAATCCGCCCGCCTACCTCAATCATGCTCAACCGTCGCCAATTCCTCGCCAAGTCCGCCACCGCCTTCGCCGGCGTGCTCATCCTCCCGCGCTCCGTGGCCGGGGCCAACGAACGCCTGAACCTCGCCTTCGTCGGCGCCGGCGGTAAAGGCGGGAGCGCGATCCGAAGCCTCGCTCTCAACGACCTCGTCAACTTCGTCGCTTTTGCGGATGTGGATGAACGCCGCGTCGTGGCGACGCGCAAAGCTCATCCCGCGGTGCCCCTATATTCTGACTTCCG
The DNA here is from genome assembly GCA_945903465.1 of Opitutus sp. GAS368. Classification (GTDB taxonomy): domain Bacteria; phylum Verrucomicrobiota; class Verrucomicrobiia; order Opitutales; family Opitutaceae; genus ER46. The sequence continues at coordinate 4,256 of CAMDOF010000114.1, forward strand.
CCGGATGCTGGAAAAGCATGGCAAGTCGATCGATGGGGTCATCGTCTCCACGCCCGATCATACCCATCACTACTGCGCCAAGTGGTGCCTGCAGGCCGGCAAGCCGGTCTATCTTGAAAAGCCCCTGACCCATAGTATCGCCGAGGCCCGTGACCTCATGGCGCTGGAGAAGAAAACCGGGCTCGCCTGTCAGATGGGCAACCAGGGGCATTCCGGTGGCGGCATCCTCATGCTGGAGACCTGGGTCAAGGCCGGCATCCTCGGCGAGGTGACCGAGGCTCATGCATGGCAAAACATCGTCTGGTGCAACCCTGACGGTCGCCCTGCGGCTGAACCCATGCCCGATGGACTCGACTGGAATCAATGGATCGGTCCCGCCGCCATGGTTCCTCATAGTGCCAGCTATATGCCCATCGAATGGCGCGGCTGGTTCGAATTCGGCAACGGCACCCTCGGCGATTGGGCCTGCCACAATATGGACGCGCCGTACGCCGTGTTCCAGCTCGACTGTCCCAACCGCGTCGAGATTCAATCCTCGGGACCTCACAAACTGTCCTTCCCCGCCACGGCGAAAATCACCTTCACGTTTCCCGCCAGCAATACGCGCGGTGAGTTCAAGCTCCACTGGTATCATGGCAAGGACCACGCGCTGGCCCGGCCGCCGGAACTCGCCCCTGAGAAGGCGATGCCCGCGGGTGGCACTCTCATTCGGGGCAGCACGGCGACCGTGCTCATGGGCACCCATGCGGGCACGCCCCGCGTCATCCCCGAGCTGAAGATGCAGGAACTCGCCGCGGCGCTGCCGAAAGTGAATCTCAAACGCTCGAGTCACTGGGATAACTGGCTGCTCGCCATCAAAGGCCGGGAGACCTGCCGCTCGAACTTCGCTTACGCCGGGCGCCTCACCGAAACCATGCACTTCGGCAACATCGCCCTCCACGTGAACCGCGACCTCCGGATCGATCCTGCCACCCGGCGCATTCTAGGCGACGCCGAAGCCACCGCCCTCATGCACGGCCCCAGTGCCCGCGACGGATGGAAGGTATAGCGCATCAGCACCGTCGCCGACCTCTTCAGCATGGTTCGGACTCTCCTCCTGTTCCTTCTTCTTCCGGCGATCCCGCTCCGCGCCGCGGTCCCGTCGCGCCCAAACATCCTCTTCTTCTTCGTCGAAAACCCCTCCCGGACCCGATCCCTCTGAAAATCCAGTTTCCTGTCAGCCAGAATCGAAAAAGCGCTCCTCGCCAAGAACCGGTGAGGTCGGTTGGCGCGGTCCCCGGAGCAATCCGACCGGAAAAATCGGTCATCGCAGGCGTCGGCAAAAAACGGCAAACTGAAATTCATTTCTCCCCGCCCTCCCCACCCGATGAATCGTCGCGCTCGTCTTGCCCCAAGGTCATCCCTTCGAAATTTCGCGGCTCCGTTGTCGCTGACGTTTCTCCTTTTTGCGGCCGCGGCGTTGGCGGCACCCAGCCCGGCGAAACCGAATCTCGTGATCATCATGGTCGACGACATGGGCCATGCGGGCGTCAGCTGTTTCGGCAACCCCTACTTCCAGACCCCGCACATCGACCGACTCGCCGCCGAGGGCGTGCGGCTCACGGACTTTCACTCGTCGGGTGCCGTCTGTTCACCCACCCGGGCCGGGTTGATGACCGGCCGCTATCAACAGCGCGCGGGCATCGAAGCGGTCATCCACCCCGTGAGCACGCACGCCGAGCATCGCAAGGGCCTGCAAAAAAGTGAGGTCACGTTTGCGGAACAGTTGAAGACCGTCGGGTACGCCACGGGCATCATCGGCAAATGGCATCTCGGCTATCCCCAGAACTCGGAGGAGTATCACCCGCAGAACCACGGTTTCGACGAGTTCATCGGCTATCACAGCGGCAACATCGATTTCGTCAGCCATGTCGGCGACCACAGGAAACACGATTGGTGGCACGGTCGCGTCAACACACCGGAGGAAGGCTACGCCACCGACCTGATCAACCGTTATGCGGTGGAGTTCATCGATCGGCATCACGACCATCCGTTCTGCCTCTATGTGCCGCATCTCGCGATTCATAATCCGGTGCAGGTGCGGGGCGACCCAGTGCAGCGGACGGAACAGGAGCAGAAACGCCGGATGCCGGCCAACGATCAGGAGCGCATCGAAAAATTTCGCGGCATGCTGCTGCCCGTGGATGAAGGCGTCGGCATGATTCGCGAGGCACTCGAAAAGCACGGCATCGATCGGAACACCTTGGTCTTGTTTTTCGCCGACAACGGTCCGACGCCGGAAGCGCCGAGCGGCAATCCGAGGTGGCGCGGCCACAAGGGTTCGGTCTACGAGGGCGGCCACAAGGTCCCGTTCATCGCCTGGTGGCCGGGACGCATCAAGCCCGGGTCCGAGAGCGCCGTTCCGGCGATCACCCTGGACGTGATGCCAACCCTGCTCGCTGCGGCCGGCGCGAAGCCGACGTCGACCCGGCCCTTGGACGGCGTCGATTTGGCGCCGGTGTTGCTCAGCGGAAAATCCCTCCGCGATCGACCGTTGTTTTGGGCCAACCTAAACAACGACGGAGTTCGTTCCGAGGCGATGCGCGAGGGTCCGTGGAAACTGGTCGTCCAACATCCCGGGGCGGCGCAAGGCACGTTTGAAAACCCGAAGTTGGAGTTGTTTCAATTGGCCGAGGATCCATCGGAAAAGACCAACTTGGCCGCGAGCCAGCCCGAGCGGGCCGCCGAGATGCATCGGCGCGTGCAGGCGTGGCATGCGGAAACGAGCGCGTCCGCGCCGCCGCAGCCAAGTGGGTGGATCCCTGCCCTGCCACGAGTTCGCTGAGCGGGCGCCGGAAAACCAGCCTGCTGGCTGGATCAATTCAGGTGAACCAGCTGCAAGCCACGAACAGTTTGACCGAAGCTCGGTTTAGGTTCTTACATTCGCGCCATGCCCCCCCCGCTAGTGCTCCTCAGCTCCCTGTTTCTCGTCAGCATCGGTGTCCTCCGCGCCGAGCCATCCCGACTATTCGACGGCAAGACCTTTGCCGGATGGGAAGGAGACACCGGCACGGTGTGGCGCATCGAGCGCGGTGAGATCGTCGCGGGCAAAACCGACGCGAAACAACCGACGAACAATTTCCTGTGCACCACCCACGACTACGCGGATTTCGATCTGCGGGTGACTTACAAGCGCGGTGCCAACAACGGTGGCGTGCAGTTCCGCAGCGAGCGGGTGCCGAACCACTATGAAGTGTCCGGTTACCAGGCGGACCTCGCGCCGGGCATCGACGGTTTTCTCTACGACGAATCGCGGCGGAAAAAATTCCTCCGCGCCTTCGACCCAAGCTTGGGTCCGGTCAAACCGGCCGCGAAAAAACTCAACCTGGGCGAATGGAACACGTACCGTATCCGCGCCGAGGGTCCACGCATCCGGCTTTGGGTGAACGATGTCCTCACGCTCGATTACACCGAGGAGGACGCGACGATCCCGCGCACCGGAAAAATTGCCCTCCAGATTCACAGCGGCGCGACCGAAATTCGTTACAAAGACGTCGTCATCGAGGAACTCAGGTCCGCGGCTTCGTCCGCGCCGGCGAAGACGTCGGCCTTGTAACTCAAGCTCCACGACACCGTGGCCCCCGCCGGCGGTTCGAATATCGAGCGCACGCGCTTCAACGGTTTCCTGGCGGCCCGTCTCATCGCCGCGCAGCCGGAACTCGCCGTGCGCGTGCGTAACTTTGGCTGGGAGGGCGACACCGTGTTCACAGCCTGGCGCGACAACGGAAGCGTCCAGAACCTCGACGAACGTCGCCGGCAGGCGGAACTGCGGATTCAGCGCGAAACGGGCTCGACCAGCTGGCGGCAGCAGCGCAACTGGCGGGCGGCCACCCATCGGCCGCGACCTCCCAGGAGGCGATGGAGCCGTAATCACGGTTTTGTTTTACCACCCAATTAGCGGAGGCGAGCGTCAGCGACTAATGTTTAAGGGAGAGACCCATGACGATAGGGGGATTAAGGTTCCCTCCCCTTGGGTCAAGCAGCGTCGGAGAAAGCCGATTGCGCTTTTGATCGACAACGGCTTTGAGAGCAAGGCAGCAGAAGCGGCCGTGGAGTTTGTCATGCCCGTCGACTGCAAAGAGCGTGTTGCGAAGTGGCGCGTCGACACCGGCGGCAAGGGCTACCGAAAACTCGCTGAGATCCTCGGCGTGAAGAATCCCGGCATCGCCTTCCGCGTCGCGCGAGAACTACAGCGCGCCCACTAAAATTCTTTCGGCTCACTTGACCTGCGCTGTGCCGAAGGCCGTGGGGTATTGATGGCAAGTCAGCGCAAGGGGTTCCGACCCCGGTCAGGAGTTTACCGCAATTCTAAAAACGATCGCTCCTTGACTCCGAGCGATCCGGAGGTCAGTCCGGTTCCAACCCACACCCCGCGCAGCTTTCCCCCAAACGGCAAGCCGCGCCTCGATTCGCACCCGAAAGCCCCCTTTCCGCCGCCGCCGTCGTTCCCCGCCCCAAGTCCCCATCCTCAGCCGCACCCGCCGCCCTCTCAAAATCGACTGATTTACGGCTAACTCATCCCCATCCCACGATGCGCCTCCCTGATCCGATCCCTCTGAAAGTCCAGTTTCCTATCAGCCCCCGCCCCAGAATCGCATTCTGGCCGTGACAGAAAGAAACAGGGTCAACTTTTCACCCAAGCGATTAAAAAATGGTGTTTCTTAGGAGCCTCCCCACCAAAAAAAGTTTTGGCCCCGACGGGAAGAAACAGCTTTCCAGGCCCACTAACGACTACAGCAGCTGTTTCTTGAGAGCCTCCCCACCAAAACAAGTTTTGGCCCCGACGGGAAGAAACAGCTTTCTTTTCCCACCAACGACTTGCAGAAGCTGTTTCTTGAGAGCAGCAACCAACAAACCCTCATTCGATCATGAAGAATCTTTTCTCCCGGACTTTGTCTCGTTCTGTTACCAACACTGGGCTCGGCGGTTGGAAACTGCTGCTCCCGCTCCTCACCCTCGCCACCCTGGCGCCCGCCCAGGACGCGCCGCGCCGGGAGGACGTTCTCCAGGCTTTGCGCAAGGCCACCGGGTTCTTCCGGGATACCGTGGCGACTCACGGGGGATACCATTTCGCGTACGCGGAAGACGTCAGCTACGGACGCTCAGAGCAGAAAGAAGGTCCAACGACGTTTGAGGTGCAGCGTGAGGGAACTCCGGTTGTAGGCATGGCGTATTTGGAAACGTATGCGGCCACCGGCGATCGCTACTACCTGGAAGCCGCGCGCGCGACCGCCCTGGCGCTCGTGGCGGGGCAGCATTGTTCGGGCGGTTGGGACTACTTCATCGAGTTCGATCCGGCCGAGCGCAAAAAGTATCCGTATCGCGTGGACGGGCCTTGCCGCGACCTCACCGAGTATCCGGGCAATCCAGTAACCAGTCTGGACGACAACCAGACCCAGGCGGTGATGCGTTTCATGGCGCGGGTGGACAAGGCACTCGAGTTCAAGGATGCCAAAATCCATGAAGCAACGCGCTACGCGTTCGATAGCCTGATCAAGGCGCAGTATCCCAACGGCGCCTGGCCACAACGCTTCGGCCGCTATCCCGATCCAGCGAAGCATCCGGTCAAGCAGGCGTCGTACCCGCAGTCCTGGCCGTGGAAATGGCCGGGGAGCAACTATCAGTCGCACTACACCTTCAACGACAACTCGATCTCGGACATGATCGACGCCTACCTTGAGGCAGCCAGAATTTATAACGAGCCGCGCTACCTGGCGGCGGCGGAAAAAGGCGGCGCGTTCATGCTCCTCGCCCAAATGCCGGAGCCCCAGCCGGCGTGGGCCCAGCAGTACGACGCCGCCATGCATCCCGCGTGGGCGCGGATTTTCGAACCGCCCGCCGTAACCGGAGGCGAGTCGCAGGGGATCATGCGAACCCTGATGGTGCTCTACCGGGAGACTGGAAATCGCAAGTATCTGGAGCCCCTGCCCCGCGCGCTGGCCTATCTCAAAAGATCGGCGCTCCCACCGGTGGCGAATCCGTCGGAGATCCGCCGGCGCACGATGGGCCGTGGAGGCAACCGGACCGTGCTGGCCCGGTTTTATGAGCTGCAGACGAACAAGCCATTGTACGTCACCAAGGGCACGCGCGTCTCGGTGAAGGGAGGATCATCGTCTCTCCTTAACGGATACGAGCTGACCTATGACGACAGCTCGGTCATCACGCACTACGGCGTGCTGACGAGTGGAGAGGAGTTACCGGCGATTGAGGCCGAGTATCAGCTCCTGGCCAAGGCGGCGCCCGCCAGTGTGCGGCGGCCGGACGATCTGCACGGGTTATCCCCGTGGAGCGAGCGGCCGCGCGCGACGCCAGCGGCGAAAGCCCTGGCGCCACGCGTCGCGGAGGCCATCGCGTCGCTGGATGCGCGGGGTGCGTGGACGGAGGAGGGCAACATCGGTAAGAGCGACCGGATCATCCAGGTGTTCGCGGCGCGCGAAATGGTGCTGCAGATCGGCAAGCAGATCATCCCGGTGAATGAGAATGACATGATTGAGCTGTTCCAGGGCAAGGAAACGCCCCGGCAGCGGGTGATTCGATCGCAGACCTTTGCCCGGAATGTGGATCTGCTGTGCGACTATCTGAGGACGTTGAAGGAGTGAATGACGCGGGGCGCGAGCAAGTTTAACCGCCTCTGGCGGCGCGAAGACGACGACGACTCGCTGACCTAAGCCGAACGGCAGGAGTCGGACCAAACCTTTGATTCCCGAAATCGCCTGCGAGCAGGCTCCTGCCACAACCTTTCAAAAACCGACCATAAAGCTTCCGGCTGGTGGTAGCGCGGCGCTTCATACCAGCCGTTGCTGCTTTGCGTGATCGTCAATTCTCCGGCTCATAATCCTCACTCCGATGAACTCACTCCACCGCAATCCAAGCGTGCGGCGCGCCACCTCGCGTGTCTGCCTTCTCCTGCTGCTCGCAACCGGCGCCCCCGCGCAGACGCCGACGACTGATCCGTTGACCCTGGCCAGAGACGACACGAACAAGAATGGGCGGCTGGATGCTGATGAAATCACCACGATGGAAGCGGCCCAGCGGACGCCTCCGCGCGTCGTGCCGGCGGGCGGCGACGAAGGCGTCGTCACGTTATCGCCTTTCGAGGTTCGCTCCGAGGATCGTGGCTACTATGCGTCGAACACGACGTCCGGCACGCGGCTCAATTCGAGGGTCGAGGATCTGGCCTCCTCGATCACCGTGGTCACGAAGGAGCAGATGACCGACTTCGCGGTGCTGGATATTAATGACGTGTTCCTCTATGAGGCGGGCACCGAAGGCTCCGGCACGTTCACGGATTTCTCGGTGGATCGCAACGCGAGCCCCGTCGACAACACGCAAATGAATCCGAACAACGCGAATCGGGTCCGCGGCGTCGGACCGGCCAACCTGTCGTTCGGCAACTTCGAGACCAGCGGCCGCGTGCCGCTGGATCCGCTGAACATCGACGCGGTCGAGATCAGCCGCGGGCCCAATTCCACTGTCTTCGGAATCGGCAGCGCGGCGGGAACGGTGAACATGCAGCCCTCCTCCGCCAACCTGAGCCGCAACCGCTCGCAAGTCAGCCTGCGCGCTGACAGCAACGAAGGTTACCGCACCAGCGTGGATCTAAATCGGGTGCTCAAAAAAGGCCGGCTGGCCATTCGCGGGAGCGGCGCGTTGCAGCACGACGGGTTCAATCTCAAGCCGTCCGGCCTCGATACCACCCGGCTCAACGGCATGGTGAAGTTCCAGCCGTTCAAGTACACGAGCCTGATCGCCTCCTATTCCTACTACGACATCGCGGGTAATCGGCCCAACACCACCATGCCGCGCGATGCGGTGACGGGATGGAGAAAGGCGGGCTCGCCCACGTGGGATCCCGTGACCGCCACGGTGACCCTGAACGGCGCGAAACTGGGGCCGTACGCCAACAATGCCGTCCCCACCTATTTCTCAAATGCCAACTTCGCCACGCTCTCGACCCTGTTCATCGATCAACAGGGTCTCGGCTTCTGGTCGCCCAGCCGGACCACGAGTACGAACAATCCAAATACGCCGAATCAGAATGTCTTCCTGGTCAACACCACGCCGGAGGCGATCCGCGCAACCCAGCCGCTGTTCTCGAGCGATCCCTCCGTGAGCAGCAGTGAGCTCTACGACTGGCGGTCGGTCAATCTGGCCGCCGTCAATCGAATCAAGGAAACGACGCGGACGACTCATCTGCAATTGGAGCAGATTTTATTCGACACCCCGCGGCAGATGCTGGCGCTGCAGGCCGGTTATTTCCGCGAGGACTCGCAGCGCTTCACGCGCAACATCATGGGCGTGGCGGGCAGCAGCGGGGTGACCGGTCTGCTCCACATCGATGTGAACGAGCGGATGATCGACGGGAGCCGCAATCCGTATTTTTTGCGGCCCTTCATCGGGATTTTCGGGGTCAAGGGATTTGTCGACAACCCCCTCCTCCGCGAAACGTCGCGGGCGCAGCTCGCCTACAAGCTCGATTTGCGCCAGGAGAAGAGTGCGCTGCGCTGGCTGGGTCTGCACCAGTTTTCAGGATACGGCGAGTACAAGGACTTCGTGTCGAGCCGCATCGCCTATCGCGACGTGCTCCAATCCACCCATGCCTGGCTGCCGGTCACGGGAGTGGTGGACGCGCCCGGCTTCCCGACTACGCCCGCCATCACCCGCGGTTACTTCCGGTATTATGTCGGCGACAATGTCGGCCAGAATGCCGACACGGCGCCCACCAATTTAGTTTCGAACCAGGACTACGACTATCGCTGGGGCAACGGTGTCACGGGCAGTTTCGTGACGGAGCGGGCGCGGCTGGGCACGTCGATCGTGGGCAACGACTTCGCGCTTTCGCGAACCGTGCTGAAAACCCAGGGCGCGGTTTTGCAGAGCCACCTGCTGCAGGGGCGCATCATCACCACGTTTGGCCTCCGCGAGGATCGCAGCTTCAACCAGGACGGGGCCCGGCCACGGTTCAGTGCCACGCCCACAGTAATCGACGTGGACCGCGCGTCGCTTCGGGAGTGGTCCAGCGTCGACTGGCGGCGGCGCGAGGGCCTCACGAAAACGGCGGGGGTCGTGCTGCGGCCGCGGCCGTGGGTGAGTTTCTACGCCAACATCTCCGACAGTTTCCAGCCGGCCGGCCCGGCGATGGACTTGTTCCGCCGGCCGCTGCCCGACCCCACCGGCGAGGGCAAGGACTATGGATTTTCGCTAAATCTCATGAGCGGGAAACTGGTCGCCCGGCTCAACAAGTACGAAACGAAGGTGATCAATTCGCGCAATGGGAGCAGCACCATCATCGCGCAGCGGATGCGAGCGATCGATTTTCTGACGCAAGGATCAGGTTCGGGAAATGTCCTGCTTTATGATCGCGCCTCCGGCTGGGTGATCAACGCGGCGGTGGCCCGAGGAGCCGCGCTGACCCAGGATGAAATCGACACGCAAGTCGCGAAGATCATGGGCCTCGATAAGGAGTATACCATCCCGCAGGAATATCTAATCGGTGAAACGGGCGATGTGGTCGCGAAGGGCGCGGAACTCGAAGTGAACTTTAGCCCGTCGAATTTCTGGACGATGAAGTTAAACGCGACCCAGACCGAGTCGATCGATTCCCGCCTGTCGCCCGGCATGACGAAGTATCTGACGGAGCGGCTGCCAGTCTGGCAAAGCATCATCGATCCCGAGTTGGGCCGGCCCTGGTTCACGGAGGGCTATGCGGGGAGCAATTCGGCGTCCCAGTTCCTGGCCGCGAGCGTAATTGCCCCGCTGCGGGTGGCCATTGCGACCGAAGGCAAGAGCCGGCCCCAGATTCGCAAATATCGGGCGAACTTCAGCACAAGCTACCGGCTCGCGGGGATCACGGAGCAAAAGCACCTCAACCGGCTGACGCTGGGCGGGGCATTGCGTTGGGAAGACAAAGGCGCGATCGGCTACTACGGCGTCGAGCAATTGCCCGCGGTGATCACGGCACTCGATACCAATCGCCCGATCTACGAGAAGGCCAATTTGTATGCGGATGCGTTTGTGGCCTATCGCACGCGTCTTTTTTCGAACAAGGTCGGCACGACGATTCAATTGAACGTGCGTAACCTGCAGGAGGGTGGCCGGCTGCAGGCCATCAGCGCGTTTCCCGACGGCACGCCGAATGGTTACCGGATCATCGACCCGCGCGTCTTCATCCTCACGGCCACGTTCGACCTGTAAGGCACGACCGAAGCTTTGAACTCCGAAAAACCCATGCAGCCAACAGGGCATGCCGGTGGCCGGCTGAACGGGGCGCCCCGGTCGCTGCGAGTATGCAACCGTCGCGGCGGGCCCAGCGGTCCCGCCCTGCTACCCATTTGCTACTCAGCTTTCCACGACCTAAGCACTCCCGTCGTTGTCGATCAAGTGACCGCCTGAACCAAGCAATCCCATGCACTTAAACGAAACCCGCATTTTACGCTCCCAACTGGCCTCCGTATCCAGTCCAGGCCGCCCAAACCGCGCGGGGACAAAAAACGGGGTCCAATGTTGCGCCATGCCGAGAGCTCTCCTACGGAAGAAGTGGGCGACACATTAAAACCGCCGATAGCTTTGCGACGTATGTTCTCGGAAAGCCGGATGCGGGAAATCCGCCCGTCCGGTTTGATGAGGGGCGGGGCGTGCACCGGGAAAACGGATAACTACGGTCGGTTTAATCTCCCGCACTGCACTCCCTGCCTACTCTACCCCCTTCCGCGAAACCCAAGAACTCCGTCGTCGAGGCGGGCGGCTGGCCGGTGTATGCGCGGAACAAGGCGAAGTGGGCAGAGCCGATCTGTGTCGATCCGACGAATCAGTCGTGGAGCAACCGCAACTTGATGCTCCGGAATGCGACGGCGTCGCCATGATCCTGAAGCAAGATCAAGCCGGTCGAAACTTCTCCGAATCCCGGAAATTTCGCGTAGGCACTGCGCGCCACCCGCGCTTTGAAATCAGGCGAGCCGCGCACGTAGGCGACAATTTTTTCTCCGTTCAACCAGTGCTCTACCGTGCCGTCTGGCCGGACCACGATGCGGCCTTGCTGCCACGTGTTCACCAACGGCCCGCCGCCAGGCGGCGCCGGCCGCGTTCGCCGTGCGATCACGTCGTAGAATGATCCGAGGGTGCGGTTGCCGTTCTCACCTTTCTTCGCGTCAGGGTGTCGGTCGTCGTCAAGAATCTGATACTCCGGTCCGATCGGCACCAGGCGGTCGCCGTTTTTCTCGATCGTGACGAGATATTTCACCCCGCTGTTCGCGCCGGCGCTCAACTTGAACTCGAAGGCCAATTCGAAAGCCGCATATTCCCGGGCCGTCACGAGGTGCTTGCGCGTTGCGCCCGGTCCACCGGCTACCACCGACAAGACGCCATCGACCGCCTTCCAACGTTCCGCGACCGGAACAGAGGCGTCGGTACCGTGCCAGCCCGCGAGCGTTTTTCCGTCCCAGAGCATTTGCCAGCCGCCCGTCCGCTCGTCGTCCGTGAGTCGATTCGCGGCGTCCACCGGTTCGCCGGACCGTCCGACTGCCACGACGACCGAAAAGAAAAGAAGCGGAGTGAGCGAAGCGGAAAATTTCATCCACGTGGCCGGGCTAGATTTGTGATCCATGCGCCACCGCCGACAAACGCGGCCGCGACGATGATTAACGACGGTGGGATTTTCGGATGCCACCCGGTGCGACATAGCGCCGCCGCCACCGCCAGCCACAGCAACACCCGAAATGACCAGCAGGTCATCTCTCGGCCCGATGCGTGCCGCACCGCCACCCAAAGGCAAAGCCCCGCCGCCAGCACCAGCGCGCCCACTGTCGCCACCAGGGTCGGAACGGTCGGATGGTTTTCGCTGAAGAATTTTCCCACATCCAAAAAGAATGCCCCGGCGGTCACCGTCAGTGCGATTTGCCACGCGGCGCGTTCCGAAACGAGCGCGAGCGCGAGTAACGCCCCGCCCGCCACCGTGTAGCCGAACCGAACCCGCAGCGCTGAGCCTCCCCAAATCGCGGCCGCCGCAAGCACCGCGCTCGTCACTGGCCACCACGGCGAGCCGACTGATTTCTCCGTGGAAGTTGAATCGCGCACGGCCGCGGCAATCGCCTCGCGTTGCCACCAGGTCGCACCGCCCAGCGCGCCGCCGAACAACAAGCCAAACGTGAATTCCATCTGTTTCCAACCTGGATACCACTCGGCCGGCCAGCCAAGCGCCATGCCCCCGGCGTACGTCACTCCGCCGACCGCAAATCCAATTCCGCCACCGATGGCACCAAACGCCGCAAGGGTCATCGCCACGCGCACGTGGGTCCGCCCCGCGAGCGCCACTCCGCCGAGGAAACAGCCGCTCCCTGTCAGCAATCCGGCCCAAATCTCCGGTCGCGGTCGATCCGCGAGATTCGAGAAATAGAGCAGTTTCGGCTGATCGATCAGACGCCAGCCGAGCCACGTGCCGGCGACCAGCAGCGCCAGCGCAACGCCCCATTGCCGGCGTGACAGCCGGGACGCACCGAACGCAGCGCCGATCACCGCACCGCCCAACATTCCCCACACCGCCCCTTTGACTCCGAGCCCTGCGACTCCACGCCAGAACATAGGACCCGCGTCGGTCACGAATCGCACCGTCTGACCATAGGTTTCCTGACCGCCAAAGCCGACGCCCACCGCACCGAAGGCCGCGATTCGACCGCAGATCCCGTCGGGTAATTTGAGCGCCTGGCAAAGCACGAGCGCCACCAACGCGCCCGAAATCATCGCTCCGAGCGAACCGCCGCCAATGAAGCCGCGCAATCCCCAGCCGACGGACATGGTCAAGGCCGGGAGCAGCCCGAAGCGCACCCACATCCGATCAGAAATCGAATCCGCGGCCGAACCGGATTTCATGGGCGAAACGCGGGATTACGTTCCTTGGGAACGGATGCGCCCGTTTCCGTCCGCCACGCCTCCAACATGGTGCGCAGCGCCCGCACCTTTTCGGGCTGGGCGGATGCGAGATTCTTTTGCTCGCCAATATCTTCGCGTAGGTTGAACAGCTCGCACGAATCGTCCTCAAAATACTCGATCAGCTTCCAGTCGCCGGCGCGGACGGCGCCGGAGGGAGCGTTGCGCCAGAAACCATCGTGGGAATCGTCGGACGTTTTCTGGGGCCGGCTCTCAAGATAAACGGGACAATGCCAGAACAGCGTCGGCCGCGGTGTCGGGAGGATTTTTCCGGCCAACAGGGGCGTGAGATCCGCGCCGTCGATCGCCACGCCGGCAGGCCGCGGGACACCACTCGCCGCGAGGAAGGTCGGGGAAAAATCCGAGCCGATCACCGGCTCACTCGACGTCGACCGGGGGGCGACGCGGCCGGGCCAGCGCACGATCAACGGCACGCGAATCCCTCCTTCGTAGAGCATTCCCTTACTGCCGCGGAGCGGCCGCATGCTGGTCGCTTCGCCGTAGCCGCCGTTGTCGGAGAAAAGCACCACGAGCGTGTCGTCCGCGACCCCGAGCTCGTTGAGCGCGGCCAGCAAACGAACGATGTTCATATCCGCATTCTCCACCATCGCGGCATACACCGGAACGTTGTGTTGCGGGGAACGGCCTTCCGCCGCCAGCCGGTTGAGTTTCGCCCGATATTTTGCGACGAGCTCCGGCTTCGCCTCCAGCGGCGTGTGCACGTCGTAATACGCGACGTAGGCAAAAAATGGCCGCGGCCGTCTCTCCCGAATGAACTCGATCGCCCGATCGGTCACGTAATCACACAGGTGTGTACCGGGCGGCGCGGGCTTGAGCTGCGGATTTCCCCACGGTGCGAAATAGGAATCGGTTTTGCCCGAGGCGTTGCCGCCGACGTTGACGTCAAAACCCTGGGCCTCGGGAGCCGCGTCGCCGTCACCGAGATTCCATTTTCCGCCGATGAAGGTGGCGTAGCCGCCGGCGCGCAGCACTTCCGCAACTGTGACAAACCGCGGCGCCAGCACATCGAGGTTGGGTGTCGGCACCAGCCGGCGTTTTTCCGCCGGTCCCCGTTCCGAACTGCCCACGGTTAGAATGCCATGCCGCGGCGGATACAGGCCCGTCATGAGGCTCGCGCGGGATGGCGAGCAGTTGGGAGCGTTGGCATATGCGTCGGTGAACAGCATGCCTTCGTGGCGCAGCCGGTCGATCGACGGCGTTTCGTGGAAGTCACTCCCCAGCACGGCAGCGTCGGTCCATCCCATGTCATCCATGAGGATGAAGAGAATATTCGGTCGCACCGGCGGGTTCGCCGCCTCTGCGGGCAGACCCGCCGCCAGCCACACCAACGCCAGCGCACCCACCTTGAGCCTCGCGATCGGCAACCACTTCATGGGGACACCGCCCGTCCGGGTTTTCCGCGGCCCAGCTTGCTGGCCGCCGCGCTGGCGGCCACTTCCGTCTCCCAGCCGGCGAACGCCTGACGCAGGGCCGCGACCCGCCCCGTTTCGTGTGCGGCCAAATCTGCGCGCTCGGACGGATCATTCCGGAGATTGAAGAGCTGCGGCGCCTCCGCGCGATTCGTCACCAGCTTCCAGTCGCCGCGCCGCACCGCCCGGGTGTCGCCCCGTCGCCAGAACAGGGTGCGCTCCGGCAAGGGCGTGTCGCTCACGAGATGCGCCACCAGGCTTACCCCGTCGCTGGCTCGTCCGCCGGTTGGCTGCGCCACCCCGGCCAATTCAAGCGCGGTGGGAAAAAGATCCATCGTCAGCACCGTCGCCGCGCTGGTGCGGGCGGGAGCGATGCGGCCAGGCCACGAGAAAATCGCCGGCACGCGGTGCCCGCCCTCGTAGAGATCGCCCTTCTGGCCCCGCCACGGTGCATTGCTCGACACCGCCACGTACCCACCGTGGTCCACGCTGTATCCGCCGTTGTCCGACGCAAAAATCACGAGGGTGTTTTTTTCCAGATCGAGTTCGCGCAGACGGCCGACGATTTGACCCACACTCGCGTCGAAGGCCTCGACCATCTCGCGAAACGCCGCCCGCTTGTCCTCACGGCCGCCAAATTTCGCATCGCCGTCGTAATTGCCGCCGACCACGCGATCGGCGCGGTCCCGCGGTCCCTGCCACGGAAAATGGACCGCGAGGTGCGCGACGTAGAGAAAGAACGGCTGCGCGCGATGGCGTTCGATGAACGCGAGCGAGTGCCGCGTGATAAGGTCCGTGGTGTAGCCCGTTTCCACCAAGGGTTCGTCGTTGTGCCACCAGTCCGCTCCTCCCGAGCGGTCGACGCGTGAGTGATGATCGCCGTCGCCCGTGTGCAGTCCGATGAACTCGTCAAACCCGTGCGAATGAGGTGTAAACGGCGCACGTCGACCGAGGTGCCACTTCCCAAAAGCGCCCGTCGCGTAGCCGGCCTGCTGCAGATATTCGGGGAGAGTCTTCACCTCCGGCGACAGCCCTTCGTCCGGGTCCATGCCGAAGACCGTCTCGATTCCGGCGCGCTGCTGATAGCGCCCCGTGAGCAACGCGGTCCGCGTCGGCGTGCACACCGAACTGTTGGCGTGGAAGTCCGTAAACCGTGCGCCGCCGGCCGCGAGTGCGTCCAAGTGCGGCGTACGAATCCGGGTGTTGCCGTAGCATCCGATGTCCGCGTAGCCGAGGTCGTCCGCGAGAATAACGACGATGTTGGGCGGACGCGCGCCGTTGGTCGCCGCGGCGGCGACGGTCGCCAGCAAACCGAGCCAGAACGCGACACGAACGAGTGCCGATGGGACGCGTTTCAGTTCCCGGCCAAGCAAGAGGCGTCCTGCCTCTGTCCGTAAACTGAGATGCGCCCGTGCCGATGATGTTGCGCTCACGGTTTTGTTTTTCCCCGGGCCAGCGCGTCGGCCACCGCTTTTGAAACCACCATTGCAAGCTTCTCGTAGCCCGCGTCCGACGGATGCACGTCGCCCTTGGCCCGAAACACTTCGGGTGCGAAGGCGGCGCTGACAGTGTGCAGGTCGTCGTTCACGATGCTACGCCGCGCCATTACGACGGCCGCCGCGGCGTTGTAGCGCAGTTCGTCGCCCTTAAAGCGACCCAGCTCCTCGTTCGGGACCACGGTGGTGTTCGCCCACACCAGCGTGGCGCCGGTGGCGGCGAGTTTTGCGACGAGTTGCTCGTGATTGCGGGAATACTCCTCGATCGGGACCGCGATTTTTCCGACCACCTTGTCACGGTTGCCCTGGTTCTGCACCGCCGGATTGCGATAACAAAGATCCCACAACCCCCAGTTGAAATGAATCACGTCCCATCGCCGTCCCGCGATCCATGAATCGATTTTCGTGAGGCCGTAGGCGGTGTCGCGGCAGTTTTCCGACCGCGTGCGCGTGGCGTCTAGGGGGCGGAAAACATTGGCCTTGCCGGCGAGCTGGGCGCGCACCGCGCGCGTGTAGCCGATGGAAATCGAATCGCCAAGAATCAGAACGTTGGGTAGCGCCGGATCCGGTTTGAAATCCCACTCATCCGCCGCGCCGACGCGCAGCGCCGATATTGCGAACAGTCCGAGCAGTGCCGCGGCAATTTTCCGAAAGACGTGGATCGAGGACAGGTGGAGCATGATTCAGGGGGTCGTGAAAACGTTATCCAGCCAGCGGCGAGCCGCGCGACGTTCCGGAATGTCGCGCAGGACCCATTGGTCGGAATGATTGTGAAAATTAAGGGTCTGAAAAGTGAATGCGCCGGTGACGCCTGTGCCGCGCAGATAATCTTGGGTCGGCCCCACACTGACTTCGTGGCAAATCCATTGTGGCCGGTCGTTGAGTCGACGCAAGCGAACCGCCGCCGACGACCGATCCGCGCCTGCATAGGGCCACGTTTCTTTCACGCCGTCATAGTGTGAGTGACAAAAAAATGCGCACCAGAGCGAAGCCATCGTGTCGTCGTGCAGGCCGATGAAATTACACGCGATGGCCCCCCGCGAAAATCCCGCGAGTACCACCCGCCGGGAGTCGCCGCCGAAGGCCGCGCAAACCGCGTTCACCGTGGCGCGGCAGTACCGCTTCGTCTCCTCGACGTCGCCCCACCACTTCGTCGCGTTTCGTTTTCCGGCCACATCCTCTTCGACGAATGGCAGGCAAATCCAAATCGCTCCCTTGCCGGCGGTGAGCCCGTATCCGAGACGGCTTCCGTCCACCGTGCCGTCGCTCACATCGCCGAACGTATTTTTGTAGCCGCCGTTGCCGGCGTATTCGACGATCACCGGATAACGTGCGCCGGGCCGCCAGTCCGTCGGCAGATACAGCGCGTGATAAACGGCCGTGTCTTCCCATCCGGCGGTGGTCTGTCGTACGCGACGACCGGCCTGCGGCGTACGGACAACAACCTCCGGCACCACCAGATCGGGCGGCACCGTGGCGAGGTCCGGCAATTCAGCTGCGCCCGACGCCGAAGAGAGCAAGGCCGTCACGAGAAACCAGATACCGATCAGCTCGACCCGGGGGAAGGGCAATTGGAAGGGGCGATGGGCCGGGGTCATCAGTTTGCTTTGAGCCACGGTTAATGTTCACCCGCGGCCCAACGGCAACCGCCGATCTGACCCATCACCACGCTCAAAGATCGAACGCCGCCGTGAGCATGAAGAGCCGCGGATCGACGATGCGATAGGTGTGCGGCGTGCCGTCGGGCAGAGCGCCGATCGCCTGCAGCCGGCCGCCTTCGAAGGCGTTGCGCACATTGAGCTGAACCCGCAGCTGGATTTTATCTGAAAAGATACGTGTTCGGTAGGTGGTGCCCAGATCGATGTAGGTGTTCCCCTTGGAGAAGATCGGCCGGTTCGGATCGTAAATCGTCGGGTCCTTGGCGTCGGCGTAGTAACCGATGTTGGCCTTGTCCTCCCAACGGACCGCGCCGGTGACCGCGACTTTCTTAAGCCACGTGTTCTCCGTGATGCCGGCCAGCCGGTAAGAGGTGAGGAAATTGCTCCGCCACTCGCGTACCTGGGTGCGGGTTTTGCCCTCATTGGCCTGCGCCAGTTTGATCGGGTCGTAAACGAGTTCGGTCAGGAAGGCCTTGGGCGTCGGCCGGCTCCCGCCGTAATCGGTCGTGTACCACGGGGTGCCGCGGATGGGGTCGATGAGGCTCGTCCAGAAGGGCATCCGCTCCGCGAGATAGGCCATGAGTTCCTGGGAAATCCCGGCGTCGATCGACTTTTGCTGTGCGACCGTGAGTTTCATTGTCCAATAGCGCGTCGGGTTGTAGTTCACCTCGATCTCTTTTCCCTTGGCCACGACATCGGAGGTGGCGCCGACGACGTAGGCCGCCAGCCGGGCCGGACGGTCGGGCGGCAGGCCGGTGTATTTGGCAATCGCGGCGTCACGCGCCGCGCCGGTGAGACCCGGCTGCAGCCGGTCGACCCAGGTCCCGCCCAGGCCGGTGAGGTTGAGCGGGTCGTTGTTGCCGTTGTAATTCATCTCCACGCGGGCGACGCGCGAGGCGATGGTGCCGTTCTGGCTTTCGCGCGAGTTCAACTGCGAGGTGTCGTATTGGTTGTAACGCACGACCAGCTTTTCGTTGATAAAATTGAGGGAAAAACCGTAGTCCTTGCCCTTGCCGGTGGGGTCGGGGAGCAGGTTGGTGAACAGGTCCTGGCGCAGCGCCTCGGGCAAAAAACTGTCGGACTCATTGTAGTGGAGGTTGAGCGATTGCAGCAACTGGGCCGCGACGCTTTTCGGACCTGTCTGGGTGGCGGCGGCATCCAGGCTGCGGATACCGCGGAACGGTTTCACGACCACGCCCTTGGTCGTGGTGCGTCCGGAGCGCAGTTCCCAGGCGCCCGGCCAGACGCTCTGGTTGCTCGGATCGAGCGAAAAGCCATCGGCCGCGAGGAAATTGACGCCGTTGCGGCTGAAGCTGCTGTCTTCGCGCAGGCCCAGCGTGGCCACCACGCGGTCACCGAGCAGATGGCCTTGCCACGTGCCGCCGTAGGTCTTGAGCAGCGTTTGGGTGCGGTTGGTGTCGCTGCGCGAACCGGTCGTGCCGGTGCGATAGGCCGCGCCCAAGGTGGCGGGCTCATTCACCCATTGGTTCGTGGCGCCGTTAAACCAGCGGTAGGTTCCGGGACCATAGTCGTCGAGCCAGTTCTTCGTGCCGTAATCGACGTTGTTGCCGGTGCTGTCGCCGAGGTAGTAACGGTTGTAGACCCGCGCGGCGTTGGTGCCGTTGGAGCGGTCCGTGCCGGCGGGCAGCCAGGAGTGGGTGGAGAGCACGCCGTCGCGATAGCTGTAGCCGCCGGTGAAGGTGCGGTTGTACTCGTAGTAACCCGAGAACGAGTGGTCGCCGAGCCACCGCCGCCAGTTCCGCTCGCTCGCGAACTTAAGCTGGTAGGCCAGTTGCCCGCGGTAGATGTTCCGCCGGAAAGGCTGGTAGAAGTTCGTGGGCTGCGCCGCACCAACGTAGGGCCGCAGGAAATACGGGTTCGTCGTGCCGTCGAGCAGGCGCTCGTTGACGTCCATGTAGACGGTCAGCGGGCTCTCGGAACTCTGTCCGATGGAATCCCAGCGGTAGAACGTCGAGTCCTCCTGGTACCAGCCGGCCTGCAACGCGAGCAGGTGACGCGGGGTGTTGACGAAGAACTGCTCGAGTTCGACGGTGACGTTGTTGTTCACCTGCCGCGACCAGTTGGCCCCGAGGAGATTGATCGACGTCCAGTCGTAACGCGCGCGGTCGGTGATGCTGCGGGTGGTCGCGTCCAGTCCGCTGCGCGGGTAGGTGGCGGATTGGATCAGGCGGACGTTGCCCCCAACGGTGGCCGGGTTCGCGGCGGTGGCCAAACGGCCGACGCTCCAAAGCCCGATGGATCCGTTTCCCTCGACATAGAGGTTCGAGCGGGTGTAGACGTTGCTGTCGGAGGAAAGGCCGGGCCCGAGCTGCGCGGCCTCCGTCGCGAGGGTGCCGTTGAAAGGGACGACGGTGGACGTGCCCTTGCGGTGCACGGTTGAGGTGATGGGGTCCCAGGTGGGACTGCCGCTATCCAGCCAATACCCGATGCCGTCGCGCGGGGTGACGCTGTTCGGCAGGCGGGAGAAATTGGCATAGCGCTCGTAGGAGGCGCGCAGGGTGGTGTTCTTGAACGGCTGATACGTGATCATCCCGTCGTAGCGGGTCGAGTGATCCACGGACGGCTTCCGGTCGAACCGGTTGTCCTGGGTGATGGCGATGCCCCGGATGGCGAGTTTGCCGGGGATGAGGGGCTGGTTGTGGGCGATGGCGGCCCGCGTCCCGTCGAAACTGTCCGCGCGCAGTTCCACGCTGGTCTTCCGCGTCCGCAGGTTGGCCCGCGCCGGCAAGATGTTCAGGGTACCGGACGCGTTGCCGAGGCCGAAGATGCTGGAGTTCGGGCCGCGGCTGATCTCGACCGAATCAACGGTGAACGTATCCACCGGTACGCGACCGCTCGCGGCAAAGTTGCCGATGGCGATGTTGGCCTGCTTGATCCCGCGGATGCGATTGGCGCCGGTCGTGCCACCGAGCGCGGAACCGCCGCCAAGGCCGCCGGTGGTGTTGTCGACCACGAAGCCGTTGCGATCGACGGAATAGTCCGTGAAATTTCCGGTGCCCTCCGTGTTCGCCTCGTAGAGGAAAATGTCGTTGATGTCCTTCAATGCGAAATCCTCCATCTGCTGCTTGGTGACAACCGTGATGGAGGAGCCGAGATCCTCCAGTTTTGAGTTGAGGCGCGTGCCGGAGAGCGTGTTCGACGCGTAGAATCCGCGTGTCGAGTCCGCCGTGACTTCGAAGGGCGAAATGCGCACCACCTCGTCGCCGGAAGCGGCGCCGGTGCGTGCCTGATCGGCCGGCGGCGCGACTTGCGCACGGAGCGGCGCGAAGCCGGTGAAAAACACAGCAAACGCACAGAACAATGATTGCGAGGGATTCATCGGCGTGGGGTAGTGGTGCCGCCGAAAGGTGGGAGCGGTGCGTCGACCGGGCGTCAAACGGCGCCTGCAGTCAAATATAAAGCATACGTATGGTTAACGCGCCGTCTTCTGACCAAGCCGAAAGGGATAGAGTAGGCAGGAGCTGGCCGAGGTGAGTCGGCTGGCTCCCGCCCCTCATCAAACCGGACGGGCGGATTTCCCGCATCCGGCTTTCCGAGAACATACGTCGCAAAGCTATCGGCGGTTTTAAAGTGTCGCCCACTTCCTCCGCACGAGAGCTCTCGGCATGGCGCCACATCAAAAATTAAAATCGTTGCTGCCCCCATGCTTGATCCCCCCGGATCACGTGTTACTTAACTCGCCAGATCGAACCCTGAGCAATTTTAAAAAACGATCGCTCCTTGACTCCGAGCGATCCGGAGGTCTGCGTCCGGTTATCCCCACCCCGCGATGATTGCCCCCCAACGGCAAGCAGAGCCTCGATTCGCGCCCGCCATCCCCCTTTCCGTCGCCGCCGTTCCCCACCCCAAGTCCCCAGCCTCAGCCGCACCCGCCGCCCTCTCAAAATCGACTGATTTACGGCTAACTCATCCCCATCCCACCATGCCCCTCCCAGATCCGATCCCCCTGAAGATCGGATTTCCTATCAGTAACTCATGTTCACCCCTCGATTTACGTTTTCCTGTCTAAGCCTAATTTTTTGTTCCTGCGCCGTATTGGCCGCCCAACGTTCGACGTTCCAGCCGCCCACCTCTGACGCGGCGGCGTGGTGGGCGCAGGTGACGGCGTTATCGAGCGACGAAATGGAGGGGCGCGAGGCGGGCACCGCGGCCTACGAGCGAGCGGCGAAATACGTCGCGAATCAATTTTCGCAGGCGGGACTGTTGCCGGGCGGAGAGGGGGGCA
>CAMDOF010000115.1 GCA_945903465.1 Opitutus sp. GAS368
AATTATCCGAAGCCGGAAACCACCTCCGCGCCCGACCACGATCCACCCGGCCAGCCGGCGTGAGCTCATCTCGAGACGCGGTGCCCCAGTCGCCCCGCCCGTGGGCGGCCGAGATTTTTTTACCTTCCGCAAGCTTGCCGAAGCTACACCGAAGCTACACGGACCGCCGGAATGCTGGATATCGGCTTAGCCGATCTGGTCTTACGTCGCAGGGCAACGCCCGGCACAATCGCAGAAAACCCGCCGGATCAAAACGGGGTTTTCGGCGCTGCATCACTCCAAAAAATTGACTTCCCACGTAAAAGGCCGCGCGGGAAAAACACCTCTCCTCTACCACCATTTCCCATCCCGGCTCCAACTGCAGAACTCAGGCTAACGGGCACCTCGCCGGCCCCGACCACGACTTCATTTTGAAGGTCCTCACAATCTTTCCAACCGCCATCAATAGTCGCTGTTCGCGCCGCCAGTCAAAGCTTCCGATTCACGGAGAATCTTATCATCCCCCCTTCACCTCCACAGCAGGCAGGATAGCCCGACTCTGAGGCTACTGAAAGGAGCGCGGAACCATAAAAAACCTTCCGTCAGTGAGCTTGAAACCAAATCTGATGCGACGCTAATCCCATCAAAACTTCATATTCACACCGGCCCCACGCGCCCCAAAACGATGAATCTGATCATAAAGCCGATCCTCTGATATCCGATGATTCGCGCGCTCCGCCGATCTCACTGAAACCTCGCTCGGAGACATTGAGACCATCGCTGTGAGCAATTTAGCGCGGCTCCGATCGCTCGGGGACACCATCTGCTGCAAAGGATCAACTCGAGGCCTCGCCGGCATCGCCCGGGCCTCAAAACCCGTTGCGGCGGCCAACAATCGACCCGAATTGCGCGCCTCAACCACGGAGGGCGGCTTAATCAAGGACTCGTCCAAACGCCCCAAAACGGGAGAACTCTCAGCAGAGGATACGAGCGACGCTTTATCGAGAACCGGCGACGAACTCCCCCCACTAAGCGACGCCATCGCGGGCTGCAAAGACAACGCCTCGACCATGACGACTGCACTTATCTCAGCGACCTCTCGCTCACCCGATTTCCTGTCCCCGCTCCCAGCCGAAAAGAAACCGCTCGGTAACCCCGCCGCCACGGCGCTCACCATCGGCGAAACGTCCAAGCTAGTCGCCAAAGCCTCATCCAAAGGCATCGCCTGCTCATGGCTCGAAAACTCACGCATCGAAACAAAAGATACCGCCAAAATCGTTGCCACCCCGACCGGCCAAGCGTAACGGGCCACACCCACAAACCAAACCGGCACCATCCGCCACCAGGCAGGCTTTCCCACCAAAGCAGCCAACTGCTTCGCGCGCAGCTGCCGATCGAATTCCGGCCAAAATTCCGCCGCTGGACGTTCCGCCCGCTTCAGGCGCACTAAATCTTCAATCGTAACGGGACGCTTGCTCTCAGGTTTCATCGGCGCAGATAGGGCTGTAACTCGGCTTGCAGAAGTTGTTTTGCATAGTGCAACCTAGACCGCACCGTGCCAATCGAACATGCCATAACGTCAGCGATCTCTTGGTGACTTAGCCCCTCGATTTCAAAAAGTGTAACCACAGTGCGGTGAGGGATAGACAGCTTTTGCATCGCATCGTTCAATTTTTCCTGAAGCTCTCGGACATAAGCGTCGCGCTCCCCATCAGTCTTATCCGTTAGTGCCTCAACCACCTCTCTCGAAAGCGGGGCATCCAAATCGATCTGTTCAAGGCTAAAAAAAGATCGTAGACGGGACTTCCGCAGATGACTCGAAGTGGTATTGACTGCAATCCGGTAAAGCCAAGTGAAGAACGAAGCCTGACCGCCGAACCGGTGGATCGACTGAAAGGCCTTAATGAAGGACTCCTGCGCCAAATCCGCGGCATCTTCGCGGTTTGACGTCATATGATAGACAATCCCAAAAACCCGCTCACGGTATTTTTCCACAATCCGATCAAACGCCGCCACATCACCCGCTTGCACCCGTCGAACGATTTCTAAATCAGCGCCAGCCTCCAACCGGCGCTCCGGAGATGCCGCGTACGTTCTCCCAAGATTTTTGACTGCCTCGCTCACAACCTCAGATTTCGGGGTTTTTTCTCACGGAGCAAATGCAAACTAACGAACCAGCGGGAATAAACTCGGCGCGTAAGGCCAGCCTGCCAAATTACCCGGCTGGCGGCCATCCTCCTCAACCACCTTTTAACGACTACCGAGACGCACGCCTGCCGCGACCACACGATGAACACGACGGAGGTCGCGTCCCTCCAAGTTCAAGCTAAAAAGACCGCTGGCGCTCCCCTCTCTCCGCCCTCGGTCCAACTTTCTCCTCAACTCAGTGGCGAGGAATTCGCCTGCAGGGCTTCGACCTGCTCCCGCAGTCCCGCGCATAAGCCAAGTAAAAAAATCGTCGGAGCCACCCCATGATAAGCCTGCAGCGCCTCCGCCGCCGCCTTAATTTCATCGTTCACCGCCAGAGCCACGACCTGAAAGACGCCCAAATCCCCCATTTGCCGCAGACGCAGACTAAGCTGGGTAGGGCGTTCTCCCGTGATTTCACTCCCGAGCACCGCGGCCTCTGTCGCCGAAAGCCGCTCCAAGAGAACCAATAGCGGCAAGGTGAGCTTACCACTCGCCAAGTCCGTGCCCAAAGTTTTCCCAATCCTCCCCTCCTCGCCAAAAAAATCCACCAAGTCGTCGTAAATCTGATAGGCGATCCCCAGATGCCGGCCAAAGCGACTCACCGCCTCAACATACTCGGCTGAGAAACCTGCCAGCCGGGCCCCTAGCAAGCAGGAAACGCGAAACAGCTCCGCCGTTTTTAGATCAACGATTCGCCAATACTCAGCCCGCGTAATATTCGTCGAGCGCCGGCGCAGCGTCTGCACAATTTCTCCTGCGCACACGCGTCGCGTCGAGGCGGACACCGCCGCGCAGATTTCCGTTGTGGGAAACTGCGTGGCCAAATGCAGAGCATGCGCAAAGAGCGCATCTCCCAGCAAAACCGCGGCCGGCGACCCGTATTTCCGAGCGACCGTCATCCGGCTGCGCCGAAGATCCGCCTCATCCATAATATCATCATGCACTAACGTCGCGAGATGGACCAACTCCACCACCGCAGCGACACGCACAAGCTCAGGCTGCACGCGGGGTGCCCCTTGCCATCCACTCAGAAAAACCAATGTCGGGCGAATGCGCTTGCCCGAAGTATCGATACAATAGTCAACCATGACTCGGATTTCTGGCTCAAACGCGACCAACTGCTCGCGCAAAAAAAAATCGAGCTCTGCCATGTGCGGCGCCAACTGAGAAACAAATCCGGCGAAACCGTTGGGGGTCGCGCGAGTGGGCGCGGCGAGGATGGCGCTGCTCATAAAGTAAAAACGTACCCGCGAAATTCGAAATGACCAACGAATAGTCAAATTCCTAAAAGGTGCCCGCTCACCACCCGCCCGCGGGCCACCCAGCGCCGCGCAATCGTCCTTAGGGCACCTCGTAGACCTCAACTAAGGCTACCCCAGTCGTCGTGCCTGACCCCGTGACTTGAGCGCTATAACTGCCGGGGGGAAGATTGATCAATATTGCCGCGTCCTTCGAGTTACGCGTCAACGGAAACGCTCCCACTTTCGCCGACGCTTCGCTGATCAGCGCAGCATCGTTGCCCGTTTCCCAATTATCATTTTCACGCACGACGAGGCTGTCGCTACGCACCAAGCGCAACAAGGGATCAGGCAACACTCCACCGACATTGAAGGGCGCCCCCCCTAGCGTCGGCCCCACCGCACGAATGAGGACCTTCTTCGACGTATTACCACTAACCAAAAATCCAGCAATCAGCTGATTCTGACCACTACTCACAATCCCTCTAGTCGCGACATTCGTGACCTTTTGGGCCGAAAAGGGCTGTAAAGTGTCAGCGTCGTAAAGTTCAACGAGGGCAATACCCGTACCACCCCCTACTCCACTGACCTGCGCGGTATAGGAACCAGGCGGCAAAGCTGCAAAAATCACGGCATCAAGGCTCGCTGGCGCCAACGGGAAGGCGCCCACGGCATTCGCCGCCGCATTGATATTGCTCGCCCCGCCCCAGTTATCGTTCGTCGCAATCAGAGAGTTCCCGTTAAAAAGCTGCAACTGCGGATCAGCGAGCGCCCCCACAACCCCGAAAGACGTCAGCGATGGCCCAATCGCTCGAATCAGCACCTGCTTCGGGATATCGCCCGCCACAATAAATCCAGCAATTAAAATGTTCGCGCCGCTACCCACTTGGCCACGCGTCGAAAGATTTTTCAGGAAGCCATCGCTGAACGACACGCCCGACGAAATCGCCGCCATGAACGACCCGCCAGGTCCACCGGTCAGCGTCCCCGTAATGAACCCGGTCACTGGGTCCGCTCGGCCAACGAAACGGTTCCCCGTTAGCGTCGTTACCGTAAAGCTGCCATTGGCGGAAACCGTGCTCGCCCCAGCGTCACGGAAAGTTCCATCCGAAACAAAAACAGTGATCCCACCATCAGGATTTACGATTCCCGCAAAGGTACTGTCCGGACGCCCAGTGATGCTGCCCGTGTAATAACCGGTGGCGATGCCACTGCCCGTGCCAAAGCTGATCGCGCCGATGAACGTGACCCGCCCTGCGTCCATCGTCCCATTCGCGCCCGTATCGCTCGCATTCCCGCTGATCACAGAACGTCCCACCGTATCGAAAGCAGCAAAACCGCCAGCAGGATCAACCGCCAATCCAGGGAAGAAATAAATCCGGCTCGGCGTCGCATTCGAGAAGGCAATAAAGGTCGCGTTCGTACCCCGCACATTAATCGCCGCGAATCGACCGGATTCACCCGCGCCTTGGTAATTACCCGAATAGGTAATGTCTGATCCGTTCTTTCCAGGGATCACCGTCAGCACCGTAATTTGCGCGGAGACCGTGGCCGCACCTGAATTATCCAGCGCCGTCGCCGTGATCCGGTAAATACCCTCGGCCCCAGGAGTCCAGAGGGACGCATAAGGCGCGGTCGTATCCGCTCCCCCTATAGCCAGACCGTTCGCGAAGAACTGGACACTCGCAATCGTTCCGTCGGTGTCGTTGGCCGTAGCCGTAAGACTCACGCCCGAACCAACGCGAAGGGTCGCACCATTACTCGGCGCTGTGACCGCCACCGTCGGCGCCCGATTCGCCACCACTGAAACCGTGATCGGAGTGGAGTTCGTCACATTTCCCGAATTATCCGTCGCCTGCGCCGTCACCGTATAGTCGCCCGCCGCACTCGGGACCCACGCAGTACTGAAAGGAATCGTGGTCGCGGTGCCCACGCCATTCCCATTGGCACTGAATCGCACCGATGCAATCGTGCCGTCGGCATCAGCGGCCACCGCCGTCAGGATGACCGTCGCGCCGCCGTTGACGCTCGTCCCGCTCGGCGGACTCGTGATCGCAACCGTCGGCGCGTTATTGCCACTGATCAGAAGGTTCATCGTCGCCGAGGTGGATGAAGAGAGCCCCGCACTGTCCGTCGCGATCGCGAGCAATTGATAAGTGCCCGGCGCGTTCGGCGTCCATGTGACCGAATAAGGTGATACCGTATCCGCCGCACCAATACTCGCGCCGTTCACAAAAAACTGCACTTGCGCGATCGGCCCGTTGCCACCGCTAGGAGTCGCCGCAAAGGGAATCGCATTACCTACCCCATAGGGCATCCCCACCACAGGATTTATAATCGTGACCGCCGGCGCGGCCGTCGAGGTAATCGTCACCGCCAACGGGAGCGTGACCGCGACGTTGCCCACGTTATCGGTCGCCTGGGCGGTGAGATTAAAAGAACCCGCCAAACTAGGCCGCCAGCTGACGCTGAAAGGCGCGGCGGTCGCCGTCCCGATGGCCAAGCCATTGGCGAAAAATTGCACCGTAGCGATCGAACCATCGGAATCATTAGCACTGGCCGAGACCAAAACCAAGTTTCCAAGACTATAACTACCCGTCACCGGGCTCGTGAGCGCCACCGTCGGCGCTGCATTCGCACCGATGGTCACCGTCACTGGCCGACTCAAGGAAACATTCCCGTTATTATCCGTCGCCTCCGCCGTCAGCGTGTAGATGCCCACCGAGTTCGCCGTCCATACCGTGCTATACGGCGAGATCACATCAACACCGTTGAGGAGAACGCCGTTAACAAAGAAGCGCACTTGCGTGATCGAGCCATCGGAATCAACCGCGTCCGCGGCCACGGTCAGAGGCGTCCCAACCGTAAACGAACTGCCCGTCACCGGATTTGAAATGGAGACACTCGGCGCCGCCGAAGCGCCCACCGCCACCCCCACAATCGCCGAATCCGTGATGTTCCCCAAATTATCAGTCGCGCGGGCCGTCAAAGTATAATTACCAATCGCCCCCGGGTTCCACGAAGCGGCATACGGGAACGTCGGATCAACTGCCAGCGGTGCCCCGTTGAGATAAAACTCCACGCCGGTAATAAAGCCACTGGCCGACCCGGCGGTTGCCGTAATCGTCTGCGGAATATTCACCCCTAAAATCCCGCCATCATTCGGCGAAGAAATCGCCACACTCGGGGCCGTGCCACCACTGACGGCAACGCTGACTGGCGCGCTGGTCGCGATATTCCCGCCATTATCCGTCGCCCGCGCCGTGATGATGTACTTTCCGGTCGCTTTCGGGGTGAACGTAAAGTTGTAGGGGAATACCGCATCCACCCCAAGAGAGGCCCCGTTGACGAGGAATTCGACCTGAGCAATGGTCCCGTCGGCATCCGTCGCCACCGCCGAGATCAATGTGGTGACACCAACCGGCAGTGACGCGCCTCCCACCGGGCTGACAATGGCGGTCACCGGAGCGCCCGCACTAATGCCAACGACGGTAATTGTGACCGGCGCACTCGCCGAACGATTACCTTGGGTGTCGAAAGCAACCGCAGTCAGCTCGACGACGCCTAAACCGCCCGGCGTCCACGCAAAATTGTAGGGGAAGGAGCTATCAGCGCTGAGCAACACGCCATCGGCGAGAAGCTCGACGCGCTCAATCGTGCCATTGGGCGTATTCGCATTGACCACGATCGTCTGAGGCGTGCCGGCCGTTACCGTCGAACCACTCGGCGGTGTCGAGATGGCGACGATCGGAACGTTACCGCCTACCACATTCACCGATGCCACAGAAGAGGCCGTGACCGTACCAAAGCTGTCCGTCGCCTTGGCCGTGATCGCAAACATACCCGGTGTGAGCGGGGTCCATGACACGCCGAAGGGGAACGTATTATCCAGACCGACTGAAACGCCGTTCACCAAAAACTCCAAACTCACCACGGCACCGGTCGTGCTTGTCGCCGTACCCGTGATGGTCAGCGGCCGATTGACCGGCAACGACGCACCTGCGGCCGGGCTCGTTACCGCGACAAGCGCGGGAGGAGTCGTGACACTCACATTGACGCCCGCCGAAGTCGTCGCCGTGCCACTGCTGTCGATCGCACGGGCGGTCAGCGCAACTGCCCCCCCCGCTGTGGGGAACCATGAAATATTGTAGGGAGCGGTCGTGACGGTTCCGATCGAAACATTATTGGCAAAAAACTGCACGCTACCGACCGTCGTGCCCGCCGCTTGCGCTCTGGCATTCGCCGAGACGACCGTCGAAGTGCCAATGACCACAGAAGTTCCTGCTGTCGGCGACGATACCGCCACCGTCGGCCCGGGCGCCGAAATCACATTGATGGTGACATTTTGCAAAGCGGGCGTCGTGAAAACATTCT
The DNA here is from genome assembly GCA_945903465.1 of Opitutus sp. GAS368. Lineage (GTDB taxonomy): Bacteria > Verrucomicrobiota > Verrucomicrobiia > Opitutales > Opitutaceae > ER46. The sequence continues at coordinate 7,782 of CAMDOF010000115.1, forward strand.
GCTGAGAATCAGTCACGACCACGCCAATCTGGAAGCCAATGCCAATCGCGGTCGGAGTATAAACCACCGAATACGGAAAAGCATTCGCGATACCAACGGACACGCCATTGACACGGAAGTCGACACTTTGAACCGTGGCGGGAAGCGTGGCATTCGCGCTCGCCGTGAGCGTCGTCGGGATGTTGACGGTGAGGTTCGTCCCGTTCGCCGGGCTGGTGATCACGCTCGTAGGAGGCGTGCCTGGGGCGACGGTGACGTTAACGCCTGGAGAAGAGCCAGAGACCGACGCGTTATCAATCGCCACCGCGGTCAGTACAACGGGACCGGTTGAAGACGGCGTCCAATTCACTGAATACGGGAAGCTATTATCCGATCCAATCAGAGTAGACCCGGCGAAGAAGCGCACGTTCGTGATCGTGAATCCGGCGGCGGGAGTCACGTTCGCGCTGATCGTCTGGAGCGTATTAACGGGGATCGACACATTCGTGAGCGGTGCCGCGATTGCCACGGTCGGTGCGTTGGCCGCGATGGTCGTAAAGCTTGAAAACGCGCTTGTGCTGACGTTGCCTGCGTCGTCCGTCGCCAAAGCGTATACCGAATACAGACCGAGCGACGGCGGTGTGTACGTAACTGAATAGGGGAATTCCGTGTCACTTCCCACCAAAGTTCCGTTCACGTAGAATTCGACTTTTGTGATCGTGCCATCAATCGCGTCACTCGCCGAAGCCGTCAGCGCCACACTCGCAGGCGGGTTCGTACCGATGGCAAGCAGCGTTCCCGGCAGAGGTGAGTCCAGTATCACCGTCGGAGGATTAGGACTGGTGGCTGCAATCACCGTGATGTCGAACGGCGTTGAAGAAATAATGTTGGTTCCCGCCGTCGCCACAGCCACGAGGCGATGAACGCCTGCGGTCGTCGGCGACCAATTGATCATAAACGGCGCTGCTGTATCGGGCACCCCGAGGGCCACGCCGTTGTCAAAAAACTGCACCTGTGTCACCCCGAGAGAAGAGACCCCCGCAATCACCGGAATCGTAGACCGGGTCGTCAGACGCGTGCCAACGAGCGGACTGGTAATCGATACGGTGGGAAGTACCCCACTCGCCGGCGAGATCGTAACCGCAACGGTAGCGCTCGTGGTCGCATTAAAGTCATTATCTACGGCGATCGCCGTGATCAGGTAAGTGCCCGCGGCTATCGGCGTCCACGTGGTCGAATAAGGCGCGATCGTCAGCGCTGTGCCAATCACTCGACCGTCCACCAAGAAACGAACGCTCGTGACGGACCCGTTCGCATCGCTGGCATTGGCAAATAATACCACCGGCGCTCCCGCCGTGAAGTTGTCCGCGTTGGCCGGACTAGCGATCGCGATCGAGGGCCCGGCGTTACTCGTCGCAGTCACGGTCACCGTGGAAGAGGCCACCGCCTGATGGCCAGTCGTGTCGGTGGCCGTGGCCGTCAGCACATAAGCACCTACCGCCGTCGGCGTCCACGGGGCACTATAGGGGAAGGTCGTGTCAACGCCGAGTGATGTCGACGTACCACCCGTGGTAACGCGGAACTCCACGTTGGCCATGGCTCCGGTCGTCGCGGTCGCGGTCGCGGTCAGGCTCTGGAGGACGTTGACGGGTAAGGTCGATCCGCTGAGAGGCGCGGTGAGATTGACCGTCGGCGCATTGCCGCCGCTGACTGAAATAGTCACAGGCGCCGAGGTGGCAGTCGCTCCCAGATTATCCGTCGCCGTAGCGGTAATCGCCATGCTCCCAGCCACGTTCGAGGTGAAACTGATCGTAAACGGAGCCGCCGTAATTGGGCTGCCGACGACGATACCGTTGACGAAAAACTGCACACTCGCCACCGTACCATCAGAATCAGTCGCAACCGCGGTCAGCGGCGTGGCGATGCCAACACCCAGGGAGGCAGGCGCTATGACCGAAACGCTCGGGGCCAAGTTCGGGGCCACGATGACACCCACGCTCACGCTCGTGGCTTGGTTGCCCGCGGTATCCGTGGCGATCGCCGTCAACAAGAAGGTGCCGGTTGCCGCTGGTGTCCATGCCGCCTCATAGGGGAAGGTCGCATCACTACCCAGCAAGACGCCGTTGGCAAAAAACTGCACGCTGGCGATGGTCACGCCGGCTCCCGTCGCCGTCGCGCTCGCCGAAATCGTCCGAGCAGAATTAACGGCCACAGTCGCGCCTGCCGTTGGCGTGGTAATCCCTACCGCGGGCGCATTGCCACCACTGACCGTTACAGCGACCACGGCCGAGGTAGTCGTCACACCGAGATTGTCCATGGCCAAAGCCGTCAAACCGTAAGCGCCGGCTAAATTCGGAGTCCACGCGACGCTAAAAGGCGCCGTCGTGCTCGTGCCTAATGATACCGGCGCACCGCTGCCCTTGGTCACAAAAAACTGCACGCTCGCGATCGAACCGTCGCCATCCGCCGCGCTCGCCGAGACGGTCGTCGCCACGCCTACGCCGACCACCGCGCCACCAGCCGGCGCGGAAATACTCACCGACGGGGCCACATTCGCGGCCACACTGACGACCACCGCTGCACTGGTCGTCGCGTTACCTGTCGTGTCCGTCGCCACCGCCGTCAGGCTGTAGCTCCCATTCGCCGCCGGGACCCAGGCCACCGCATAGGGCACGCTGGTGTCGATCCCCAGGGACACCCCATTGGCAAAAAATTGCACGCTGGCGATCGTGCCAGCCGCGGCCGTCGCCTGGGCCGTCACCGAGGTCGTCGCATTCACCGGTATACCGATCGCGGCCAACGGGCTCGTGATCGTCACACTTGGCGCCAAGCCAATGCTCGTCGTTACACTTATTCCCGCCGACGTCGTGGTTGCGCCCATATTGTCCGTCGCCACAGCGCTAAGTATGTAAGTCGCCGTCGTCGCCGGCGTGAACGTAGCGGTAAAGGGCGCCGTCGTATCCGTGCTCAGCGCCACCGCCACGCCACCATTGGTCGCAATAAAAAATTGCACGCTCGCCACACTACCATCAGCGTCCGCCGCCGCGGCCGAGATCGTCGCCGCCGCACCAATCGGAAGAGCCGCGCCGGCACTCGGCGCACTGATCGCGACGGTCGGCGCGGCGTTGGCCGCGACCGAGACGTTGACTGAGGAACTGCTCCCTTGATTTCCCGCCGTATCCGTCGCGATAGCCGTGATCGCATAAGAACCGATCGCCGTCGGTGACCACACGGCGGTATACGGAAAACTCGAGTCGGTACCCACCGCAACTCCATTGGCAAAAAACTGTACGCTCGCGATCGTACTGCCCGCTAGGACCGAAGTCGCGGAGGCACTCAGCGTGTTGCTCGAGCCACTGGCGACGGCCGCACCCGTCAGCGGGGTCGTGATCGTGGCAAGCGGCGCGTTACCTCCCGTGACGGTAATCGGCACCACCGCCGAGGTGACGGTCGCTCCCAGATTATCCGTTGCCACGGCCGAAAGATTGAAAACTCCCCCGATCAAAGAACTAAATGTCGCCGTGAACGGCGCCACCGTGTCGGGCACTCCCAGGGCCACCCCGTTGGCAAAAAACTGCACGCTCGCGATCGTTCCATCGACATCACTCGCCGAGGCCGCCACCGCGGTCGAAACGCCCACCCCCACCGTCCCGGCCGCCGGTGCCGTAATGCTGACACTCGGCAACGCGTTGGCCGCCACCGAAACCGCAATCGCCTCACTCGACGCCTGCTTTCCCACAGAATCGGTCGCAATCGCCACCAACGAGTAAGTACCCAAGGCGATCGGCGTCCACGTCGCTTCATACGGAAATGCCGTATCCGTTCCCACCAATACACCATTCGCAAAAAACCGCACGCTCGCTATCGTTCCCGTGCCGGGCGTCGCCGTCGCCGTTATCAGGCGCGCGCCATTGACTGGCACCGCCGCCCCAGCCGCTGGTCCCGTAATCGCCACTGTCGGTGCCGCCCCCGCGGTCACCACCACGCTTACGTTCCCAGAAATCACTTGGTTGGAAGAGTTATCCGTCGCCAATGCCGTCAACACGTGCGTGCCCGCTCGCGTCGGAGTCCACCCTAGCGAGTACGGCACTGTTCCCGTGCTCCCAATCAACAAACCGTCATCAAAAAACTGCACCGAAGAAACTATCCCGTCCGCGTCCGTCGCCGTTGCCAGCAATGTCACCGCTACACCCACCGCTTGGGCACCCGGATCCGTCAACCCAACCACCGGCGCCGAACTGCTCGCGACCGCGACTGACACATCCAAAGGCACCGACGTGATCACGTTGCCCGCACTATCCGTCGCCACTGCGTAGAGCCGATGCGCCCCGGCTGCCGTCGGCGCCCAATTGACCCCAAACGGCGCGCTCGTATCGGTGGCCAGAAGCTGGCCGTTATCGTAAAATGCGACCGAGGCGACGGTCCCGTCCGCGTCCGCCGCTGCCGCCGCCAGCGAAATTGTCGAGGCGGTCGTCAAGGTGGCTCCCGCCGCCGGATTGGTTAGCACCACCGTGGGCGCCAATCCGATCGGAGCGACGATATTCAACGTACGCGATGCGCCCGTGCTGGCGTTCGAGTCGTTATCCACACCCACTGCCAACACCGCGTAGCTGCCGACCACCGCTGGCGTCCACACTGCCGTGAACGGGGCCGCCGTATCGACCGGCCCGATCAAGTCCCCGTTAGCCAAAAACCGCACGTTATTGATCGTCCCATTCGCATCCTTCGCCTCTGCAAAAAATACCACGCCGCTGCCCAGCGTGTACGTCGCACCCGCCGCTGGGCTCAACAAGTTGACCACCGGGGGTGCATTCTGCGATACGGAGATCGTGACCGCGACCGAATCCGTCCGATTACCTGCATTGTCAGTCGCGCGTGCGATCAGAGTGTACACCCCCGCAGAGGCCGGCGCCCAATTGGTAAAATAAGGCGAGCCCGTATCGGTGGCCACCACCACGCCATTGGCGATAAACTCAACCTTCGCAATCGTCCCGTCAGGATCGCTCGCTACGGCATCAAAAAGAATCTCCCTCGAGGCGACGAAGGCGTTCCCTGTATTCGGATTTACAATACTTACCGTCGGCGCCACTCCCGTGATCGCCGTCACGACTACCGCCGTCGAGGTCGTGCTATTACCAGCCGTGTCGACCGCCACTGCGATGATCGTATACGCGCCGTTGGTCGTCGGTGTCCAAGCCGCCGTATACGGAAACGTTGCGTCGACCTCGGCCGAGATTCCGTTCACTAGAAACTGGACGCTTGCGATCGTGCCGGTCACCGCGCTCGCCGTCGCAGTGATCGTGTTGCTCGAATTAATCTGCACCGATGAGCCGGTGGCGGGGCCGGAAATTGCGACCGTCGGCGCATTGCCGCCGCTGACCGTTACAGCGACCGCAGAAGACGTCGTGGTGGCCCCGAGATTGTCCGTCGCGACCGCCGTGAGCGCCACCGCGCCTCCGGATGCACTTATCGGGGTCCACGAAATCGTGTAAGGCGCACTCGTTTTCGTACCAATCAGCGTCGTACCAGCAAAAAACTGCACGCTCGCGATCGAACCGTCGCCATCCGCCGCGCTCGCCGAGACGGTCGTCGCCACGCCTACGCCGACCACCGCGCCACCAGCCGGCGCGGAAATACTCACCGACGGGGCCACATTCGCGGCCACACTGACGCTGACCACGGCACTGACAAACTGATTGCCCAGCGTATCGGTAACCAAGATCTGCAAGGAGTGAGTCCCCGTCGACAGCGGGGTCCACGATGCCGCGTAGGGGAACGCCTGATCGGTCCCAATCGAAACACCATTATCTAGGAACTGGACGCTCCCAACCGTGGCACCGGAAGCGTTGGCACTAGCAATCGCCGTCACACTCATCGTAGAGCCAACCGCGATCGTCGTACCAGCCAGCGGCGCAGTGATCGCCCCTGAAGGCGCGTTGCTCGCGCCCGCCGTCACACTGACCACCGCCGATGTCGTCGTCGCCCCAAGATTATCAGCGGCAACCACCGACAACAAATAGGTACCGTTGATCGTCGGGGTCCAGGAAACCGTAAATGGCGCGGCGGTCCGCGTCCCGATACTAGCGCCGTTAACGAAGAATTGAACGCTGGCAATCGTACCGTCCGCATCCGTAGCTGACGCGGTAATCGTCGTTGCAACACCCACGCCCACCGTCGATCCCACTGAAGGCGAGCCAATGGCAACGCCGGTCGGAGCCGTGTTCGCCTGCACGGTGACCGTGACCGAATGAGAGGCCTGATTGCCGGCCGAGTCGGTCGCGATCGCCTTCAAAGTATACGACCCCGTCGCCGTCGGTAAGAACGTCGCCGAGTAAGGGAAGACGGAGCCCGTGCCGAGCAAAACGCCGTTCGCAAAAAACCTGACGTTGGCAATCGTGAGCGCAGGAGTGGCACCGGTGGCCGTCGCGGTTATAGTCACCGAGCCGTTGGCCGAGAGAAAACCGCCGGTAACCGGCGAGGTGATGTTGACTGCTGGAGAACTTCCGGCGGTCACGGTGACATTGACCGCGGCCGAAGTGGTCGTCGCCCCCAAGTTATCTGTCGCGATCACAGTCTGCGCATACGTCCCGGCGGTGGTCGGAGTCCACGCGATCGAATAAGGAGACGTCGTGTCAGTCCCGATCGCCACGCCATCAATCAAAAACTGTACGCTCGCGATACTTCCATCGATATCGGTCGCATTGGCGGTAATAGTCGCCGTCACGCCAAGCGCAAATGAACCGCTGGCTGAGGAAATCGCGACCGCGGTCGGCGCGACATTAGTTGCGACCAGCACGTTGGTGGAGGCGCTGGTCGCGACATTGCCAAGAGTATCGGTGGCAACCGCCGTGATGACGTAAGTTCCGGTTGAAGCTGGCGTAAAAGCAGACGAATAGGGGAACGTTCCGGCAGTCCCGATCGGCAGCCCATTCGCAAAAAACTGCACGCTGGCAATCGTTGCGCCACTCGCTCCGGCTGCGGCTGTCGCCGAAACGATCCCGCTGGAACCGGCCGCAAGTTGCGCCGGCGCCGATACGCCGACCGTGGGCGATGTGCCGCTGGTCACCGAAACCGTCACGCCTGAAGACATCGTCATTTCGCCGCTGCTATCGGTGGCCAATGCTGTGAGCACATAGACCCCGACCGCCGCCGGGTTAAACGTCGCGGTGTAAGGGAAGGAAGCGTCGGTACTGATGAAGACACCGTTGGCGAAGAATTGAACCCCCGCTATCGTGCCGTCGGGATCGGACGCGGTCGCGGTTATCGCGATCGGGACTCCTATGCCTGAGACCGAGCCGGTCGCCGGGCTACTAATACTAACGATCGGAGCAGTATTCGAATTGACCGTGATGTTCGCCACCGATGAGTAGGTCGTTTCCGTGCCTATGCGAATGACCGCCTGCACATCGTAAGTGCCCGCTCGAGTCAGGTATCGGATAAATTGATAAGGCGCCTCACCGAGGGTGGTCCCCTGCGCTCCGTTAATATAGAAATCAACTTTGGGCGATACATCCGTCCCATAGTTATGCGTCGCCTGAAAAACAATTTGCTGACCGGAGACATAAGTCGCGCCATTGGCGGGGCTGATCAGCCTCACGACCCCATTCTGCGCGTCAACCGACGCTAGCGAATTGATGAAAAGAGGTGCCGAATAAATCTTGTTACCGGAAGAATCCGTCGCCAGGGCGGTAATCACGACGCTACCGAGCGTCGAGACCGTATAAGTCGTGTAAAACGGTGAGGACGCATCCGTCACTAAGCTCGTGCCATTAGCAAAAAATTGAACACTCGCGATCGAACCGCCCGCATCGACTCCCGTGGCGGTAATGATTAACTTGGAGCCTAAACTAACATCCACCGCGAGCAACGGATTCGCGGCCACCGAACTCGCGTCGCGCGCCGGGTTATTGAAAGTTAAACTCACGACCTCGACGCTACCAGTCGCCGCGGCCGCCGTAATGGTGGCAGCCGAAGATGTCGTGCGATTGCCGTCGTTGTCAGTGACCGTGGCGGTAATCGCATAGGCGCCGGGGGCCGTCGGCGTCCACGCGTAGTAATAAGGGAAGGTTGTTTTCGAACCGACGACGATGTTGTTCGCCGAAAACTCGACCCGCGCGACCCGGCCGTCCGGATCGGTCGCGTTCGCGGAGAGATAGAGCGGCTGATTGACAGTCACCGTCGTCGCATCAATCGGCGTTACTAATGAAACCGTCGGCGTACCCGGCACCGCCGCCGCCACCGTGATCGTAACCGGGCTCGAGGTCGCGGTATTTCCAGCCGTGTCGGTGGCGATAGCGTAAAGGGTGTAGGTGCCGGCGGCATAGGTGCCAAGCAGACCCCCGCCTGCGTTGAGTGGGCCCCAATTAATCGAATAAGGAAAAGCGCGGACCGTTTCACCCGCCGTGCTGGTCCTCGCACCATCGCTCACCCAGAATTGGACGCTGGCAATCGAAGCAAACGGCGCGACCGCGGTCGCAGTCGCGGAGATGCTCTGCGTAGAATTAATCGGGATCGTCGTCGCATTACCCGGCGCCGTCAGCGTTACCGTCGGCGGGTTCGGTAAGGTGCCCCCCAAAACCGTAACAACCGAGGTCAAAGAACGGGTACTCGCGCCAAGGTTGTCGGTCGCGACGGCCGTAATGGCGTGGCTTCCCATCATGATCGGCGTCCAAGATACGCTGAAGGGCGCGCTCGCGGAAGTCCCGAGGCTCACGCCGTTGGCGAAGAATTGGACGCTAGAAATCGCACCATCGATATCTGTGGCCGTAGCGGAAATCGGCGTCGGCGTGCCGAACACGGCGGTCGAAGCCACACTAAGACTCACGGTGGGGGCCTGGTTCGCCGCAACGGTGACATTCACCGTCGCGCTGGTCGTCCGATTGCCCAAAGTGTCGGTGGCAATCACCGTCAAAGCGTAGGCGCCGGTCGCGACCGGCGAAAACGTCGCGGTATAGGGCGAGATTGTGCCGCCTGCAGCCAAAGCGATCCCGTTGGCGAAAAACTGCACACTCGCAATCGTACCCGAGATCGCGGTGGCGATGGCCGTAATCGTATTGGTGGAACCGTTCGCAAGCGAAACACCCGACGTCGGGTACGTGATACCCACGGTCGGCGCGGTCCCCGAGGTGACGATCATAATCACGGCGGTCGAAGTCGTCTGGTTACCAAGGTTATCCGTGGCGATTGCCTGCAACGTATAACTGCCCGTATTCGTGGGCGTCCACGTAAACTGATACGGAAACGTCGAGACGGAACCGATCGAGAGCCCATTCGCACGAAAATCGACTCGGCTGATCGAGCCATCAAGATCGACCGCCGTGGCGACAATAGTTTGGGGCACATTGACATTAATCGTACCGGCCGCCGGCGAATTAATGACCACGGTGGGTGCGGTGCCCGCACTGACGGCCACGGTCACACCCGCCGACGTGGTCTGGGAGCCGAGGTTATCCGTCGCAATGGCCGTCAATGTATAGCTACCTGCGACCGACGGCGTCCAAGCGAAGTTAAAGGGAGCGGCGCTCGCAGTGCCCAGCACCGTGCCGTTGGCCAGAAATTGCACGCTCGCGACCGAACCCGCCGAAGCCGTCGTCGCTATAATCGAGGTCGTCGCGTTGACCTGAACCGTCGCCGCGTTCAAAGGCGCGGAAATGCTTACGGTCGGAGCTGACAGGTTCGTCACGGTCACAGCTATAGTACCGACACCCGTCGTAGTTGTGCGGTTACCCCCGTTGTCCGTCGCCACCGCCGACAACGTATAAGGGCCGGTCGCGACTGGCACCCACGCGACACTGTAGGGAAAGGTCGTATCTGTACCGATCAAAACGCCGTTGGCATAAAATTGAACACTGGCAATCGTACCGTCTGGATCGCTCGCATTCGCGGAAACGGTCGTCGCGCCGCTCGTAAACACCGCGGCCCCCGCAACTGGAGAAATCACCGCCACAACCGGAGCAGTGGGACTGACGGCGGCAATCGTAATATTGACGTTATTCGAGACCGCCTGATTGCCGAAAGAATCTGTCACGAGTGCGCTGAGGACAAAGGTTCCGACGGCGGTCGGGGACCACGATGCGTTGTAGGGAAAAGTCGTGTCGGTCGAAAGACTCGTCCCATTGACGAAAAACTGCACGCTCGCGACAGTTCCAACCGACGCGGCGGCACTCGCCACCACCGTCAAGGTGCTGTTCACATCGTAAGCCGTACCCGAGATGGGGCTGGAAATCGACACCGTCGGCGGGGTCCCGACCGAAGGCAGGGCATTGATGCGACGATCGTAGATAAAGACGTCGCGGAAATTATTCCCATCCGGAGAAGTGCGGTTGGTTGAGCCGTGCGCGAATCCTGCAGTATTTGCTGCATCTGAAGGAAACGCCACCCAGCGGCCATCCCCACTGATCGCCGGGTAAACATCCGAAGCGGCGGTGTAGGAGCCTCCGAACAAGCCCTGAGTCTGATACCCAAAACGGTTGACGCTGACCATGGTCGTAGCGACGTTTCCGAGTGTATCGAAGGTGCCACTGGCGCTCGCATCGCGATCCCGCACGAAAACATCCAAGGCGCTATTCGCATCCGAAGCTGAAAATTCACCGCCGCTATCGCCGGCGGTAAGGTTTGCAGCTAAAGAGGAAAAGGCCACGTAACGACCGGTCGAGCTCATGCTCGGATTGATACTACCGACTAACTGGAGCGCGGTGCTCGAGGTATCGGTCGCTTCAACATTGCCTGATGAAAGGCTCACGCGGGTAATTGTGGCGTTGACTCGATCGTAAACAAATATGTCTGACATTCCATTGGTGTCACCCGCCACGAGGTCGCTCGCTTCCGAGCCAAACGCGATGTAACGACCGTCCGCAAACGTTCCCGTGGAGACGCCCGTATTTTGATTGATCGATGGCGCTCGGCTTGAACCGTTTGCGGCTCCTGCCGCCGAATCGATGGTAACCAAAGTCGTCGTGTTAGTCGCCACCGCCCGCAGGTAAATATTGCGGATACCCGCGGCCACCGTTCCACCGAGGTTACTCGCGTCGCTGGCGTAGGCCACGTAGCCGCCGTCACCACTCACCGTGGCCTGAATACTATTCGCATTTCCCGCGACGCCACCGGTCGTCTTCGAGATCAATCCCGTTGAAACATTGCCGGCCGTATCAAACGTGCCTGAATTATTTACGTCACGATCTCGCAGGTAAATATGGGTGACCCCCTCCGTTGTGCCGGCCGCGATGAGATTTGTCGCCGTCGATTCAAACGCCACGTACCTCCCCGAAGCGCTGATGGCGGGCTTGAAACTGCCCCCGTTTGCCTGCGCCCCCCCGGTGCCTACGCTGACTCGAGCAATTGATCCCGTAAGTACGTTAACCACGTAGACGTCCGAAAACGCGTTGAAATCATCTGTTATCAGATTAGTCGCCTCAGAAGAAAACGCCACATACGTCCCGTTGGCAGAGATCGCGGGGTTGCTCGAAGCACTGTTGGGCTGAGCGCCCTGCTGGGACAGACTGATCCGGCGAGTCGTGGCGTTTTGCCGATCATAGAGAAAAATATCACGCACGCCGTTAGTATCCCCGGCGCCAAGGTTCGTGGCCTCGGACACAAAGGCCGTATAACGGCCATCTCCCGAGATCGCCGGATTATCACTAAGAGAGGTGCTGCCTGCGCTGGCCCACAAGACTGTCGGAAAATTTGTGGGAACCAGCGAGATACGGGCGGCCGCGTAATCAGGCGAAAAATAAATATTATTCCCATTCAACGAGAAATCCTGCTCAACCGCCTCGTTGACACCCGCGAGCGTGTCGATCTTAACTAAAACATAATAAGAACCGGAGAAATTGCCGGGGAGAACTTGGTTCCAAGCGACCGTTGTCGAGAGGTCATCAGCGTTCAGGGGCGCGCCACCCGTTGCACTAATTTGGAAAAACTTCAGTAAAAAATCGTCCGCATCACCAAAAGTCGAATTGGTCGAAAGCACCACTTCGATTTGGAAAAATGAAGCATCGCCATTGAGGGTCGACACGTAGGGAACGTTACCCTGCCCGCTGGTGAGAGACCTGTTGGTATAACTTAAGGTCATCGGAATGACGTCCCCCCCTCGATAGGCGGTGCCCGCGGGATAGGTTAAACCCGTAACGGCCAAGTCTGGCGTGCCCGTAACTGTGAGGACACTTTTCGCGGCAAAGGAGCCTGACGCCGTGCCGCTACTCGCTGCGGTCAAGGTGACGACGGCATCGTAGGCCCCAGCCTGCGACGTTTGCATTGGGATCGTGAACGACCGTGTAAAATTACCCTCACCGCCAAACCCAGCGACCACCAAATTGTTGGTAAAAGCGACCGATCCGGTGGTAAACTGGGAGCCCGTGACTTGGTGGGTAAACGTCACGGTTCCCGTCACCGTGCTGGAAGCCCCCAAATCGTCGGCTGGAGTCGCGGCGCCGCTATTGATCCCCGAAATACTGATCACAATCGCGTAGCCAACAGGAGTCGAAGCCGGGGACGCGCTGATCGCCGTTGGCGTAATCACCGGAGCAGCGTATAAATAGGCTGAATTTAATAACCCGAATAGCAGGTAGGCAAAAATACGGAACCGAGATCTCATGGTGCGACCGCTGGAAGCGTTGATAAAAAAAGAAAGCGGAGCATGTCTACCGGCGAGCGTACTCATTTAATCGGCTCCGAGCGGGCCGGACTTAAGGAGGACTTCGTCGTCGGCAGCTTTTCATTGAGCTTGCTTTCAGGTAAAAAGGGATTCGATCCATCACGATAACCCGGTAGATCCTCGCGCGTCATATTTAAATCACGCACCCGCGACGAATCAAAAACCTGCTCTACCGTCGCGCCTTCGGCGCTAATCGTCTTGGCCGTAATGAAAATGATGAGATTTTTTGTCTCGGAGTTCCGACTGTCGGATCGGAACAATCGTCCGAGCAACGGCACGTCCCCCAAAAGTGGCACCTTCGTAGAACCATTTTTGGAGGTAACCGTCATCATTCCACCAATGCCCATCGTGAAGCCATCTTTCAGAGATACGGTGGTGTTCGCCTTGCGAGATTCGACGATTGGGATGGACGCGCCATTGAAGGTGGCGTCGCGACTCGACTGACTAACTTCCGGTTCAACCGTAAGCTTGATGTAGCCGCGAGAATTCACCTGCGGAGTAACCTTCAAAATTACCCCGATCGGCCGGTAGGTGAAACCGCTCACCTCATAGGTTCCCGTTTGCTGGTTGTAAGTATAACTCGGGATCGGCCGCTCCTCCCCCACATTGATCACAGCCTGAGTGTTGTTAAGCGTGACGATCGTCGGATTGGAGACGACCTTGGTTTTCTGCAATTGTTGAAGTGCGCTAAGAATCAGGCTGAAATCGCTGGCAGAAAAAACCGCGTTTAACGCCCGGGTCGTGCCATCGTTGTTTATTAAAGTGGCCACCTGATTCAACAAATTCGTCTTGTTGTCGGTCTGCGTACTATCGAGCAGTGTCGTCCCCACGGTCGTGGCGCTATTCGTCAACGAACCATTCGTGCCCGTCGTCGACGTGGCCGTAGGCGTACCGTTGGTCGAAGTGACCGAACCCGTGTTCGTCGAGCCGTTGGTCTGAGCATTGGTGTTCGTGACGTTGTTCTGGCCCGTCGAGGAGACCTTCGATAACAAGCCGTTTTCGTTGTTTGAGTTAAAGCCACCCGTCGCCGTCTGGCCGCGATCGCGCGTCAGGGTATTGCTCATCCCTTTCGATGAAATCTGGTAATTCGCGAGAGACGACCAATTGACACCGATGTTCTTCACATCGCTGTCCGAAACTTCGACAAACTTCGACTCTATCATGACCTGGTCGGTCGCGCGATCGAGCTGTTCAATGATCAAGCGGATCCGATTCATCCGCGACGGTCGTTCGGTGATGATTAAACTATTGCTGCGGCTATCAACGACAATTTTACCACCGGACGTCGCGTCCACCAGCGTCGTCAAGGTTGGGAGCATTTCTGAAGCCTTCGCGTAATTAATCAGAAATACTTCAGTGCTGGCCGGCTCTTGGGTGACGCTCTCATTGCTGACAATCTTAATGATATTGCCGTCTTCACGATACTGATAGGCGACGGGCTGGAGCACGCTTTCAAAAATCTGCCGCCACGTGACGTCCCGCAGCTTGATCGTGGTCTTACCCTGCAACGTATCGGGCATGATGATATTAAGTTCAAAAAGATCGGCCACATTGCGCAGAATATTCCGAATATCTTCATCCGGAAAATCGACCGACAAGGTGTCGCGACCAACGGTGTCTTTACTTTTCGCGGCAGCCGCCTCATCTGGCTTGTTGGTAGTCGTTTTTTCCGTCGGAGGTGCTACCGGTAGGGCGCCCGCCACCGCCGCCGGTTTATCTGCCAGGGCGCCATCAACGGGTCCGACGGGCGCCTCCTTCACGGGCGCAGGGGTCGTTGGGCCCGCGCTGAGCGCCGCCACCGTCGTTTGCGCCAAGAGCTGTGCCGAGGACAAGTATAAAACCGCTGCGCAAAGAAAAACCGACGAGTGGATGAAAATGCTCATGGTTGGCGAACGGGCTTTATTTGTCTCGTAAGTTCCTCGCTGCGGTAGCGCAGCGTGAAGGTGGTACGATCGATGGAGACGAGTTCGAGATCGTAGTCCTGATTCGAGTAGGTCGCGACGAAACGAGTGCCGACTTCAAAATACTTGCCGCTGATAATGACGAATCGAACACCCCCCTTTTCGATCATACCACCGGGAGTAATTTGCGCAGCGAGAATTTCGAGGGTTTCCCGATCTCCCGGAGGGGCTTTAACGCTTGGCGGAAGCACTTTCGCGACCACAACTGGTTTGACGACCTCGGCTGGATCCGGCCGATCAAAATCCTTCGGACTAAACGGTAAGGTCAGCTCCGCCGGCACCGGCGCTAAAGCCTTGCGCCGAGCCAGTCGCTCAGCGATGTCCACAGAAAGCTGGCGCCTTTGTGCCGGCACGATATCCGAACTTACTTTGGCCGCAGACACCACCATCGGCAAAAGAAGCAAGGTAACCACTGAGAAAATTACGAAATGCTTTTTCATGGAATACCGAGGATCTCCAAGCTAAGCGCGAGCGAAAGTGGACCGGCGCGACTCCCCGGGCCCGTCGACAACGTTCCCGAGAGAATGCGACCGTAGTAAGTTCCCGCCTCCAACGAACGCGTGAAATCCAGAATCTCTGAAAGCCCGCCGGTGACTGACACGGAAAAAGCAACCGGAATAAACGCCGTCTTTAGTGTCTTCGGCAGATTCGATGAGGTCGTCAACTGGCGAAAGTCAACCAGCACGACCCCTGTATCTCTCCTCAATTGCTGAAAGTACTGACTGTTATTGCCAAGTTCGCTCACGCGGATCATCCGCGACCCAATAATCGAGTTGAAACCGGTGATGGCATCTAGGTGGGCCTTCAGTTGAGAGGAATATTTTCCGTTGAGGGCGAGGCGATCGGCCTCCGCCACCTTACCCGCCAACTCAGCTTCCGCCAGTGGGATTTCGTCGCTGCGAAAATAAATCGCGCCAAGAAGCACTAGGCTAAGTCCAGCACATACGACTGAAACCGGGTTGCTTCTAAACCAATCGACGAGCTGTTCTTTATTTATCATTTCTTAACTCCCGCGCTACCGCGAAGCCTGAGTGAAAATTCTACGGCCAAACGTCCCGTCCCTGGATTAATCGACGGCGTCGCGGTGAAGTTGAATTCATCAAAAAGCGCCAACTGCTTATCAAGCTTTAGCTTTTCAAGGTAAGCGGTGGCGTAGCCTGGCGCGGTTTCGGGCGCACCTCTGACCGAAAACCGGATAGTTGCACCCGAATCCCGCAGATCGAAAATATCGATCGCAATATTGGGGGGTAGCGTTTCTGCCAGCCTCAAAATTAGAGGAGAAAAATTCGGTTTAGACTTGATGAAGTTCTCGACCTCAATAGCGCGGGTCTCCTCCGCCTGAAACTTCTTGAATTGGGCGACTGACAGATCGCTCAGTTTTTTGTCTCGGTCAATTTTCAGCTGCTCAAAAGCCACTTGGGCACGAAGCCCTCGAACCTGCCACTCGGAAAACCCTAGAAAAGCGGCCAAAAGGAACAGAACGGAAACCGCACCAACATTAATGAAGAAAGCGGTCCGGACAACCTTGATATCAGGCAGCTTTTTAAAATTACGGAAGTTCGGGTGCCAGTTGGGAACTGAGAGGGCGCCCACCGATTTATTTTTTTTCTTCAGCAGGGACAGCATGGGAAACGTGGTGTTGGACCATCAAGGCCAAGAGACCCAGGTAACGAGCATCCTGCGCATGGCGCAGGAGGTTTTCGGGAATCGTAATTTGGAGCGCCTTCAGCCATGGGACCGGATCAATTTTAGCGCTGGTAATTCCTAAAGCCCCAGAAATCGCACGATCCAACCAAACCAATTTGGCCGGTAACTGGGTGCTCACCATTTGGCCGACCGACTGCCCCGTTTGTACTTCGTAAAAGCCGATTGAAGATTGGAGCTCTTTCAAAAATCGCTTGATCAAGAGAGGCCCCATTCCGGTAAAATCGAAGGTGTTGGAATAAAACAACTTTCGAGCAGCCTCCTCATCTTTCAACCCCAGCTCCTTCTGAACGATCGGGATCATGGAATTAAGGCCCTGAGGAATCGGGCGTGAGGCCTCGACCCCGCTGGCCGTGACGATGAAGGAGTGCGTGGACTCAGCGCTAATTTCGAGGACCAAGGTCGGCGTCTTTGACTTAGTAAATGCCAGCCATTCAACGACTGCTCCCAAAGTCGCAATCGAACCGAGTTCAAGGCGCTCAGGGTAAATCTTATTATCCAGAAGACCCTTTTGAACGGCATCAGATTCGTCCGTCGGCAAGCCACAAAAAATGACTTCTTTTTGCTGCGCCTTGGCCGCATCGAAATCGGAGCCATCGTTCGCATTGATAATCGCCAAGGAAAATTTATCCTGCTCAATCCTAAACTGCTGCGAGCAAACCTCGGCAAAATAACTTGGCTCCTTGATCCGTCTCACCTCAACGGAGTGGCGACGAACGAGCCTTTTCTCAGGATAGACACCCACCGTCGCGTGCAAGTAGCCGCCGGCATTTTTCCCAGGATAAACCTGGCTGATCGCTTCAGCAAGAGCCTCGGAATCGTCGGGAGGACACTCTCGAAGATCTTCGATTGTGAATGGAGCCACCAAATGCGATGTTCTTCCTAGGAAGACCGCATGATCGCTGCTTTCCACGAAAAAACCTTTCGTTTTCTTAGAAAAAAACATGCTTATGGTCTATAAATGTGAACAGGTTCCACTCCTCGTTGCTGCGAATTAATAATTTGGAAGTAAGGTGAATTTCCTAGATTAAAATGACTCTTTTACTAAAATCTAAGAAAGGCAATCTTCCTAATGTTGCTTCAGGGAAGGGCCCACGGCAGTGTCAAAGTCGTCGGGCGTGCGGTGTGACCAGTTTGAGGAAGGGGCGGCCGACGAGCGGGAAAGTACCGCTCCGCGGTGGAGCGCGAGGGGTCGAGTGGCGCCGGCGGGTGCGAGGGGCCGCCGGCGGCGCTGGCCGCAGGCAGTGGCGGCACCGGCGCGCGGGGCCGCCGGTGAGTGTGGCGGGGAAAGAAGCGACGGTGGGGTTTCACGGTGGCTGATAACGGTGGGCGAACCAGAGGATCCCCTTCGTGCGCCGAAAGCCG
>CAMDOF010000116.1 GCA_945903465.1 Opitutus sp. GAS368
ACGCGCCAAAAAAAACTTCTGGTGCGACGTGGGAACAGACGCTGCGGGCGATCCAGCCGTGGCTGGTGAGATCGACCGGCTCCTGCTTTTGCTGCGGCAGCAAATTTAACGATATTGTGGTCGTTGTCACCTAACGTAGTAATACTAGGTTACTGGCGCGGGCCCGGGTGTCGCCGGCTGGTAAAGACGAACCCGCTTGGTTTCGGTGAGCGCTCCGCCCTGGGCTCCGCGGACCGCGCGGCGGGGCGGCGGTCTTCAGCGGAAGCGCCCCGGCGTTTGACCGGGCGGGTTTGAATCGGTCGCAAGGTTAAACGGCTGCCAGCAGGGCGTTGAGCGTTGAGCTGGGGCGCAGGGCGGCGTTGGCTTTAGCTTCGTCGGGGCGGTAGTAACCGCCGAGGTCGACCGGCTTGCCTTGGACGGTGTTAAGTTCGGCGACGATTCGGCTCTCGGCCGCGGCGAGCTGAGCGTGGAGTGGCGCGAAAATCTGTTGTAGGCTGGCATCCTTTTGCTGCCGACCGAGAGCCTCCGCCCAGTAGAGCGCGAGATAAAAATGGCTTCCGCGGATATCGATACCGGCACCGACTTTGCGCGCGGGCGATTTATCCTGTTCGAGAAATTTGCCATTAGCCTCGTCGAGGGTCTCCGCGAGGATGCGGGCCTTAGGGTGGTTTTGGGTGATCCCGAGGTGCTCGAATGAGGCCGCGAGGGCGAAGAATTCCCCGAGTGAGTCCCAGCGTAGGAAGTTCTCCTCGGTAAATTGCTGGACGTGTTTTGGGGCCGACCCACCGGCCCCGGTTTCAAAGAGGCCTCCGCCGTTCATGAGGGGAACAATGGAAAGCATCTTGGCGCTCGTGCCGACTTCGAGGATCGGGAAGAGGTCGGTGAGATAGTCGCGGAGGACGTTACCCGTGACGGAGATGGTATCGAGACCTGCCTTGAGGCGCACCAGGGTGGCGAGGCAAGCCGCGTTCGGGGAGAGAATTTGTATATCCAGCCCTTGGGTATCATGGGCCTGGAGATATTTTTTTACCTTACTAATAATCTGGGCGTCGTGGGCGCGGCGTTCGTCGAGCCAGAAGATGGCGGGGGTCGCGGAGAGGCGCGCGCGGTTGACAGCAAGTTTCACCCAATCCTGAACGGGGGCATCCTTGGTTTGGCACGCGCGCCAGATGTCCCCGGTGTCAACCAGATGTTCGATGAGGATTTTACCGGTATCGTCGACCACGCGCAAGGTGCCTTTGCCCGGCGCTTGAAACGTCTTGTTATGGGAGCCGTATTCTTCAGCGGCTTGGGCCATCAGCCCGACGTTGGGCACAGAACCCATGGTGGTGGGATCGAAGGCCCCATGCTTTTTGCAGAAATCGATGGTGGTCTGATAGACGCCCGCATAGCAGCTATCGGGAATGACGCAGAGGGTGTCCTGTCCTTGACCGGCGCGATTCCACATCTGGCCGGACGTCCGGATCATGGCGGGCATGGAGGCGTCGACAATGATATCGCTGGGTACGTGCAGATTGGTGATGCCCTTGTCGGAGTTGACCATGGCAACACCGGGGCGGGCGGCAAAGACGGCGGCGATGGTGGTTTCGATGGCGCTACGCTGGTCGGCGGGCAGTTGGGCGATTTTACCAAGAAGATCGCCGAAGCCGTTATTGAGATCGATGCCAAGGGGCGCCAAGATGGCGGCGTGCTGGGAAAAGAGGTCTTTGAAGAAGACGCGCACGGCGAGTCCGAACATAATCGGGTCGGAGACCTTCATCATGGTCGCCTTCAGATGGAGCGAAAAGAGGACGTCCTCTTTTTTAGCTCGGATGATTTGTTGCGCGAAGAAAGCGCCGAGGGCCTTGCGGTCCATAAACGAGGCATCGAAAATCTCTCCGGCCTTGAGTGAGGTTTTTTCTTTGAGGACAACGATGGTGCTCGCTTTCGCGATGGCCTCAGCGGTAGCGCCAGCGGCTGGCGTGGCTAGTACAAATTCGATGCGTACCGTGGTCGGCGCCGCAACGGTGAGCGACTGCTCGTTAGCGAAGAAATCGTCCTTGCCCATGGTGGCGACGGCCGTTTTTGAAGTAGCGGTCCATTTACCCATGGAGTGGGGGTGGGCGCGGGCGTAGGCCTTGACGGCCTGGGGGGCGCGGCGGTCGGAGTTGCCCTCGCGGAGGACCGGATTGACGGCGGAACCCATGACCTTGGCGTAGCGGGCGCGGGCATCTTTTTCCGCATCGTTGGCAGGGGTTTCCGGGAAATCGGGCAGAGCGAAACCGCTTTTTTGGAGCTCAGCGATGGCGGCCTTTAGCTGCGGGACGGATGCGCTGATATTGGGTAGCTTGATGATATTGGCCTCCGGCTTGAGGGTGAGCGCGCCGAGCTCAGCGAGAGCGTCGGGTGAGCGTTGGTGCTCGGGGAGCAGGTCCGCAAAATTAGCCAGAATACGACCGGCGACGGAGATATCCCTCGTCTCTACCGCGATGCCCGAATGTTTAGTAAACGCCTGAATGATCGGCAGCAGCGAGTAGGTGGCGAGCGCGGGGGCCTCGTCGGTCTTGGTGTAGATAATGGTCGGCTGAGCGGACATGGTGATGGATGTTTTTAGCGAATGCAGAATTCATCGAAGTGGTTAGGGTTCGGTCGGTCAAAAGCAATTGCGGCAAATTGCGAGAGCTGGCCGTCAACGGTTTCCCGCGGTGCTGGCGGATCGGCGACCGCAAGTGAATCGGTAGAATACGCATGTTGGCGGAGGCTACCAGCCCGGTTGGGTTCTGCACCCATCGCTGCCCGCACCCGCGACGCAGCGGCTGACGTTCCAAAAAACGAGCGCGAACGGCGGAAATATCGGCGGTTTCATTCCGCTGCCGTTTCCGCCGATCTGGACGCTCGGTGGCACCGTTTTCGTCAGCGAGCCTCCCCGCGAATCTTGGGGCCGCCGGGTTCGGGTAATTTCCCTAGTTTCATTCCGCGGACGGCGCAGGGCGGGCTCAGTCTCAATCGAGAGCGTTAGAGCCTCCGCGGGAATGGGGTCCGCTGCTTTTACGACGTGCGCGGCAGCAACAGTCTCAATCGCGAGCGTTAGAGCCTCCGCGGGAATGGGAAGTACCGCCGCCTGCAGGGCCGTTGGGCGATTGCCGAGGGCCGCCTGATCGAACGGGGTCCCTTCACGAGCGCTCGAAAACGTCGCGACCTCGATTAAACGCTGTATTCATCCTCACGCGCCGTTTTTCTCTTTTACGACGAGTCTGTCGGGCTGAGCCGCTTGCAGGCGTTTGGGGCCCAATCTTCGACTTTTCCTGAACCCGAACTCCCCAAGAACTGATTTCAGAGGCTTTGATTTCCTAAGTCCGACCGGCTGCCCGAAGCCGGAATATTGGTGATGCCCCCAATCGGTAAAAGGATTGGGTCCGAGCACGCCCGCGGCCGCCCGTTTCCGGGAGCGGATCGAATAGGGTTCGCGGAAAATCTGGGGTTGCCGGGGACGTTTTTTAAAATGAGAGGGTGTTGAGCGCGCTTTCAGGTTTTTCCGACAAAAGATTTTGGGCGGGTTGGCCGGTGGACTCGGCTTTCGATTGATGCTGACATCCCGTTGCGCAGCGGGGCGGCAGCTGCGGCGATGGGCTCACGGTTTTTTATTTGAGGCGCGCTCGGGCTCGACGCGAATCAGCCAAGTCCAGCTATCTCCCGGAGCGAGGTTGATCAAACCGATCTTTTTATTGAAGGAATTATGGAGTCCAAGAAAGGGTTCGGGGCAGAAATAGCCTTCGCGGGTGCCGCCCCAGAGATTGAATTGGACGAAGGGGCGGGTTGGGTTGGATGGTGTCAGATGGCTCACTTTAATGGCGAGACCGCCTGCGTCCGCCAAGCGTAACCAAGGTTCCCCCATGTAATCGCCGACGGACATTGCGGGCACGGTTTTTAAATCTTTCAAGAGGACGGCCGGCTGAAAAGAGAGGGGGCGCGTGATGCCGTTCGGCGTACCGTCGGCTCCGCGGAGATATTCTGAGCAAGCGGGGCTCTCGACCGTGATGGCGTCCACCGTTGAGTCGGCGAGGAGCGGTACGCGGAAGGCGATATGATTTCCGATGGAAAAGAACATGGGCGTTGCATTGGTCGCGGCGGCCATGACGCGATGGTCCAGCTCGACCCGTCCGGCGCAAACGCGGTAGATCACGCGGAGCTCGAACCCGAAAGGATATTTCGTTCGTGAGTCAGCATTGTCCTTCAGGACGATTTCGACCGCGGCCTCGGTCTCGTTGGCCCAAGTGCGGACTAGTTGCCAACTTTGGGAACGGGCAAAGCCGTGCTGCGGCATGGGGTAGGTAAGTCCGAGGTGCTCGTAGAGATTTTCTTCACGGCCCTTGGTCGCCTGGTTGCCAGCTGGGAAGGTTGAGCCAACCGTCGGCCAGAGAATGGACGCTTTCCCGCGAAAACCAGGCGCAGGCTCGTAGTTGCGGCCGCGATACAGCAGTTCGTTCCAGCGACCGCGGTATTCGACGCGCAAGCTCGCTAGTTCGCCCCCTTGAGATGGCGCGACCGCCGCCTCGATACGGCTGGTCTCATCGCGCAGAATAATCAGAGGAATATTCTCGGTCAGGGTCGTCGTTTGCACCGAATAGCTCGGAGGCGGTGAAGCGGTGGCGCCGCTGGCCCACGTGAAAAAGAGCGGCAGGCTCGCCGCGAAGAGCGCGCCACGGTTTCGGTGGCGGGCTGGGTTCCTTGTTTGCATAAATAGGGGGGATCACCTTTCCGGCGCCGCCGCCCGCTGGGCGATTGGGCTCAACGCGGATAGGCCTTTGTAATCCGGCGGAGCCAGCCATCCTCTTTCGTCATGATATACATATCGCCCGTCGGCTCGTCATAGCCGATGCGGAGGTGGGCCCGCTTGGTGTTGGCCAAGGTCGCTATGCTGGTCGCGAGACCGTCGCGGACGATGTTCAGCTCATAAATTTGGGTATCCGCTAGGCTGGCGTCCACCTTCATAAAGAAGAGGCGTCCCGTGACGATATCTCCGAAAATGTATTTGTGTTGGAGAACTTTAATGGGGCCGAGGTAGACAAACCCACCGCTAATGGCGCGGGCATCGGTGTGATCGAGCGATCCCAGCGGTAGGCGGTACCGCGCTAATTCGGTAGCGGTCGCTGGATAAACGACCTTGGCGTCCCTCATGACGTCGATCCGACTCCTGCCTTCAATTTTATTCCACCCATAATCACCGCCCTTCGCGATCAAGTTGATTTCCTCCACATTCGCTTCCCCGATATCAGTGAGGAGCAGTCGTTTTCCGTAGGTTAAGTCCCAGCACATCCGGTGGGGGTTGCGGAATCCCCAGGCCCAGATTTCGGGGCGCGCCAGGGGATCGGCCTGGCTAGCGAAAGGATTATCCTTGGGGATGCCGTAACAACCGTTGGGCGCATTGTGGCCTCGCGGGTCGATCCGCATGAGTGTGCCGAGCAGTGAGCGCGGTGTGTGCGCCAATTCTGGCATCTTCAAATTCACGGAGCCACCGTCGCCGACTCCTATGAAAAGGAGACCGTAGTCGGGGTCTTGCCGATCACTGATGGGCGCGAAGCCGATGTCTTGGCATCCGTGGGCCGTCGTGGGCGTTTTCAGCCGCAGGACTTCCCGCCGCGTGCCGGTAAAAATGACCGAAGCCGGGTCCGTAAGGCGCCATTCAGACAGCACCCACTGCAAGGTAGGGGAGGCGGATTCCGCCAGGGGGATTTGCGCGTACCAGTCATCGTTGATCGCCGGATTTTTTTTGGTCGGTTCCGCGTGCGTGGTGTAAAGCAGGCCATTGCGTGGGAAATCCGGATGGAAGGTGAAACTTCCCAGTCCCGTGCCGATACCCGGTTCGTAGGCAAAGTTCGGGAGCCGATCGCGGATGTCTAAAAAAACGCGGATCTCGCGATTCTTAACTCGGTAAATGACACCCATTTGATCGCTGATGAACAAAGCGCCATCCAGAGTTGGGCTGGCGCGGAGCGTGGCGATGCCTTTGTCGGGCCGGCGATTCGGAGCGAGCGGCACTTGAATAAAATCTTCGAGCTCAATTACGATCCCGGACTTCTGAACGGGTGGGGCGAAGCGGCTGGCACTGTCTAAGCTAAGATCGAGATTGACCGCCAGGGGTTTGATTTGCGAGCGCGTCGTTTCGTGATCCAGGTACGCGAGGATCGTGATGAGTTGGGCTTCCGACAACGCGGTGAACGGAGGCATCATCACTTTATAGCGTTGGAAGAGCGCCGTGGCGCGAGGATTCCCGGAAGCGATCACTGCCTCTGGCTGGCGAATTTGCCGGAGGAGTTCCGTCTGGGTCAGGATTTGAGTGACCCCGCCGAGTGGCGGTCCGATGGCATCGCGCGCGATCAGATGACAGGACGCGCACCATTGCGTAAACAGGGCCTGGCCTTGTGCGAGGGTGGGGGCGTCGAGAGGGTAGGGCGACTCCGCTGGATTGGCCGCAGTGGCGAGCGATGGGGCGGCTAGAAAACTGGCGAAGGTGGCTCCGGCCGCGAAGAATCGGCGGAGGTTTTGTAAATAATTCGGCTGAGTCACGGGATAAATCGGCGGGAACGGAGTGAATCTTTCGACGCGGAGGAGATGTTCATCGCGCTGCCCTCGTGAAGGCGAGCGCAAGAAATTTCACTAGGAAACGGGTAAGCGCGGGGGCGTCCGGGGAAACGTTCAGAGTCGACGTGATGATTGACTGACGCGGCCCCAGAGCATCTCCGCCGACTAATTCATAGCCGGAAACCATTCGGTCCGATCGTTGGCGCGCTGCGTTAGTCGAGCCGGTTCTCGCCGCGATTTTCCGTCTGGTGGATCGTCACCGGCCAACCGGGGAATTGGTTGGACGCGTTTCCGTCGGAGGGATCGATGAGGAAGCGGAACGAGTCGATGGCGGAGGTCTTCTTCACCGGATCGAAGGTGATGAACCCGAAGCCGCTGCCTTTTTCGTGAGCCTGGTTGTCGCGGTTCGCGGCTGAGGTCATCTGGGTGCGCCCGCCGCCCCAATCTCCGCTGAGCGTGACCGCCGAGGCCTTCGGCGCGGTCAGCGTGAACGTCACTTTGCCGTCCCTTGAGACCGACGGCGCATTTTTCAACATAGCCGCGCGATTCTCTTGGGTCTCGGCTTCTTGCGCGGGCAATGGCGACGCGAGGCAGGCGACCAGAAGGAGGGTGCAGAAACGGGGCTTCGCTGTGGCTCCCATTACGGCTGGGCTTTCTTTTTTCCTTTTCGATTCGGCTGCTCGCCCGTTCCGCCGACACGGGGCGAGGGATACTGGTCAAACGTGTCTCCTCTCCCGAGTGCGCGCGGGTCTTCTTGACGTTTGAGTTCAGACATCAGCTGGGCCCGCAAGGCGGAGAGGTTCGCGGCGTAAGCGGGCTGGCCGGCGAGGTTGGTCACGCAGTCGGGATCTTTGGTGAGGTCGAACAACAGTTCGGCAGGGCGTTTGCCGTAGGCGTGTTGCCAGAACGGATCCGACTCGCCGCGCTCGGTCATGAGGGTCTTGGAGGGACTCGCGTCGGTGTCCTTCAAACCAAGTTCGGGGTTGCCGCACGGCCACCGGTCGGGCGCGAAGTTTTGCACGTAGAAGAGCGAGCCCGCACGGATGGCGCGCGTGGGATACCCGAGTCCCGCCGGGGAACCGGGACGCGCCAGCACGTCGTTGCGCTCGCGACCGACAATCACAAATCCGCGTTCGGCCTTCGCCTGGCCGCGCAGCAGATCGGTGAAGCTGCGGCCGGTGATAGGCGCCATGCCTTGCGCGGTGCCGTTGATATCGAACAGTTCGAGAAACGTCGGCGCGAGATCGATGAAACTGACGAAGTCGGCGACCCGACCGCCCGGCTGCCCGACCCGCCCCGGCCAGGCGACAATGAAAGGAATGTGGTGCGCGTCGTCATAGGTGTGCCCCTTCACGCGGGGAAAGGGCATGCCGTGATCCGACGTGACGATGATCAAAGTATTTTTGGTTTCACCGCTGTCCTCGAGCGCGGCCAACAGGGATCCAACTTGGGTGTCATAGGCTTCAACTTCGATCGCGTAGTCGAGCATGTCACGGCGCACGACGTCATTGTCGGGCCAATAGGCGGGCACGCGGTCGATATCGGTGGTCTTCTTGCCGGCGGCGATGCCGGAATCATATTTGTAGCCTCGATGCGGATAATGGCTGCCGAACCAGTAGAAGAACGGCTGACCGGGTGCGCGGGTTTTCAGAAAAGCACCGAGCGCGACGCCTGGCTCGCGATCGGAGACGACGCCATTCCCACGGAGGGCGAAATTTCGCGGGCTGCCGTCGGCCATCTTGGCTTCACCCGGCCCCCACGTTTTTCCGGCGGCACCGCAGGCGATGCCGGCCTTCGCCAGAGCCTCGCTGAAAGCCATGAATTTTGCGGGGAAATAGGGCTGATGATTCGCCGCATCCTCGAGTTGCCACGGATTGCGTCCGGTGAGGATGGCCGCGCGGGAGGGTGCGCATTTCGACGTCGGAGTGTAGGCGTTATCGAAGACCAAGCCTTGTCTCGTCAGACGATCGATGTTCGGCGTCTTCACCCAGTTACAGCCATACGCTTCGCCGAAGTGGCGCGATGCGTCATCCGCGATGATGAACAGGACATTGGGGCGGGCGGAAATTGCCGCCGCTGCCGGAACGGGCAAATGCGGGGCGAGGATCAGCGAGATAAATGCAATGAGGAGTATAGGGCGTATCATAAATATTTCTGAGTGAAATGAAGGGAGCGGCAGGTTTCCTGCAACGGTCCTCGGGCGGTTCTATTTCGGGTCGCGCCACGCTTGGTGCATGTCTGCCGTGAGTTCCTCGACGATCTGCGGGTTGGCGTTCGCGAGGTTGGTAGATTCGGTGGGGTCGCGGTCCAAGTTGAAAAGTTCGACTATGAGTGACTTTCCCTCAACGGACTTCTTTTTCTTTGCGGTCGGCTGGGCGGATGTGTCCGCCGAAGCGGTGTTCCGGTGGAGCAGTTTCCACGGCCATTTGAGCAACGAGCGTTTGCCGCCCTGTTCACTGAAATTCCAATACAGATAGGGATGTTGCTTTTGTTGGGTGTTTTTTCCGAGCAGCGTTGGTAGGAACGATATACCGTCGATTTCCGCCGGTACCGAGACGCCGGCGAGGTCCGCAGCGGTGGGCAGGAAGTCTTGAAAGCCGCTGACGTGCTCGCTGACGGTGCCGGGTTTGATCTTGCCGGGCCAACGGACGATGAACGGTTCACGCACGCCGCCTTCTGTGAGATCGCGCTTCATGCCGGTGAGCCCGTCGTTGCTCTGGAAAAACGCGACCTTGTGACCACCTTCCTGATGCGGGCCGTTGTCGCTGGAGAGCATGACGATGGTGTTCTCATCCAGCCCAAGCTCCTTCAGCTTCGCCGTCACCGCACCGACTTCGCGGTCCACAAACTTCATGGCGCTGGCGAAACCTTTTTCGACGTCAGGCCAGTCGCGCGAGGCGAACTCACCATAGCTGGGCGATTCCATCCCATGGCCAAGCGGCGAGGTTTGATCCGCCTCGTTGTTCGCATGCGGCAGATTGAGCGTGTAGTAGAGGAAGAACGGTTTGTTTTTGTCATTCGCGCGTTCATCGAGATAGCGCTGCACATCTTCAGCGAGCAGTTGGGGGGCCCATTGCTTTCGGCCTTCACGGGTGGCGACGCCGGTGCCAGGCTTGTTTTCCGAGCCAGGGATAATCTTATTCTCAAGCGGAACCTTGGCGCCGTTACGTATGAGAAAAGTGGGATAGCAGTTGTGTGCGTGCGCGGTGTTCACGTAACCGAAGAAATAGTCGAAGCCCTTCTTCTGCGGATCATCGGGTGGCAACGGCAGGCCGAGACCGTATTTTCCGATGCACGCGGTCAGGTAACCCGCATCCTTGAGCAGCCGCGCCACGGTGAGGTCTGTGTCGGGGATTGCCCCGGGGCCATTCGCGCGCACGCGACTGTGGCCGGTATGCAGACCGGTCATCAGGACGCAACGCGAGGGAGCGCAGACGGTGGAACCTGCGTAGTGCCGCGTGAACTTCATGCCTTCGCTCGCGAGGCGGTCCACGTTCGGAGTTAGCAGCATCTTCTGGCCGTAGCAGCCGAAATCGCCATAGCCCGCGTCATCGAGGAGGATGTAAACGATGTTGGGTTTGGCGGTCGGCGGCCTCGCAGGTTCAGCGGCAGCGAGCGCGCCGAGCGGGGCCACCAGCAGCGCAGTGAGAAGGGAGCGGATGGTTTTCATGGGAGATACTTCGGTCGATTTTTGCGGGCCGGCGCGCCGGTCATTCGTTCTCTTGCTCTCTCGGGGCCGTGCCGGCCCAGTCCTTGCCCGTGCAATCCCTCCACCAGGCCCGCCAGGCGGCATCCATTTGCTTGACCAACTCCGGACGCTTTGCCGCCAGATCGCGCGTCTCCGTCCGATCCGTAGCGAGGTCATACAACTCCCAGGCCGCCCCTTGACGGACGAGTTTCCATTCGCCGTCGCGGATGGCGGAGCCTTTGTTGAACTGGAAAAACAGTGGGCGCGGGCGCGCGATCGTCTGGCCTGCGAAGGCGGGTAGCAGGCTCACTCCGTCCGGCGGAGGAATCTTCGCCGCTTTCGAAACACCGGGATACTTCGCCCCGCTCACGGCGAGAACGGTGGGCATGAGGTCAATGAGGTGGACCGATTCGCGATTCCAACCGGCCTGCGGCTTGATGGCCGCCGGCCAGTGCACGACCATGGGGGTGGCGATCCCGCCCTCGAAACTGTCTTGCTTCCATTTGCGCAAGGGCGTGTTCCCCACCGACGCCCAATTTTGACCGTAGCTTACAAAACTCGCCACGCTGCCCAGCGGGGCCTTGGGATCGACGTTGTCGACCTTGGGGCTTTCCGCACACGCCCCGTTATCCGAGAGAAAAAAGATCAACGTGTTGTCAAGTTTCCCCTGAACTTCCAGTCGCTGGAGCACCCGCCCGATGTTTTGGTCCACGCGATCGACCATCGCGGCATAAATCTCCATCCGCATCGCTTCCGACCTACGTTCCTCCGTCGAAAGCTCGCTCCATTTATTTCCACTCTTTCGCCCATACTCCATCGGAGGCAGGGGCGACGTTTTCGGATCCACCAAACCCAGCTTGATCTGACGCTCATAACGGGCCTGGCGAACCACCTCATAGCCGCCATCGTAGACGCCCTTGTATTTGACGATATCCTCCGGCCAGGCCTGCAATGGCCAGTGCGGGGCCGTATAGGCGAGATAGAGCAGGAACGGTTTCTCCGTCTTCTGATACTCACTCAGCCAGGCCAGCGCCCGATCGGTGAAGGCGTCGGTGTCGTAAAACTTGGGATCCTCCGGGATGAAATCCTTCACTTCCTGGCCGTCGAGCGACCAGCGGTTCCCGTCGTTCTTGGACGCCGGAGCGGGTTGGCCCGGGGCGGCTTTGCTGCCCGGATTAAAGTGGTTTTCCGCGCCGCCGATCATTCCATAATAGCGGTCGTAGCCGCGCGTCACCGGATTGAAGCGGGCGTGGTGCTTGCCCGACCACAGCGTGTGGTAGCCGGCCGGCCGTAGCACTTCGCCCAGAGTCGCGGTGTTCGCAAAATCCCGATCCGTGCGTTGGAAATATACTCCGGTTTGCAGACAGGCGCGCGTGGGGTAGCACTTCGCGGTATTATACATCTGGGCGAACTTCATCCCGTTGGCCGCGAGCCGGTCGATGTTCGGCGTGCGGATCTCGCTGCCGTAGCAGCCGATGTCCGCATAGCCCATGTCATCCACCAAGATGATCAGGATGTTGGGCGCGGAGCCGGCGCGTGCACCCACGGCAAGGCCAAGCAACGCGGCGATCCGGAGAAAAATGGATCGAGGGGACATGGTCGTTGGTTTCGAGTTGGCTGATCCTGATCAATTGAGTTTGACGACCCAGATATTTCTAAACTGCACCGGATTCCCGTGGTCTTGCAGAACGATGGGCCCCCGAGCCGTCTCTTTTCCACCCCCGGTGGGCTTGGGCACGGCCACGTCATGGTGGATCAAAATACCATTCAGTCGCACCGTCATCCGCGCATCCGTGGTTTTGTTTCCCTCACTCGAAAAGCGGGGCGCCTTGAACTCGATGTCATAGGTTTGCCACAAACCGGCCGGATATCCGGCGTTTCGATCCGGTTCGCGACTTTTGTAGATGCCACCGCATTCATTGTCGCGGCCATAGAGACCAAAACTGTCCAAGATTTGCGTCTCATAAACACCGAGATGGATGATGCCGCTGTTGGATCGAGCCTGCCCGGTGGCTTCAGGTTTGTAGGCGAGCTTGAATTCCAGATGCAGACGATAATCCCCAAAATCGTCCTGCGTTCGCAGGTCTTGTTTGGTTTTTTTCCCGTCGCGTTGGGAGACGACCTCGAGTGCGCCCGCAGCGGTGACGATCCACTGAATGGGGTCCGTCGGAGCCTGCTTGGATTCCCACGCTTTCAGATAGGTTCCATCGAAGAGGACGGCGGCTCCGACCGCGGCCTTCTCCCCCAGGGTGGGCGAGGCTTGGAAAAAAACCTTCTGCAGCGAGAAGGTACCGGTTTCGCCACCCGCAATCGTTCCCTTCAACTCATGGCCTTTGGCCTGCCCGCTCCATTGCACGGCTTTGTTAGGCACTCCACCGTTTGCGGACGTAGCGTCAGTCGGCGTCGCGCTGAGCCCTTTTTCAAAAACCAACTTATCCCTCTGAACCGTGCCGTTGAAAACAACGATGGCTGGTTTTCGCGGATCGGGTTCCGCCCGAAAAGTGACCTCATACCGATTATTGTAGGCGATCACGGTCGCGTGCACCGGCGATTCCTTCCCGATGGACTTCACGGTTCCAGACCAGTTGCCGGTATAGGGGTCGGGGACCGTTCCGAACTCAGCCGCGGGCAAAATACGAGGGAGCGTCAGGCAGATTGCGAGAGCCCAAGTGTGGATTCGATTCATCGGGAAGGTCGTGGAGTCACGTTAGGCCAAGGTATAATAGTGAGCCCATTCGGCGCGTGGCTTTGCGCCTGCGAGCAGGAAGTTCGCCTCGTCGTTGCCGATGAACCGCTTCGTCTTTGGGTCGAAATTCAGGTCCACGTTCAAGTATTCCGCAATCATACCCAGGTTCAGCACCTGGGTCAGCTCGCCGCTCACACTGAATGGCGAAGTGGTCGTGGTGTTGCCCAGGCACGCCTGCACGAAGCTGGTGCCGTGGGAGTATTCCGGCTTCGGCGCTTTGATGGCATCCCACTTTTCCAGCATGATTTTCCTCGGGTAGATTCGCGAAGCATCGCCATGGTGGCCGCGCATGATCACGTAGTCGCCTTGATTCCGATGTAAGAGCGTTCCGGCCTCGCCTAGCGCAGGTAATTTGATGGATTTGTCTTCTTGGAGATCGCCATATTTTTCGTCAAAAACGGGGTGGCAGTCCGCCCCTGCCTTCCACCTCAGCTCCACGGCGGGCGCGCCGGGGCCTCGCGCCGCAAACTGAAACCGGATGTGCGAAGTCAGAGGAAAAATGACCTTGTTGTAGTCATCCAAACGAACCGGCGACACCGCCGTGGGCAGGCCCAAGTTCAAGTAGTGATGGACGAAATCGATGATGTGGCAGCCCCAGTCCCCGAACATGCCACAGCCGTAGTGGTGAAAGGCGCGCCAACCAAACGGGTGGTAGAGAGAGTTGTAGGGCCGCACGGCTTGGGGCCCGCACCAGAGGTTCCAATCGGAAATTGAGTCGGGCATTTTTTCCTCGGGTGGATAGGCGGAGATGCGTTTTTCGGCCTGCATGAACCACAGGGAGGGTTGCTTCCAGGCGTCGATCTTGGAGACGTCTGCGGTTAACCCCGCCGCCACCATCTGCTGGAATTGGGCGGCGCCGGATGAGGTATGCCCTTGGTTTCCCATCTGGGTCACCACCTTGAACTTCTTTTCGGCCCGCATCAGCATCTCGGCTTCCGCGAACGTGTGCGTCAGCGGTTTCTCCACATAAACATGCTTGCCCATCGCCATGGCGTGGATGGCCGCCACGAAGTGGTTGTGATCGGGGATCACGACGCTGACGGCGTCGATATCCTTGCCCATCTTGTCCAGCATCACCCGAAAATCTCTGAAGCGTGGAACCTTGGGCCATGTTTCCAGATTACCCTCGATCTTTCTCGAACCCGCAAAATCGATATCACAAAAGGCCGCTGGCACCGCGTGCCCTCCACTGGTCAGACTCGGGATGGCTCCGGCGGCCCGTCCGCCGACGCCGATGCAGCCGAGGTTAATGCGCCGACTGGGCGGCAGGGCGGGATTCGTGGCCGCCCGGGCCGCCGTCAGGTAGGCCGGAATAAAGGTAAATCCGAGGGCTGAGATCGCGGATTTCTTGAGGAAGTCGCGGCGGGACGACGGGCGCGGTAGTTTCGTGAGACGGTTCATCGGAGGAATGCCGGTTTACTTTTCGCTGCGGCTTCCAACCCGCCTCGCCGGCACGGGCAGAGGCAAGAAATCGCGCTGGAGAATCATCCACTCCTGCAGGGTGGCCTTGAGTTCACGTTCCAAGTTGGCCGCATCCTTGGTGCCCGCGAGGTTGTTGAATTCATCCGGGTCCTTCTCGAGGTTGTAGAGCTCGAACATGGGGCGTGGCTTGGAGAAATAGAGCTGGGTGAATTTTGCGTCGAGTTTTCCCGCTTCGTGTTTTTGCACGAGCTCCTGCCAAAAAGCGTCCCGGGAGAAATCCACCGGCCAATACGGAAGCGCACCCAGTGCATTGTAGATGAGCTTGTGGGTCTTGCTCACCACCACGCGGCCGAGGTCAAAATCCGCGCTGTTGCCCGGCAGGTTGGTGCCGTGCGCCCCGCGTTCGGCGAAGACGAACCGCCGGCCCGCGAACGGCTCGCCGCGCAGCAGCTTGGCGAAGCTCTGCCCGGTCATCTCCGGTGGCACGGGCAGGCCGGCGGCCGCGAGAAAAGTGGGCGCCAGATCTTCGCCGCTGATTAGTTCCGCCGTTGCCGAACCGGGCTTCAACTTCCCCGGCCAGCGCACGAGCAACGGAACGTGGATGCCAAACTCGTAGAGCGTACCCTTGCCCCGGAACTGCGAAGCGCCGTTGTCGCCCATGAAAGCGACGAGCGTGTTCGCCGCGAGGCCGCGTTTTTCCAGCTCCGCCATCACTTCGCCGAAGAACACGTCGAAGTGCGCGATCTCGTCATAGTAGCGCGCAAAGTCCTCGCGCACGAGGTGGGTGTCGGGGTAGTGCGCGGGAAGTTTGATCTTCAGCGGATCATGTTTCCCCGGGCCCTGGGTATTCAGAGGACGATGCGGATCGTTGGAACAGAGTTGCAGAAAAAACGGTTTCGAGGCGGGCTTGAGGTCGAGGAACTCACGGAACTGGGCGAGCCCGACCTCACTGCCGTTTCCCGTCTTCACGTAGTTGAGGCGGTCGGGAAACGTGACGAGTTTATGGTGATCAAACACCGTCTGTGATTCCGCCACGTTCACATTCGCTCCGTCCATATGATACATCCGTCCGGCGACCCCGGTGAACCAGCCCGCGGCTCGCAAGGCCTCGGGATACGTCTTGATCTCGCGGGGGAGCGGTGCCGAGAAACGCGACATCGCGATTGCCACCGGCGAGCGCCCGGTGAAAATACTGGCGCGCGACGGCACGCATTGCGGGCAGGTCACATAGGCCCGATCGAAGCGCATGCCCTCGGCCGCGAACCGGTCTAGGTTCGGTGTCATGATGTCGGTGTTCCCGTAGCAGCCGACGTGCGGGTAACTGTGGTCGTCCGAGAGAATGAGCAGGACGTTTGGCTTTGACTCGGCGGCGACCAGCCGAGCCAGCGAGCCGAGCAGCAGCGCGACGAGAAGTAAGTTGATGGGACGCGGTTTCATGGATGGTTCAATTTCCGCTCGCTGCGGTTGCGGCGAAGACCTGCGGCCGCGATCATTCGGGGCGTAGAGCGAAACGAAAGCGCCGCCGGGCGAAACGCAGGCGACCGCCGTGCGCGTCAGGCATGATAGGGTGAGCAGCATAGGTTCTTTGAAGGGGCGGAAACCGGGGACGAAGGACGGGGAAAGCAAAGGAGGGGGGATTGCACAGCTGCGGTTTCCAGCATCTACGGTAAGAATAGTAATGGGTCCAGCTCTGCGATCCCATGGACAAACCGCATAGCTCGCTGGACTTTTTATTTACGGAGTTTGCAGACTGTGGCCACGCGGCGGGATAGCGTTCACTGAGGATTGCTGTAAAAAGGACGATCTTGGGTGAATTGCAATAAGTCCAGATTGACGCCGAATTCGTCCATGTCAGATGGATCGTTCATCGCGTATGGTCATTTCTTTTCTGCTCCCCGTTGTGTTCAACCCCCTTTACCACGCCCATGCCTAGCTCCTCCCGCTTTCAGTCAATTCCCCGTTTTTCCCCGCGGACGCTTCTGCTCAGTTTGCCTTGGTTCACCGCAATCGCGTGCGCCCAAGCCGTCGCGAATTCAACGGTTCCGACCGCACCTGCGGACGACCCCAAGAAAGCCGCGGTTTCGGAAATCGTCGAACTTACTCCCTTTACCGTCACCTCGAGCTTGGATCGCGGCTATCAGGCGCAGTCGACCCTGGGCGGCAGCCGACTGCGGACCGACCTCAAGGAGGTGGCCTCGCCCACGAGCGCGTTCACTTCGGAATTCCTCAACGACGTCGCGATCACGAACACCGACGATCTCGCCCGCTACATGCTCAGCACCGAGTATGAATATGGGGAGAATGCCGGACCGGGGCAGAACTTTCTCGCTAGTTCAAGCACGCGTTCGCTGCGCATGAGAGGCCTCGGAGGCGGCACCATCTCGGTTAATTTTTTCAAATCGGATTTCCCGGCCGACACCTTCAGCACGGAGCGGATCGACCAATCTCGCGGCCCGAATTCGGTGCTGTTCGGCATTGGCTCACCCGGCGGCCTCATCAATGTGACCAACAAACGTGCGCTGCTGGGCAAGGACGCCGCGTCGGCCAGCGTGCAGGGCCGCTCGGAAGGAGGCCTGCGCGAGGAGGCTGACTACAACCAGGCGATCAATGATCGGGTTTCGATCAGGGTTGCGGCGTTGAAGGAACAACGCGGCAGTTGGCGCAACTATGAGTTCAACGATTCGGAGCGTTACTACCTCACTGGCAAATGGCGGGTGGGGCGGAAAACCGAGTTAAATTTTGATCTGGAAAAGGCGGTCATCACGAAGCAGACGAAACGGTCCATCACGGCCTACGATGCCTACACCTTGTGGAAAGCGGCCGGCCGCCACGTCGGAGCCGCCAATGCCGCCCTGCAAATCTCCGGTATCGCGACCAACAATACGCCCTACTTAATTCTGGATACGGCATCGGGGACATTGACCAACTGGGTCAACAAGACTCGGAGCACCCTCCGGATCGCGGCGGATGGCGAAAATGTTCCCTTGTCCGATTTCAACGTCTTGCCCAAGGAAACTGCGGTCTATGGCCCGGGTTTTGACCTCGACACGAACTACTCCCGCCTCGGGGCCTACCTGACCCACTCGTTTACCCCCAACCTCAATCTGGAACTCGCCGGTATGCGCACCGACAGCCACACGGCCAACTGGGACACGCAGACCGCCACCACCCGGTCCCTCTACGCCGACACCAACCCGACGTTGCCCTCCGGGGCCACCAACCCCAATGTGGGCAGAACCTACTTGGAGGGCCTTCCACAGGTGGGGTTCAATGATAACCGGAGTGATTCGGTGCGGGCGGTGCTTTCTTACACGAAAGACTTCGGCCGTTGGGGAAGACACACGCTGGCCGGCGTCTACCAGTATGACTTTACGAAACTGTCCCAAATGCAACTTCGCGAGCAAATCATCTCGCCGAACGCGCCGAATGTATCCAGCGCCATCAACGCCCAAAACCGGGTCTTCCGCCGCACCTACGTCGACCTCGCGGGTCCAAGTCGCAACATCGTGATGGCGCCTTACAACCAGCAAGCCCTGGGCACCAGGGTCGAAACCGTCAGTGGCAAGAGCTACACCACCGCACTGGTGCCCTTTAACCCCAACACCCAGCTGAACAGCTTCGACGACAAAACGATGATCGGGATGCTGCAGAGCTCGTTCTGGAAGAATCGGGTCAAGACAATCATCGGCACCAGCCGTGATGACCGCAACGACTACGCTTCCACCCAGGTGCTGATGCCTGTGGCCGGGTTTACCACCGGGTTGCCGACGGCGGTGCGCGGTCGCACGCCCAACAATACGGTCGCCAGCAGTGTTTCCTTCAGTGGCGTGCTGCAGGCCACCGACTGGCTCGGTCTGACCTACAGCCAGTCCGCCAACAGCGGCTTGCCGAGCTTTGGAGGAAGATTGAATACCACCAGCACCGATCTGACCAGTTTCGCCCGCCCGCCCATCCCGCGGGGGAAAAGCAAGGACATGGGATTCAAATTGGATCTGTTCAGAAGCCGGCTTTTCGTGACCGCACAGTATTTTCAAACCACCGCCTCGAGGGATTTTGAATCCGGCAACATTGCGTCGGCCATCAATCCGATCTGGGACGCCCTCGCCCTGGCCGGAAAAGTCCCGAGCGGCACCACCCAAAATGCCACCGGCAGGACCTTTGATTCCGGCACCCAAGGCTATGAGGTGGAAATGACGGCCAACCCCACGGAGCACTGGCGGGTTTTTCTCAATTACAGCAATACGAAGACCGCCCAACACAACCTCGGGCAGGACGACGTGGCCTACATCGCCGCCTGGCGTCCGACTTGGGAGGCGAATAGGGCACTGCCACTCACCACCGGCGTCGGCACCATTGCCACGCAGCTCGTGGCGCTGGATAATGCCACCTTGACCACCTTCATTTTGGCCAATGGCAAGCCCGCGCTGGGACAGATGCAGCACAAGCTGAATTTTGTTTCGAACTACGAATTTTCTGAAGGAGTCCTCAATGGCATAACCGTCGGCGGCGGCGTGCGCTTCACGGGCAAGCCGATCAATGGATACCTCGCCACGGGCACCCCCGGAGCCATTGTCAGCACCGTTTCTTATGGATCGGAGCAAGTGTTTCTCGACCTCAACGCGGCCTACCGCCGGAAGCTTCGGTTCATGGGCAAGTCGGTTGCTTGGTCCTTGCAGACGAACGTCAATAACGTGCTGAACAATGACGCTTTCATCCGGATCAATACCGCGCGGGACGGCGTGCTGACAAGTTACCGGTTCAATCCTCCCTTGGAGTGGATCATCACCACCAAATTCAGCTTCTGATCCGAATTCCGTCCCGCTAATCCCACCATCGGCCGCAGCCCGGGTGTCAGGGTGCTCGCCCCCAATTATGAATCTTCCCCTCGCCATCGGCTCCTTCCTGTTCTGCACCGCGCTGGTGGCACTCATCTCGTGGTGGCGCACCCGCCGCGAGGACAACAGCGACGCGCAGACTTACTTTCTGGCGGGCCGTAAGCTGCCTTGGATCCAGGTGGCCGGGGCGTTGCTGCTGACCAACCTCTCCACCGAGCAGTTGATCGGCCTGAACGGTGCTGCGTCCATTCACGGCGCGGTGGTAATGGCGTGGGAAGTCGTGCCGGTGTTCGCGCTCATCGCCATGGCGTGGTATTTCCTGCCGCGTTATTGGTCGGGTAACATCACGACGGTGCCGCAGTTTCTGGAACAGCGCTTCGACGCGACTTCGCGCCGGATTATGGGCATCGTGTTCATCATCACGATCGCGCTGAACATCCTGCCGTTTGTGCTCTATTCCGGTGGCCTGGCGATGAGCACGATCTTCCATGTGCACACCCAGTTGGGCATCTCCGAATCGGCCTCTTTCCGTTTGATGGCCTGGAGTATTGGGATCATCGGCACCTGCTATGTGCTGTTCGGCGGCATGAAGGCCGTCGCGGTGTCCGACACGCTCTACGGCGCCGGTCTGCTGGTGTGCGGTCTGCTCATCCCAGTGCTCGCGCTTTTTAAGCTGGGGGATGGCGACTTTCTCGCCGGTCTGGACCGCGTGCTGCAGCACCAGGCCGCGAAAATCAACCCCGTCGGTGGGCCCCGATCGAACGTGCCGTTCGACACGCTCTTCACGGGCATGCTTTTCATCAACTTGTTCTATTGGTGCACCAACCAGATGATCGTGCAGCGCGCCTTTGGTGCGAAGAGCTTTGCGGAGGCGCAAAAGGGAATTCTCGCCACCGCCGGCCTCAAGCTGCTCGGACCGTTCTTCCTCGTGATTCCCGGGATCATCGCGGCGGAAATGTTCGGCGCCGCGGCCATCGGCAACGGCGACCTCGCCTATTCGCGGCTGGTCGACGCCGTGCTGCCGCCGTATCTGGTGGGCTTGTTTGCCGCGGTATTCCTCGGCTCGGTGATCAGCGCTTTCAACGGCGGCCTGCACAGCGTCTCGACGATGTTCAGCATCGATCTCTACCGAGGCTGGCTCCGGGCGGGAGCCTCGGACCAAGAAATGGTCCGCGCGGGCAAACTGTTCTCCGTCGTCGTCGTGTTCGCGGCCATCTTCACCACCAGCCTGCTGGGAAGTTCCTCTGAGGGGATTTTCACGATGATGAAGCAGGTGATGTCCGCCTTCAAGTTGCCCCTGCTCGCCGTGGTTGTGACCGGTATGTTGAGCCGCCGCGTCCCTGCTTGGGCGGCCAATGTCTCGATGATCCTCGGCGTGTTCACGTCGATTTTGCTGAACTGTCTTTGGGGCGCTGGCTTTCTCGGGTTGGCGCGCTTCGACGTTTCCTCGCTGCACATCCACTGGCTCCATCTCGCCGCCCTGAACACCCTTTTGCTCGGCGGCTTCATGCTGGTCGCCGGTCGGTTCGCACCCGCCGACCCCGCCGCCGCGAGTGCCCAGCGAGCCAGCCTGCCGCCCGTGCCGGCCGTGGACCTCACGCCGTGGAGCGGCCTGGGTGTGGCGTCGGTGCTGGTCGCCGTGCTCGCGGTCGCACTCTATTTTTCCCTGTGGCGTCTCGCCCGCTCCGGCTAACCTACAGTCATGAGCAAGCCCGCGAAATCGGAAATGAAAGGGGCCGCGTCCGCCAAACCGCGCAACCGCGTGCTGCCGGCGCTAGACCCGACCGCTTTCTCGCTCGAGGGCTACATGGCAGATGATAAGACACGCGTTTTCAATTTCAACGGCCGCAAGCTCGTCTCCGTTCTCGGTCGGGAAGACTTTCCCGGGGAACGAATCTTCAAGTTGCCCAACAAGGTGGTGGAATCGGCCAACCGACAACCCCTGACGGCGGCCTTGCTCCCTTGCCGGCTCGGCTACTTTCCCCGGGCCCAAGGACAAAGAGTGTCCCGGGCGAACGGGGATTGGGCGTTCACGCTGCTCTACTGCCTCGACGGGGCGGGCACGCTCGATCTCCGCGAAGGCAAACACCGGATCCCCCGTGGCACCTTCGCGCTGCTGCGACCGTTCGAGTTCCACGCCTACGCCGCCGATCCGAGCGAGCCGTGGTCCTATTACTGGATTCATTTTAACGGCACGGTCGCCCAGCAGTATTACGATGTCCTCACCAATGGCGGAAAGGACGTCTGCATCGCCGTCCAGTCGGATCTCCGCTTCGTCGAGACCTTCGAAAAAATTCTCGCCATCTACCAAGAGGGCCACGCCTACAAGAATCTCGTGCAGGCCTCGTCGGCGATGCATCAAATGCTCGGCGATCTCTTTGGCCAGATCGGCCATCGCTCCGCGCCCCAGGAATCAACGACGACCCGAATCGACCGCACGCTGACTATGATGGGCAAGAATCTCAGCACGCACGTCACCATTCACGAGTTGGCGGCGACCGCCGGCATGTCCCACGCTTATTTTACGCAGCAGTTTCGAAAGCACACGGGCCAGAGTCCGCGGAGCTTTTTCATCCAACAAAAGATCGCCAAGGCGCGTGAGTATCTCGCAGAGACCGATACCAAGGTGGAAAATATCGCGCGCTTGGTCGGCTACGAGGACCCCTTTTATTTTTGCCGCCTTTTTAAGCGGCTCACGCATCAGACGCCAACGATGTATCGCCAGTCCTTCCGCAAAACCGCCGCCGCCACCAGACCCAACTCGCGCGATGAGTGAGGCTCCACCTTGGCGAAAAGCTCCCGGCAATAGGCTCCCCTGGCGGCGAGGTTTGCTCACCCTGCGCGGGAGGCAGCAGGCGGTAACCCACCCCAATCTTTCCCATGGCTAAACGACAGACCGTTCTCTTCCTCATTGATACCCAAGGCGCCAATTGCGTCGGTTGCTACCGTCCGGATTTGGCGCTGGGCACGCCCAACATCGACCGACTGGCCTCCGAAGGCGTGCGGTTTGACGGCGCCTACACCGGTGCGCCCGTTTGTGCTCCGGCGCGCTCGGCGTTGTTCACCGGGCTCTATCCCCACAGCAACGGCGTCCTCGGGAACGATATGGCACCGCACCTCGATATGCCTACGGTTGGCCAGCGCCTGCGCGATGGAGGCTTCGCCACCGGCTACATCGGTAAATGGCATTTGGACGGCAGCGACTACTTCGGTGACGGACGGTGTCCTCCGGGCTGGGACCCCGCGTATTGGATGGACGGACGAAACTACCTCGAGTCATTGCCGAACGACGATGCCCGCGCGCTTTCCCGGCGGGTGTTGGATGCGCAGGACGTGGCGGAGCATGGCATCACGGCTGACTTCACTCATGCCTGGCGGATTGCCGAACGGGCGCGGGAATTCATCCGCGCGCATCGCGATCGCGATTTTCTATTGGTCGTGTCAATCGACGAACCGCATCACCCGTCCATTGCGCCCGAACCCTACGCCAGCGCCTTCGCCGAATTTCTCTTCCCCGTGCCAAATGCGGACGATTCGCTATCGGAAAAACCTCAGTCGCAGCAGGAATGGGCCCGACACACCGCGTCTCATCGGTCCCGATTGATTCGCGCTGGAGACAAGACCTCCCTGCGCCATCCGCAGCACTTTGCGTGCAACAGTTTTTGCGACTCCCAAGTCGGCCGGGTCCTCGAGACTATTGATGCCGAAACCCCCGGGGCTCTCGTCATCCACACCAGTGACCACGGTGACATGTTCGGCAGCCACGGTCTCTACGGCAAAGGCCCGTGCATGTATGAAGAGATTGTCCGCATCCCGTTCATCGTCCGATGGCCCGGCGCGTCACCCGTTGGAGCGATATCCAAGGAACTGATATCGCACATCGATCTGGTGCCAACACTGCTCGACTACTTTGGGATGACCGCTCCGTCTATCCTCCAAGGACGTTCGTTGCTGCCCCAAATGCGGAATCCGCACCATCGCACGAATGATTTCGTCTTCCTGGAATTCAACCGATTTGAAATTGATCACGACGGTTTCGGCGCGTTTGCGCCAATCCGGTGTGCATTTGATGGACGCTACAAACTGGTCATCAATCTGCTCGATACCGATGAGCTTTACGATTTGTCGGCGGACCGGCTCGAACTCCAGAATCGAATCAACGACCCAGCGATCGCGCCTCAACGGGAGCGATTGCTAGACGAATTGCTCGCCTGGATGAATCGAACGAGGGATCCCCTCCGCGGTCCTCACTGGGCGCGTCGACACTGGGGACGCCGAGCGGGCTCAACTTGGGGAGGGCCCACTCGGCCGCGGCCGTTTGACGAGGCGTATTATCCGAAAACCTTCCTCTACGACACGGGGCAAGTCATCGATCGGCTCGAGTATTCCAAGCACTAGAAAACGGCAAGGCTGAGACTGCGCGAAATCAGCTGAACAGCGCGGGATGATACACCCGTTTAGGGGCCTCACGGGCGAGTGTGGTGAAGCCTTGCTGAGCGGCGTCTTGAGCGAGATCGGTACGCCCACCCGTGCGCCGCCGAGCAGCTTGATAAACGAGATCAAGGTGTCGCTGGACCAAAGCCGCGAACTCGGCTTCTGACCGAGATTCGGCCTAGCGGCGCAAAAGACCTGCATCATCTTTCATGATTGTGCTTACTCACCAAGGCCCGCCGGAATGGCAATCGGACAAGAAATTAGGTTCTTTTATACCCCACCGGGTGCCCGCGTGCCGACGCCCGAGCTGGATTGCATACTGGACAATTATCGAGGCTGCGTGCCGCACGGCGCGTGCCTGCAGCAAGATCTACGCGAATTTAAGGGGTGCCGTTTTTGCATCTGTCGATCGCCGCGAGAACACCGCATCGGGCCGTGCCAGAAGCCACGCGTTTTGCAGGAGAAGATGATCAGCGATTTGCGGCGGCGACGCGTTCGCGCCACCCGTTGAAAGCCTCACCGTGCAATTCGCCCGTCCCAGATAGGTAGGCGAGTGGGATAGGCAAAATCG
Source organism: Opitutus sp. GAS368 (assembly GCA_945903465.1). Taxonomy (GTDB): domain Bacteria; phylum Verrucomicrobiota; class Verrucomicrobiia; order Opitutales; family Opitutaceae; genus ER46. The sequence goes on from CAMDOF010000116.1 coordinate 24,258, forward strand.
ACGGTCAAACTATCGCGCGCCAGGCGAGAACCGGGGATTCCGTGGTAGCGCTGATTTGCTGACGGGGTTCTTTCGTTGTTGGCGGGAACGTCAGCTCGGCTCATCGGACCATTGCTGGCGCCAGGGAAACTTGACCTTGATGAGCAATCGGAAGGGGGCAGGACCGCGGGCAGCATCTGACAGGAGCAAAAAAACGGTAAAAACGGCGTGAGCATGCATCTGGCCAAATTGTTGCGGTCGGTGCCGGCAATGATGATTGATGGGAGGAGGTTGATTGCCACGCGAGTCACCGATTGCGCAACATTTGGATGACGCGCCGTAATCGGCTTGCTCGGATCCGCGGCAAAT
>CAMDOF010000117.1 GCA_945903465.1 Opitutus sp. GAS368
GCGCCCCCCACGCCGGCGAAGTCTCCGTCGTCAGCGGCAGCGCGGGCTCCGCCGGCTCCAAGACCAAACCCCCGGCGCTCGACCATCGCGCGATGTGCGTCTCGTTCAACGAACTCGGTTCCGTCGTCCTCGATATCGACGGACTCCGCTTGGACCTGACCTTCATCAACGAGCGCGCCGAGAAACGCGACGGGTTCGCCATCGAGAAAAAATAGAAGCCGCTGCACCAACACTCCACCCATATGACCCTCTCCCTCTTTCGCTACCTGCGCCTCGCCGGGCTCGCTGGCCTAATCGGTTCGCTCACTCCGGCGCACGCGCAATCCGGCACCACCGGCGCGATCCGCGGCGTTGTCCTCAACGATGCCACCGGCAATTTCGTCCAGGGCGCCCAACTCTCGCTCGTGGGCACCACGCGCGCCGCTGTCACCGATAGCCAGGGCAACTTCCTCTTCGGCGCCGTCGCGGCGGGCGACTACCGCCTGCGCGTCGACTCGGCCGGTACCGATGCCAAGGAGTTTCCCGTCACCGTCCTCGCGGGCGTGACTGCGCCGCTCACCCTGCGCCTCGCCTCCGAAATCATCGCCATGGAGAAACTTATGGTCACCGCCCAGGCCGAGGGTCAGTCGCAGGCGCTCAATTTCCAGAAGAACTCCGAGAATATCCGCAAGGTCGCCTCCCTCGACGCACTCGCCAATTCCCGTCTCGGCGAAATCGGCGAAGTGCTCCAGTCGATGCCCGGACTCTACCTGGAAATTAGCACCCACCAGCCCGTGCGCCCCAACATCCGCGGTCTCTCCTCGGAGTTTAACTCGATCACCTTCGACGGCGTGCGCATCGGCAACACCAACAATGACCGCTCCGACGGCGTCAGCGGTTACCCGGCCGAGAGTCTCTCGCGCATCGAGCTCATGAAATCCGTCACGCCCGACATGGAGGGCGACGCGATCGGCGGCAGCATCAACCTCGTCTCCAAACGGGCCTTCGATCTCTCCGAGCGTCTCTTCAAATTCAACCTCGGCGGCGCCTACAACAACCAGCAGCAAAACTGGGACAAGCAGATCAATATCGAATACGCCGACCGCTACGGTCCCGAGGGGCGCCTCGGCGTTTATCAGTCGATCAACCACTACCGCTCCGACCGCGGTTACCACACCTCGAGCATCAGTTACACCGTCGACACCGCGGATAATTTCAACATCGCCACCTACACCTTGCAGGACCGGATCGAGGACGATTCGTGGAAGCTCAAATACACCGGCAGCGTCGATTACAAACTCAGCGACCGAACCGTCCTCTGGGTGCGCGGCATCTACAGCAACGACTCGCGCTCCCTCGAGGACTACCTCGCCGTCTACCGCCCCGGCACCCGCATCAACATCACGCCCAATTCCGCCAGCTCCCGCAACGGGCGCGTCGACACCAGCCGATCCTTCCGCGAACCCATCAGCGTCAGCGGCCAGATTGCCGGCGGCATGGAAAACAAATTCGACCGCTGGACCCTCGACTCGAAGGTCAGCTACAACCGCGCCTCCAACCAATACACGCAGACCTTCACGCCTGTCTTTTCCGCCAACGGCGTCGATCTCTCCTACGATCGCACCGTGCGCGAATTCCCCCTCTTCCGCGTGGACAATGGGGTAAACCTCAACGATCCGACGAAATACGTCCACACCAGCATCGCGCGCAACCAGCACCCTTCGCGCGATCAGGAATACACCTTCGATTTCAACGCCCGCCGCGAGCTCGACGAGCTGCCTTTCAAGGCGAGCCTCAAGACCGGCGCGCGCGCCAAGCTCCGTAGCTGGGTCTTCGGCGGCGATCCCGCACTCGGCAACTGGACCTACACCGGCCCGCAGTCCGCCGCAGCCCTGTCCGAGATCTATGTCAACGACCGCTTCTTCCACGAGGGTGGCGACCGCGTCGTGTTCCCGTCCGTGCAACCCAACATCGCGAAATTCCTCGACGCCTTCTACGCGAGGAATTCTGAATACACGCGTAACGACAACGCCTCCGCCATCCTCATCGAATCCAATCGCAAGAGCTCCACGGAAGACATCTATGCGACGTATCTGATGGGCAGCGCGACCTTCGGCCGACTCAACGTCGTGACCGGCGCGCGCGCCGAGCGCACCGCCTACACCGGGAAAGCCCGCCAGCTCACCACGCCGCGCGGCATCCTCACGAAATCCACCATCGTGGAAAACTCCACGAGCTACACCAACGTGCTCCCCGGCGTGCATCTCAACTACGGCCTCGCTCCCAACGTCGTGCTGCGCCTCTCCGCCAATCGCACTCTCGCCCGTCCCAGTCCCGCGGCCATGCTCCCCACCCGCCGGATCGACGACGACGCGCGCACCATCACCGACGGTAATCCCGACCTGAAGGTCACCACGTCCGACAATTTCGACCTCAGCGCCGAATACTACCTGAAGCCCCTCGGCGTAATCTCCGTCGGTGCGTTTCGGAAATCCATCGACGGGTTTTATTTTAGCACCGCTTCGACCGTGGTGGACGGCGAATACGCCGGCTATCGCCTCACGCGCCAAGAGATGGGTAAGGGCGGCAAAGTCAGCGGCGTCGAAGTCGAGTGGCAACAGCGTCTCAGTTTCCTGCCGGGCGCGTTCAGCGGCCTCGGCTTCGGCGCGAACTATACGTGGCTCAGCTCCGAGGGAAAATATCCCACGCGCCCGACCGATGCGCTCACGTTCATCGGCACCGCCAAAGGCACCGGAAACTTCAACGTCTCCTACGTCCACCGCGGCCTCGACCTCCGCCTCTTTTACAACACCCGGGGCAACTACCTCAGCTCGGTCGGCGCCCGCCGCACGCTCGACGTGTTTGAAAAGGAACGTGCCACCTTCGATTTCTCCGCGAAATACCGGTGGAGCAAACGCCTCTCCACCTACGCGAGCGCGAAGAACCTCACCGACGCGCCGAAAATTTCCTTTCAGGGTAACGCCTCGAATCCGACTGCCGTGCGCTACTACGATTTCTCCGTGAACTTCGGCGTCACGCTCGACCTGTGAGACCTCACCCCATGAAAACTCTAAGGGCCCTTTCCGCTGCACTGCTTGCCCTCGTGGCGGGCGCCGCTTTCCTCGGAGCCGCCGCTCTCGATGCGCCGACGCCCGGCGCCTTCACCATCGTCGTCATCCCCGACACCCAGGGCTACCGCGGCCGCGCCACCAAGAGCACGCCGCAGAGCACAGATCCGCTGACCAATCCTGTTTTCCAAAACCACACTCGCTGGATCGCGGAAAATATCCGCGCCCAAAACATTGTTTTCGTGAGTCACGTCGGCGACATCGTGGACATCGACAACGCAGAGCAGTGGCAGCTGGCGCGCGAGTGTCTCGACCGCCTGCACGGTGTCGTGCCCTACGGCCTCGTCGTCGGTAATCACGACATGAAGAATAACGGCGACGCCACGCTCTTCCAGCGGTTCTTCCCGGCAGAACGCTTCCAGACTTTCCCGTGGTATGGCGGTGCCTACACGCACGACCGCCCCGACCAGCACGTCTCCGCCAACAATGCCAACAGCTACCAGCTTTTCACCACGGCCGGGCTCGACTTCGTGCACCTCAATCTGGAGTGCAACGCTCCCGACGATGTGCTCGCGTGGGCCAGTGGCGTTCTCACGAAATATGCTGCGCGCCGTGCCCTCGTCAGCACCCACATGGATCTGGGCCCGTTGAACAAGCCGACCGCTGACGACGGTTTTTTCAAAGACCCCAAGGGCCGCATGACCTGGGTCAAGGTCCACGGCAAACGCGGCAACAGCCCCGCGCAAATGTGGGAGAAACTCTACTCGAAGCACGCGAACCTCGCCTTCGTCTTCTCCGGCGACCAGAGCCGGACCACCGCGATGCGCATCGCCGCGCAGGGCAGCATGGGCAACTTCGTCCACTCACTCCTCTCCGACTACACCTCGTCGGGCCCCCTGCGTCTCTATCGCTTCATCCCGGCAGAAAACAAAGTCCGCGTCATTACGTTCGACACGACGAAGCGTCAGCTTGTCGAAAACACCAACTACGTCACCGATCCGGCCGAACACCAGTTCACCGTGGACTACGTCATGTCCAAATAACCTCACCCTGCCGTCCCATGAATCGCCTCCACCACACGTTACCGTTCCTCACCCTCCTCGCGCTGCCGCTCGCCGCCCACGAGGGCCAGCCGCACGTCCCGCCCGCACTCTACGCCGACAAACTCGCCTACGCGCCGCGCCCCCTGCCCGACCGCATCGTCCTCACTTGGCGCGGCGATCCCGCGACGACGCAGGCCGTCACCTGGCGCACGGATACGACGATCACGCGCGCCGTCGCGGAGTTTGCCGTCGCCAACGAGGCCGGCCGCACGCTCAAAGGCGAATCCATCCCCGCGCGCACCGAGCCGCTCACGACCGATCTCAGCGAGGCGCACTATCACTCCGCAGAGTTTACCGGACTCACCTCCGACACGCTCTATGCCTACCGCGTCGGCGACGGCGTGAATTTCAGCGAGTGGTTCCACTTCCGCACTGCGAGTCGCGATGCGAAAAAATTTACGTTCGTCTATTTCGGCGACGCGCAGAACGACATCCGCACGCACTGGTCGCGCGTCTTCCGCGAGGCGTTTCGTGAGGCTCCGCGCGCTGCCTTCACGCTCCACGCCGGCGATCTCGTCAACAACGCCCACCGCGACGGCCAATGGGGCGAGTGGCACGGCGCGCCCGCGTGGGTCAATGCGACGATCCCCGTCGTGCCCACGCCGGGCAACCACGAGTATGCCAGGCTCAATGAGAAGGATGCTAAAGCCCCGCCCGCGCTCAGCGTGCAATGGCGCCCGCAGTTCACGTTGCCGGAGCACGGTCCCGCCGAGCTCGCCGAGACGTGCTACTGGTTCGACTACCAAGGCACGCGCATCGTCGCGCTCGATTCGAACCGACTGCAGGAGGAGCAGGTCCCGTGGTTGCGCGCGGTATTGGCGAAAAACCCACAGCGGTGGACGATTCTCACGTTTCACCATCCGATTTTCTCGCCGGCCAACGACCGCGATAACCCGAAGCTGCGCGCGCTGTGGAAGCCGCTCATCGACGAGTTCAAAGTCGATCTCGTGCTCACCGGTCACGACCACACCTACGCGCGCAGCGGCGATATGGCCGGTCGCGCCCGCGTCGGCGCCATCAACGCCGCCAAAGGTTACAACCAGGCTTACGATCCCGCGATCGGCACCGTCTACGTCGTCTCGGTGAGCGGTCCGAAAATGTATGACCTGATGTCCGACGCGTGGGCCGTGCGCACCGCCGAGGACACGCAGCTTTTCCAGATCATCACGGTTGACGGCGGCGAGCTGCGCTACGAAGCGCGCACCGCGACCAATCGCCTCTACGACGCCTTTACGCTCCGCAAACGCGAGGGCCGCGCGAACGAACTCCTCGAGACCCTCCCGCTCGAGACGCGCCGTCCGCCGAAAGCCGCCGTCGGCAAAGAGTGACCGATCTCTGGCGCTGAGCTGGGTCGGGGGCAGGCGCCAGTGTTACGGTCCGGTGACTTTGCTCGTCCCGTCGTGCCCGCGGCTTGACCCCCCGGGCGGTCACTTCAAACGAAGCTCATGAGATTCGTCCGTCCGCTTTCGTCGCTCTTCGCAGCCCTCCTTTTGAGCGCGGTGCCGCCGGTCGCTGGTACCAACGCCGGTGCGAGCACCAGCGCTGGCATCGACACCGCCCGTGCGCTCGCCCACGCCGCCCCCGACGCAACCTTGCGGGAAGAATTGCTCCACGACGTGGCGACCTTTCTCGCCCGCCGCGGAGACAGCGCCGGAGCGCGATCCGCTGCGGCCCAACTGCCTCCGGGTCGGCAAGCCCTAGTGCTGCTCGAACTCGCCGCTCACCTGCCCGACCCGCGCAGCAAGGAAGCGGAGCAACTCGCCCTCGATGCCCAGACCGCCAAGGCCCTCACCACCGACTGGCGCAAGGCCCGCGTCGCCCGACTCCTTGCGGTGACCTACGCCCGTATCGGTAAGTTCGATGCGGCCATTGCCCTCGCCCACACTGTGCCCGACACCGAGGAAAAAGCCTCGGCCTTGCAAGCGGTGGTCGCCGAACTCAACCGCGCCGGCGAAATCGCCAAGGCGCGGGAACTGGCCGGAACGATTGAGGAAAATCGCCGCTACGGCACGTATCGTCAGAAAGCCGCCGCGCTCGCGGACACCGCGCGAACCCTCCACGCGCGCGGCAATCCCGAGGACGCGGCGACGCTCCTCGCCCAAGCCGAACTGCTTTTGCCCAAGAAGCCGGGCTGGAGCGACGGCGCCGCCTACCGCGACGTCGCCGTGGCCGCTTACCGTTGCGGGCAAAAAGATAAGGCCGTCGATCTGCTCACCCGCGCCGAATCCCTCGCGCAACAAATCGCCGGCCCCTGGAAAGTGACTGAACTGACCCGCGTCGCCACCGCGTGGCGCGACTGTGCTGACGTCGCGCACGCGGCCGCACGTCTTGCAGACGCGACCGTCTTCCTCAAAACGCTCCCGCCGCTGGAACGTGCGGAGGAAGCCCTCGCCCTTGCTGAAGGCTGGGCGCTCGCCGGTGAATCATTCGAGGGTAAAGCCCAAGCCCGCACGCTCGTGACGGCCGTGCTCGCCGAAGCCGACCGTGAGGGCAATCCGGATACGTGGCGCAAACCGCGCGTGCGCGCGTTGCTGGCGTTGGCGGAGTTGAGTGGAAACTAGCGCCGAGGAAACCGGCAGCCCACCCTGAGCTGCCTACGACAGTGCGTTGAGCTGGGCATTGGCCCCGGCCAAGCGTTGCGCGAGGCTACGGACCACAAACCGGTGCAGCTTGTTCGCAAGGTCCGGCATCTGCTTTTCCAACGCCGCCACCTGAGTGCCACCCAATTTGATCGCGCGGGTCGGCTCGTCGGCCACGACATCCGCCGTGCGCGGCGCGCCCGTATACAGCCCCATTTCCCCGACCACGGTGCCCAGCGTAAAGGTGCGCAACCGCAGGCGCCGCGCTGCTCTATCCGCGCCTTCACCGAGTCGCAGGTAGACACTCACGCGACCTTGTTCGATGATGAACATCGAGTCGCTGAACTCACCCTGTTTGATCAAAGGCGCATCCTGGGCCACCTCGACCCGCTCAAAATGCGCCACAAGATAAGCAACTTCTTCGGCGGTGAGAATGCCAGCAAGCGCGGCCACCAATTCGGCATGCGGGAGCGCTGCGGTAATCACCTGATCCTCACACCATTCAAGGGCGTGATCGATATCCGGAAACGTCCGTAGTTTGGCGCCATCGGCGGCGATCCCCCCAAGCCGAAGGACCGCTTCAACCGACGTCACCATGCCTGATAAGATGAGCGTGATTCCCGCGTCGGCGCAAAGCGTCCGCAACTTCTTGAGCACCACCGTCGAGGATCCGTCGACTCCGTGCACGAGGCGGAAATCCAACAGGACGAATCGGGTTTCGCTCGGGACGGCTCGGACTTCGTCCAACAACCGGCTCGTCGTGCCGAAAAATAAGAACCCTTGCAGAGCGAAGCCCCGCATCGCGCTGCCTTGAGCCCGCAGGATTTCGCCCTGCTGCGCCGGTCGCTCCACGTTGGAACGGCGATCGAGCAGCGAGAAACTATTGCGGATCGTCGGGCTCTTGCTGAGCGTAAAAACAAAGCTGAGGCAGGCGGTCACCAAGCCAAACACCACGCCGTGCACCATACCGCTGGCGGCCACCATCCCGAGAATCGCCAGCACGATCAGGTAGTCGCTCAACGGCATTTTAACGCGCGATTCGAGGACCCATGTCATGAGCAGACCCAGACCAAGAAAGAGGATCAGCCCGGTGAGCACCGGCTTGGGCATCCAACCGATCAGGCCCGGCGCGAGGAGCACCACCCCCAAAACCACGAGCGCACAAAACCGTGCGGACCAACGTGAATTGGCTCCCGCCTTCAGATTTAGCATGCTCCGGTTAAACGAATTCACCGCCACCATTCCGCCACCCAGTCCCACCAGCATGTTGGCCAAACCGAGCGCCTTGAGTTCCTGGTCGGCGTTGCCCTCGACGTTGGTCGCCAATTCAAGACTCGTCGTATTTAATAAAATCGTGATGACCGCGACCATCGTCATGGCCCCAAAATCCTTGGCGTGCAGCATCAGTAAATCCCACCTGACATCGGCGTAGGGAAAATTGCCGACATGGGTCCAATCCCCCATGTGCAGCGGAGCCAACACCAGGCCCGCCTCCCGGGCGGTCGCGAGATCAATGCCCCACGCCCATCGCACGCCGTGAAAAAGCACCATCGCACCCACAATAATGACCGGTATCGTCAGGAAATGTCGGACCATGCGGGTCAACACCAGCAACGCCACCGCCACGATCACCACGGTGCTCCACGCCAACGGATGCAGGTCGGCGAGGACCCCAAGATTCCCCCAGGTTAACGCCTGCCCACTTAACATTTTCCATGAACCGGCCACGAGCAGGTAACCGGTGCCCGCCAGAAACCCACCGAAAACAGGGTGCGGGATGTAACGAACGTAGCGCCCCCAACCGAGTCGCCCTAGCGCAAAGAGGATGAGACCGCATGCCGTCGCCGAGAAAAAAAGCGCCATCAACGCGGTCGGCACCAATTGGCTCGGAGCCGCTTTGGTCCCTTGCAGCATCTCACTCGTCACCGCGGCGAGGGTGAACGCCAAAATTGCGGCTGGATTTGAATCGGGTCCTCCCAGGCTGAAGAAAAACGAACTCCGCCAGGCGAGCATGGGCAGAACAATGACGCTGCTCACCAGGGCGGCGATCACCGCCCGGCCGACGAACGGCTCCAAAGGTCCGCCGAAAACGAGCCCACCAAAACTACTGGCATAGGCAATGGTCACCACCCCGCAAAGCCCTGCAGCGACGAGATTCGAAGCAAGCTGTTGGGCTGCGGACGCGGGCTGAGACATCCATCCGAACGTGAGCCCCGTCTGGGCCAAGCCAATACCGAGCATGTTACATTTTCGTGGCGCACCCACCCTCGGCCCAAAACCCATCGTCCCACGTCTCGCCAAAAATGCCGTGGAGAGCAGCACTGAGACCAACGCCACTTGATTTTTGCCTGCCGGTGGCCGCGAGCGTGAGCGCGTGGTATTTCGACGATCGCCCAAATATCACGAGCGAGTGCGATCACTTCAGTCCGCTCCAGCGCGAACCGGCGCGATTGCCTCGCTCCATCCGGACACAAAAAAGGGCGGGTCAAAGACCCGCCCTCACTCGTCCACACGTCAACGAGTTCGCGACGAACGCCGTTGCGTCGTCATGAAACTCAGTCGATCTCGTAGACTTCGACGATCACGGCACCGGCCGCGCCCTTGCCTTTGATCTGCACGGTGTAGTTACCGGGCTGCAGGGTCTTCACGATCACGGCGTCCTTGCTCCCCGCCGGCAGCGCAAACGCGCCAGCCTTGGCACCCAGGGTCGTGACTTGGTCGCCGGCCCAATCGTCATTGCTCCCAATCACGGCCTGACCCGAGAAGAGTTCCATCGTCGGATCGGCCAACACGCCGGCCACGCCAAACTGAGTCAGACCGGGCCCGATGGCGCGGATCAACACCGTTTGCGCCTGGGTACCACCGATGACGAAGCCCGCAGAGACCACGCCGTTCGCGTTGAGCGTGGTGAGGGTCGAGATATTCAGCAGCTTGCTCGGGGATCCGAGGACCACCGGCTCGTCGACGACCGTCGCGTCAGCATCGGTCAGAAAACCAAGCTGTGAGATTGCGCTCCAGCCCTTGGCCCAGTTGCCCACCTTGAAGGCACCAACGTAATCGGTTTGGGTAAAGAAACCATCGGAGGGAGGCGTCTTGGCACCGGTGAGCGCAGGGCTGCCCGCCGCGGGACGGGGATCGAGCCCTTTGTTCCGGGTGCGGCTGATACCGGTGAGACGGGGCTCGGTGTTGATCCGATTGCCCGCCTTGATGTGGTCCGCTGTATAATTGGCAGCGGGCGCCGCGCCACCGGTCGTGGCGTTCGGGCTGATAAAGAGCGCCGCATCAGTGGTGCCCGCGCCGAACGTGCCGAAAATATTATTCGTGATGGCGAGGTCGCCGGCCGCCAGGCGCTTGGCGCTGTCCTGCGATTGCGCGCTCTCGGTTTCAATGCGCACGGCATAACCACGGTAGTCGTGGATGATCGAATTGTAGAGCTTGCCGCCGGAATTATCGCGGAAAATCAGACCCTGGCTAAGGGCGTTTCCAGAGGTGGCACCGGAGCCGATGAGCGTCGCGTTATAGATCTCTGGAATGGCGTAGGGCTGACCGTCCTCGGGGGTCGTACCGCCGTCCATCTCCATGGCTTGATTGCCCTTGTCGGTCGCACCGATCGCGAACCAGAACTGGCCCTTGCCGCGAAAGCCTTCGTCCCAGTCGAAGTTATCGTCGTCGTTAAACGAGCTGATGAGATACTTCGTGTTCACCGTGCCGCCAAAGAATTCGAAGCCGTCGTCGTTGGCCGCATAGGCATCAACATACTCGATGATCGTGCCGCGTCCGACCGCTCCAAGCGACAGAGCGTTCAGCTCCACGTTAGCGGCCACGATGGCGCTGCTGTGCTTGATCTGCACATACCGGAAGATACCGGAGTTGTCGTCGTCGTCGGTGCCACCGTAGATGCCCCGCGCATCATTCGTCGCGATGCCCTCGATGTTACCCTGGCCGCTGACGGTGTTGATCCGAGCGCGGCCCAGAATCACGACACCGCCCCACAGACCGCGGTCGGACTCGGTCAGATTGGGCGTGGTGGTGTTCAGATTGTCGGACTCGGCAGTGAAGATGATCGGTGCCGCGGCGGTGCCGTTTGCGTTGATGCGCGCCCCACGGGCGATCACGAGCGCGGTCGCGTCAGCGGGATTCGCCTTCGCGCGGCCCTTGATGACCGTACCGGGCTCGATCGTAATCACGGCACCGGCTTCGACAAATATCTTGGTGTCGAGAATGTACACGTTGGACCGGGTCCACGTGGTGTTCGTGGTGATGGCAGAGGTCACCACCACATCGGCGGCAAACAGACCCGCCGGCGCCACGAGGAGCGCGAGGAGGGAATTGAGGAGAACGGAGCGTTTCATGCGTATGTTGTTTTTGGCTTTGGCTGAACGGAAAAGGGTTCGTGGAGCGCGGCTTAGAAACCGTAGCCCAAGCTGAGCGAATAGGAGCGCCCCCGGGCGCGCGCGTAGCGGACATAGTCCACGCCGCGAAACGTCTGGAGGGCTTCCTCCTCTGAGTTCAGCAGGTTCTTCGCAGAGAAACCGACCTTCCAGCGCGCGCCGATTTTCTGGGAAAAAATGAAATCCAGTTCCGCGGCGGGCTGCTCGAAGATATCCGGCGTGCCGGGGGGACTCACCAGCGCGAGGCGCTCGCCAAAGAGATTGTAGTAGATACTCGCGGACGTCCGCGTGCGCGGATTCGAGTAGCTGAGGTCACCATTGATCAAATGGTTCGACTGGCCCGCCAGCGCACGCTTCGCCGGAGCATCCGCCTTGTAAAGCCGGGCGACGCGAACTTCCGAGGGAGAAATATCCACCGATGATTCCACCACCGTGAGATTCAGACCGAACGTGAAATTCTTCAGTGGCTGCCAGAGCCCTGCAAGCTTCTGGCGCATTTCAAACTCCGCTCCGTAAACCCGCCCTTTTTCCGGGTTCTGATATTGAATTTCTCCCTGGTTAATAATGAGACCCGTCGGTGCAAAAATCGCCTTCTCGATGGGATTCTTCAGATTCTTCCAGAACGCACTCACGGCCACGATGCGGCCGGGTCCGGTGAACCACTCCCAGCGCAGATCGAAGTTATCGATCAACGTCCGCTTCAGGTCGGGATTGCCGATGTAAACAAAATCACCGACGAATTCAAAAGTCTCATACGGGGCCATCTCCCGGAAATTCGGACGCGCCAGCGTGCGGCCATAGGCCGCGCGGAGGTTCATTTTCGGCCGTAGCTCGTAGACCACGTTCAGCGAGGGCAACGTGTCGCGGAGGTCGAGCAGGCCGGGTCGGCGTGTCTTGTCTTGGCTCGCGACGAGCAAATCCGTCGACTCAATCCGCACCCCGGCGATGGCCCGCAACTTGGCGGTGATCGGCAGATCACCCATGAGATAGGTGCCGTCGACATCCATCGCCGCATCGTAGTTGTTGCGGGGTGCCGAGGTATCTTGGATGAACAGCGTGTCGTTGAGAAACCGTCCGGTGGTCGGGTTCACGTTGCCAACATTGGCCGGCAAAAAAAATGTATCGGGGTTCCCGTCGAAACGGCGCCCCAGCGAGCGGTAGATATATTGCCGCTCGCGAAACGTACGTTCGATGCGGGCCATGGAGCTTCCCGCTTTGAGCTTCGCTTCGCGTCCGTCCCACGTCTGAAACGGCAGCGTGAAGTCAAAACCGAAATCCTTGCGGGTTTCCTCCAGCTTGCGGTAGTAGCGCGCGGGATTCACCAGACCCGACGTTTCCCACTCGTAGAAAGTCTGACCACCGATCACGCGGGATGAATTGTTGAAGAATCGCGTATCAGGTTCGTCCTGCGTGTTGCGTCCGTTGGACGACGTCCACTCGACGAGCAGGCCGCGCCAGGCGGGGAAGAGATGCCGGCCGGTGACCTGCACCGAACGCAGCTCCCGCTCCGTAAACTTCAACGTGCGCGTCGTGTAGGTCTGATCGTTGTCGAGCCCGCCGCCGGCAATGTAGAGACCGCGCTGGACCCGAGCAACGTCTTCACCGGTCGAGTTGAACAGGCCGTTGATGGACACTGCGTGCTCGGGGCTGAATTGCCACGAAAACTTTGCGGTCGCCCCGGCGCTCGTCTCCTCGCTCCCGCGTTCGTCGTCGAGACTCACCGTCCTTGAGAGCGCATTGCTGTTCGTGCCTTGCAGCTCATTGCGACCGATCCGACCGCCGCGGTAGCTTGAATAATTGTGGTCCGTCGTCAGGGACGCGATCACGCCGATAATCTGGGAACCAAACGAGAAGCGGTCACCATAGGTTGCGGAAAGTTTTCGATTAAGTTTCGCCTTGGTCCGCGTGGGGGCCATCACCGGAGAAAACAGACGCGAGAGCCGCCCGATCTCCGCATCCGGGGCCGTACTGCGCACCGGAATCGTTTTGTCCGTCAACTCCCCGGGGATCTGCCGCGAACCGCCGTCGCGCCCAAGCCAATCCTCGCTGGCCGGATAACTGAGCATGGCTTCACCCGTCGTCTGCGCATTGAAGCTCGTCCCGATTGAAAACGCGAAGGTGCGCGTATCGGGCAGCGACTTCGTGCGGATATCGACGTTGCCTCCGGAGAAATTTCCCGGGCGATCCGGCGTAAATGTTTTCGAGATAACAATCGCATCGATCAACTCCGCCGGAAACAAATCCATCTGCACCGCGCGGCGGTCAGGATCGGCACTCGGCACTTCGGCACCATTCAAAGAGGTCGAGCTGTAGCGGTCACCCAGCCCGCGGATGTACACATATTTTCCGTCGACGACCGAGGCCCCCGTCACGGCCTTCATGGCTTGGGCTGCATCGTTGAACCCGAGCCGGCTCATCTGGTCGCTGCCGATGGAATCGCTGACCGCGACGGCCTTCTGGCGCTCGACGAGGAGGCCGCTGCCCGAGTTCCGCAACACATCGGCGCTCACCGAAAAATTCTCGAGTCGCACGATCCCGCCTTCGATGGGCGTGAGGACGACGTCAAGCTTTTCAGCCTCACCTCCGACCGCGGAAACACCCGTCACCGTAAGCGGCTGAAATCCGGCCTTCGCGAGCATCAGCTCCTGACTTCCGACTGGCAGGCGATCCAGCCGGAAAAGACCATTGAGGTCGGTGACCGTCGCCGGACCACCGCCCGGGACGCTCACGGCGACTCCCGAAACCACCACTCCGCTGCCGGCGCTGAGCACCCGCCCAGCAATGAATGCCGTGGGCTGTTGGGCCAGGACGATCACGCCTCCGGCCAAAAAAAGCAGCGCACGCAGCGCCCGAGGTAAATTCCGTTTTGTCATGCGTACGACTACCTCGTGTCACAACTTTCCCCCGCAATCCGAAAGCACCGCCGTGACCAAACCTTCACGCTGCCGTCACCGTTTCGACTCATAGGTTACGACGCGGCGGCGGGTGCCGACCGGTCAGCGCCTTCACATCATAAAATATTTTTCACCCGTTTTCCCCTGCGACGCGAAAGGTCACCTGACTGTTACCGCTCCGACGCATCCCTGTAACGCAAGACGGCTACTACTTGCCGACCACCTATGTACTCCCCCCATTCATTCACCCGCCTGCTCGCACTCGCACTCGCGTTTTCAACCGCGCTCGTTCCCCTCGCTTCAGCTCAGCCTTCCCCCGTAACCGTCGGCCTAAACGGCCAATATTTTATCAACAACGGTCTCGTCGGCGTCGGTCGGATTCCTGCCGCCACCAGGGACAAATTCGGCGAGACCCTCGGCTCCTTCTCCGCTTTAACCCACGATGCGAGTTCATGGAAGCGGGCGGCGAACGGTGCCTACAGCGGAACGTTCTACATGCAGCCCGACCGCGGTTACAACAACCCCGGCACCACCAACTGGCGCGCCCGCTTTTTTACGCTCGCGATCACTTTCAATCCCACATCACTCGGCTCGCTGACCCAGAATCAAGTCGGTATCGCCGTCACTGATACGACCCTCCTGACTGAAGCCAACGGCACCCCGTTCACCGCTCTCGACACCGCCGCCGGCGCCGCCGGCCTGCGCAGCGCGACGGCCTCCCTGCCCGTGCTGCCCCAAGCCTTCAACGGCCGCCTCTCGCTCGACGCCGAGGGCATCGTGCGTTTGCCCGATGGCACCCTGTACATCAGCGACGAATACGGTCCCTCCATCTACAAGTTCTCCCCCGCCGGCGTGCTGCAAGCCGCGATCCGCCCGCCCGCCGCTTTCATCCCGCAACGCGCCGGGGCCGATTCGTTCGCTTCCAACAATCCTGCTCCCGGCCAACCTGCCCCCGCGCCACTCGACCCGACAGTCGGCCGTCAAAACAATCAGGGCTTCGAAGGACT
Organism: Opitutus sp. GAS368; assembly: GCA_945903465.1. Classification (GTDB taxonomy): domain Bacteria; phylum Verrucomicrobiota; class Verrucomicrobiia; order Opitutales; family Opitutaceae; genus ER46. The sequence continues at coordinate 15,022 of CAMDOF010000117.1, forward strand.
GACGCTCGCGCCCGATGGCAAGACGCTCTTCGCACTCCTCCAATCCGCCGCCCGTCAGGATGGCGGCACCGGCGGCGCCAGCTTGCTGCGTTTCAACACCCGCCTCGTCGCGTATGACATCACCACCGCAACACCGACCCTGAAGGGCGAATACGTCTTGCAGTTGCCCACCACGCGCACCGCCGCCGGGGCCACGCTCGTCTGCGCTCAGAGCGAAATCCTCGCGATCAATAATACCCAATTTCTCGTCCTCGCCCGCGACGCCGGGTTTGGTCACACCTACCCGATCCCGACGTCCACCTATCGCAAGATCCTCGTTTATGACCTCACCGGTGCCACCAACATCGCCGGCACCAAGTTTGACAATCCGGCCAATCCCATCGCCACCGCCGGCGTGCTCGACGCCTCGATCACACCCGCGACACGCACCGACTTCATCGATATCAACGACGGAGCCCAGCTCGCCAAGTTCGGACTCCGCAACGGCCCGACCGACGACAACAACAACCTGTCCGAAAAGTGGGAAGCCCTGACGCTCGTGCCCGCACTCGATCCGTCCGCACCGAACGACTACTTTTTGTTCGTCGGCAACGACAATGATTTCATCACGCAGAGCGGCCTGCAGGACGGCGTCGCTTACGCGCATCCCTCCGGCATGGAAAACGATTCCATGCTGCTCGTCTACCGCCTCACTCTGCCCGGCCGCATGCCCAACATTTCCAGCCGTGCGCAAACCGGCAGCGGCGCGAATGTTCACGTCGGCGGATTTTCCGTCACCGGACCGAAGCCCAGGCCACTCCTCGTCCGTGGCGTCGGCCCCGGGCTCGCCAATTTCGGCGTCGCCGGATTCCTGACCGATCCGACGCTCCAAATTTTCAACGCCGCCGGCGAAATGATCCTGGCCAACGACAACTGGGGTTCCGCGACGAACAGCGCCGAAGTGCGCGCCGCGACGACCGCCTCCGGGGCCTTCGCGCTGACCGATGGCAGCAGAGACTCCGCCGTGCTGGTCACCCTCGATCCCGGCAGCTACACCGTGCAGGTCAGCGGAGTCGGTGGCGCGACCGGCATCAGCTTGGTCGAGGTCTATGAAGTGCCCTGAGTCGTTCGGACGAAGCTCGGCTCATCTATGATTTGCTGGCTGCGGCCGTGGACGAGCGGCGTCTCCTCGGCTGGGAACCCGTCGGACTTAGAAAACGGTGCCGGTGCGAAAACGCGCCGATTTTCCCGATTTCGGGAAAAGCAGCGTTTTTTGCCTGGCAAAAATGGGGGAGCATCCGGACGGCTAACTCATCCAAATCCCACGATGCCCCTCCCCCAAAAACCCTCCCCCCCGCAAATCCAGTTTCCTAGCAATAATAAAACCTCGGTGCGCATTCCGTCCGCCTCCGGCTCCCGGATCGGCGACACTCCTGTCGCCGGATTGCTTTCGCCGGCCCATGGCCGCGCCCAGCGCGACCTGCCGGCCCCACCATCGCCGTTCACCCGGTGGTGCTAGCCGACCCGACATCCTAGCAATAATAATAAAACCTCGGTGACGCATTCCGTCCGCCTCCGGCTCCCGGATCGGCGACATTCCTGTCGCCGGATTGCTTTCGCCGGCCCATCGCCGCGCCCAGCGCGACCTGCCGGCCCCACCATCGCCGTTCACCCGGTGGTGCTAGCCGACCCGACATCCTAGCAATAATAATAAAACCTCGGTGAAGCATTCCGTCCGCCTCCGGCTCCCGGATCGGCGACATTCCTGTCGCCGGATTGCTTTCGCCGGCCCATGGCCGCGCCCAGCGCGACCTGTCAGCCCCACCATCGCCGTTCACCCGGTGGTGCTCGCCGACCCGACACCGCCGCAGCAAAGAGGGCGATTGGCCCAGCAGGCGGGCGGAGGGCGAGCGCCCGGCAACCCGCCCAGCTGGCGTTGTCACCGGAAATGTCCGCCACGGAGATCGCCGAAATCAAGTGCGCGCGGTGGCAACAGGCGCTGGACGCCGCGTTCAAAGAAGCCGGCAGTCTTTCGCGGACGCGGCAAGCGTGCCAAAAGGCGTCGGATGGAAGGTCGCCATCGCCCCGACGCGGCGAACCCCGGTGGCCGCGCCGTATCGTTGGATCGCGACGCCATTGCAGAGGGGTCATCCCGCCGCCGTGCGCGGCGATCTCTCGCCGCGGACATTGCCATCAGCGGACTGACCCCATCGGATCGCTCCCCGGGACCCGAGCCAGTGGCTGACGCTTCGGTCGCTCGCCAGCCGCTCAGCGTGCCCGTCTGATCAAAGTCGGCTCGTTACGCCACAGCTTCGAGAATCGCTTCGGGGTGCCGCTCGGCAACCTTCAGCAGCACCCGAGCGGCGCCGGATGGCTTACGCCGGCCCTGCTCCCAGTTCTGCAGCGTGTCTACACTGATGCCAAAAACACGTGCGAACTCGGCTTGGCTGAGTCGGAGCTTGGCGCGGATAGCGACAACACTGTCGGGTTCGATGCGATCAACACGGGCAATCGCACGTTTGTCACCGCGAAGGGCACCGCCGAGTTCACGCACGCCTTGGAGTAGTTCGTTAAATGCTTTCTTGTTCATGGGATTTGAGATGCGACGAATTTCGCCAGAGTCGCGAGCTGGTCTTTGGTTAGGTCGGGTTGCCGATTTTTCGCGTAGATATCTATACGCCAAAGGCGGATAGATGGCTAGGAGAAACTACCATAAACACCTCTCAACTCTTCCTAGCCGCGTGCCGCGTGTTTCACACCTCATGCCTTTCTAGCACGGCCCCAGGACCAATGACATCAATCAACCGCGCACGAGCTGAAACCAATTACGCAAAGCGTTAATTATCGTTTCGTGCAGAAGACGGTGCCTTCGGGGACACTCATGCCGAGACCAACCCAATCCGCATAAGCCGCGGTTATCGGCGCGTCATCAGTCGATACGGACTTGTTCAACCAGTGTCCGCTGCGCGCTACGGCGCAGCAGAACCCTCCGAGTCAGGCGTTGTTTCGCTTACGAGCGTACACGAGAATTTTCTCGATAACCAATGCGAGGCCGCCGCCGATGATGACTACAGCCGTCCAATTGTACGTGAGCCAGTACCGCCTCTCGAGAAACACTCCGACCATAGCCGTCGCTGCGATCAGCGAAGACCACGCGAGCAAAAGACGTCCTCCATACTCATTGATTTCGTACCACGCAGCCTCCGACTCGAAGGACGCTCGAATACGAATTCCGTACCAGTCGTTCATCTTCACCTTCTTGCGAATCATCGGCACCGAAACGATCGCCGTGATCACGGCAGCACAGAGATGGACAATCGGAATAGGATTCATGGGCTTTTCTGATACCTCACTTTTTAATCAGCCGCGCGCAGCGGCGGCTGGGGAAAGGGGTTCGGCATTCTTTCAAATAGCAAGCATGAGTCCCGAGCTAATCGCGAGACTCCAAACGAATATCGGAGCTACGATGTAAATCCACAGCTTGTAGTCGGAGGGATACTCTTCGGTCAATTGCCGCACAAGGAACGAGCTAACCGTTGCGGCGCTAACGGCGCTAAAAATCTTCTTTTCGTCCTTTCGATAGCAGAAGCCGCACGCGACCACCGCCGACGTGAGCAACACCACTTCCGAAACGTCATGAGTGCCGAACAACCGCACCTCGAATAGCTGACCAAAGTTGTAGCCGGTGCGCCAAATCGAATAGGCACAAACGGCGCAGCCGCGACGGCTAAGATACAGAGTGGGTGAAGCAGCTTCTTCATATCTGCCGAACGTTTCAGTCGGCCGCGCGCAGCGGCAGTTGGAGGGAATGGTTCGGCTTATTGCCAGGAAACTGGATTTGCGGGGGGGAGGGGTTTAACGGGAGGGGCATGGTGGGATGGGGATGATGGAGGCGTAAAAGAGTCGATTTTGGGCCGCATCCGGACGGGGTCAGTCCGCTGATGGCAATGGAGGATGTCCCGGCCGTCGGGGTTCGTGATGACGTGAACGGGCGTCTCGGCGCGTGCATGACTAGCGGCAGGACGCCAGCTCGGCATAACCCCAAAATGGGGTATCGGCACGTCTGGTGTGGCTACGGGAGGAGTGGTGGATTCGCGGTATGGCGCCACGTCTTCGCATTCAATACCCGGGTGCCCGTTATCATGTCATTAATCGCGGAAATCTGCCGCCCGAAGTTTTCGCACCGTTCGGGCCTACGAACGCGTTCCTCATCGCGCTGGATGAGGCAGCGGTGCAGTTCGGCTGGCAGGTGCATGCGTTCGTGGTCAGGCGCAACCCCTACCCCCTCGCCCTCGCAACACCGGAACCGAACCTCGTGCAGGAAGCCGGAGGCGATCGCGCTCGAAACCTCGAAGACTCGGCCCTCGCAACACCGGAACCGAACCCCGTGCAGGGCGGCCATGATTTCCTCCGCAAGCCACCAAGGTTCTCGCCCTCGCAACACCGGAACCGAACCTCGTGCAGGGGATGCCCGGGCTGCAATCTAAGTTTGCGACGCGGCTGACTCGATTCCACGGTCAGCAGGGCCCTGGGTTTCAGGGTCGGTACAAAGCCCGTTGGTCGAGGACGCCCCCGATCTCGCCCGGGTCTGCGATTACCTCCCTCTCACTCCCGTTCGCGCCGGAGTTGTCACCGCCGACCGGGTGGGCGAATAACGGAGCAGCCGCCTCTGGCCCTGCCTGCCAGTGTAACTGCGTAATGGATACATCGGGCCGTAGAAGAATAGCGGAGCAGACGCCTTTGACCCTGCCTGCCAGCGACCCCACGCGATTGGTTCCAGTCCGCCGAACGGTTGCCGTCTCTCGGACGCGAGACCCAAAGCGATCCCTGGCGCCCATACCTCGACCCTTTGGCAAACATCGCGGCAACGCGCGACGACGATCGCACTCTGCGCGGCGCCTATTCTGGCGGTTGGGCGATTGGCCCAGCAGGCGGGCGGAGGGCGAGCGCCCGCCAACCCGCCCAGCTGGCGTTGTCACCGGAAATGTCCGCCACGGAGGATCGCCCAAATCAAGTGCCCGCGGTGGCAACAGGCGTTGGACGCCGCGTTCAAAGAAGCCGGCAAGTCTTTCGCGGACGCGGCAAGCGCGCCAAAAGGCGTCGGTTGGAAGGTCGCCATCGCCCCGACGCGGCGAACCCCGGTGGCCGCGCCGTATCGTTGGATCGCGACGCCATTGCAGAGGCGTCATCCCGCCGCCGTGCGCGGCGATCTCTCGCCGCGGACATTGCAATCAGCGGACTGACCCCATCGGATCGCCACGACCCCATCGGATCGCCTCCTTTTTCGGGCGCTCAAGATCAGAACGTTCCCTTCATGCCGAGGGAAATGGCGATGCCGTAGTCACTGCGGTCGTAGCGACGGGCGTAGGGCGGCGTGTTGGGTCCGTAGCGCTCAGTAACGAACGGGACTCCGGTGATGTTGCGCGCGCCGGCAAAGAACCCGATCGCCTTGGTCACGCGAAACTCGCAGTCCATGTCCACGGTGAGCCGGGGATTCGCGTAGGCATAGGTGCCCGGCTCCGCGGCGCCAACGATGGCCGTCTGGCGCTGGCGGCCGCGGTAGTTCCAGTTGAGCCTGACGTTGTAGCGCGGCCGGTCGAGGCTCACGCCCCAGTTCATGCTGCGGCGGATGAACGTGCTGAAATCCGCCAGCCCGTTGCCCTCGAGGTGCAGCTGGGTGATGTTGTAACGGATGTTCACGCCCCGGGCCCACGGCGGCAGATCCTTGAGCGGCTGGCGGTAGTTGAACTCAACCCCGCTGATCCGAGCCTGGCCGACGTTCTGGAGATAACTGATGATATAGCCGCCGTCGGCGTACGCATCATCGATGCCGTATTGCTCCAGCAGCGGGGCAGTGGCCGCGAGGGTCCGGCTGCCGAAGAAGTTCCTGATGTCCTTGCGAAAGACGCCCGCGGAAACCTCGCCGCCACCCGCCGGGTAATACGCCAGCGAAAGATCGTAGTTCTTCGCCGTCCAGGGCTTGAGGTCGACGTTGTTGATCGTGATCGTGCGGGCGCTCGTGCTCGTCGGATCGGGGAGCGTCGTGCCGGGAATGATATTGGTGTAGTTCGGCCGGGCGATCGTGTTGGCGAAGCTGCCTCGCGCGAGCAGGCTCGGGGTGATATCAAACGTGAGATTGAGGCTCGGATAGATGTCACCGTAGGCTTTTGTAATGTGGGCGCCACGATCCTCGTACTGGGCCCGGGCGAGGACCACGGGGTCGGGGGAGATTTTTTGGGCCACCCCGTTGACGCGGAGGATCGCGCCACTGGCGTCCCGCCGGTAGGTCCGGCCGATGTCGTTGATGGGGCCGTAGCCGTTGTCCACCGTTCGTTCGTAGCGCGCACCGGCGACAATCCAGAGACGGTTCTTGAACAGCCGCGCATCGCAACGGAGGAATTCCGAGATCACGTCCTCGGTGATGACGTTCGAGTTCAGCGCGTTTTGCTGAACCTGATAAACATCGTCGTGCACGAAATAATCCGGGTGAGCCTTGTAGAGATCGTAGGCTTTCCACGAACTGGAATATTGCCAGGCGCCATTGCCATAAGGCGCGTCGACCGAGGATTTGAGGGGATCGACCAAGTCGTAATTGCCGGCGAGGTTGTCGGCGTTGGCCGCGATGTGGTCGGGACCGACAAAGGTCCATTGCCGAAACGGCCGGCGGGCGTCGGCCACGGCGCGCCGGATATCGAAGCCGGTCTTGAACAGGATCGGGATGCCAACGTCGAAGTGGCGGCTCAGGTTCACGTTCGCCCCTTTGTTGGCGTTATACGAATCGACGGGATTGGTGTTGGTGAGCGAGAACGAGTAGCCCGCCAGTTTGCGAAAATCCACGGGGACGCCCGCCGCCGTGGTCGCGGTGACAGTATCCGGCCGGGTCTCGTTAATGTCGTCGAAGCGCAGCCGCACTCCGCTCAACGTATAGCGCGCTGTCTGGAAAAACCCGTAGTCCATATCGCGAAAGAGCCCCTTGGAATGGGAGAAGTAGCCACCCCCGTTGATCTTCCAGACGGGCCCATCGTGGCGATATTTGGCGTTGATGATAGTGGTCGCCCGTGTCGCCTTGCGCGTCGAGGGCTGGAATGCAAACGAACCCGCGTTTCCACCTTGCGTGAAGGTGCGATCGAACGCGGTTGGCGCCCCGATCGTCTCAACCATGGTGTGCGTGTTCAGAGTCGCATCGAAGGCGTTCCACGAGCCGCCGACACTCAGGACGTCGCGTTCCCGAATCCTCCAGTCCAGCGTGGCGCCCATCGAGTAGCGCGAGGTCGGCTTGGGTCCGTCGTAAAACGTGTAGCTGCTCATGACGGGATTCGCGAGCGCGCCGCCAGAGCCGGTGTTGCTGGTCGGACTCCAATGCGGAGCCGATTGATACTGGTTGTTGAAAATGTTGGAATTGAGACCGGTAAACGTGAAACCAAAGTTCTTCGTGACGGGATTAACGTAGGTAAAGTCAATGCCGGGGAGGACCTTCGCCCGCCGCTCGCGCCCGGGACCCGGCGAGGCGCCAAAGGAGAGATACTGCACGTCCTGCTGGCTCTGCTGGTTCATGCTCAGCACGACCCGGTAGGTGAGCTCCGACCGCGACCGCTCGAACGCACTCTTGCTGATCAGGTTGATCGTGCCGCCGATCGCGTCGGCCGGGCTTTCCGGCGTGGGCCCTTTAGTCACCTCGATGCGGGACACGTTGTTGATCGAGAGCTGGTCAAACTCGAAGACGCGGTTGGCGACCCCGGCACCCGTGTTGGCGATGCGGTTGCCGTCCACGGTCACCGCCGAACTGGTGGACGGCATCCCGCGCACGGAGACGGAGCGGGCGTCCGCCGCCGTGTAATCCAGCGTAACGCCGGGGATAAACTTGAGAAACTCGCCAACATTACCCTCCGTCACGGTGCCAAACTCGTCGGCGGCGACGACGTTCTTGAGATTGCCGGCGAATCGTTGCTCGTTGATCGCAATCGCGCTGGCATTCGTTTCCTTCGTCGAGGCCACCACAAAAACGTCGAGTTTGACGGTTTCGTCCGTGCCGCGCGCGGCGACATCTCCCTGGGTCAAACTGAAGTTCTTGATCGTTGTCTGAACCGCCGCCACTGCGACCGATGCGACTTGAGGGGCGAGGCCGGTGTAGAACACGCGGAGCGTCACGGTGCCAGCCGCCACGCCCAGCAGGCGGTATTCGCCGAAATTGTTGGTGAAGCCCTGGAGCGTCGTGCCCTCAACGGTGACGCGGGCGTTGTTAAGGTAGGAACCACTCGTGACGTTCAGAACGCGGCCCTCGATCACGCCGGTCCCGCCGGATTGCGCGCGGGCTGGCAGCAAGAACGCTAAAGCAAGGAAGATCGTGGCGAGCACAGCAGCAGCTGGTATTTTTGTGGGCATGGTGTTCATCAGGAGCCGATGGTAGGTCGGATTTTCAGGGTGGGCGGTTCCGGGAGGGGTTTAAGGGCAGGGGCCTGGTGGGATTTGGGATGAGTTAGCCGCCAATGAGTCGATTTTGAAAGGGAGGCGGGTTCGGCTGATGCTGGGCACTTGGGGCGCGGAACGGCAGGGGACGGAAAGGGATTTCGGGTGCGAATCGACGCGCGGCTTGCCGTTTTTTTTGGGGGCATTCATCGCGGGTCGGGCGATTGCCGGAGGCAGACTTCCGGACCGCTCGGAGTCAAAGAGCCAGCGTTTTTTTATATTTTCTCAGGCAGGCTCCGCGGTGCCGGCTGGCAAGTCGCCAGAAGACCGCTCGTCGTCGCCTCCCAGCCGTCGTTCTCGTCGCAATCCGTTCCAAAAATCGCGAGTTGTCCCGCCATCATGTCGAGCAAAGTGGCGATTTCTTCAGAGCAGCCCGACGGGGCCACCTCGCGGCTCTCGACAACGCCCCGTTGTTCCCATCCTGACCGCCAGATCCATCCCGCCGTCCCCTTCACTCTGCCGGACAATCTGCCCATGAGCATCGCCTTCATCACCACCCGCGAACTATCCAAACAGCCCGCCCGCGTCCTCGCCCGCGTCAAAAAATCGGCCCCCCAGATTATCACCGTCAACGGCCGGCCCACCGCCTACCTCATCGCCGCCTCCCCTCTCGGCATCGAGGCCGACATCGATCCGCTGCACGGCCTCCGCCTCCGCCCAGCCCTCGCCGCCGCCCAAGCCGAGTTCCTCCGCGCCGGCACCGCCGACCTCGTCCTCGCCGCCCTCCTCGCCGCGCTCAACTTCCCCCGCACCCACCAGCACCCTTGGGCCCACGGACCGCCCGCCCCCACCGGCACCGTCGTGGTGGACGCCCGCCCCGGCACCGCCCATCCGGTCGACCCACGCCCCGGCCCCGCGGACCTCCCGTATCCAAAAATCAATGACGAAGCCCTCCGCTTCCGCCCTCCGTCCTCCGTCGTCCGCCCTCCGCCCTCCGCCCTCCTCCGCCGTCCGCCCTCCGCCGTCCTCCGCCCTCCGCCGTCCGCCCTCCGCCGTCCTCCGCCCTCCGCCGTCCGCCCTCCGCCGTCCTCCGCCCTCCGCCGTCCGCCCTCCGCCGTCC
>CAMDOF010000118.1 GCA_945903465.1 Opitutus sp. GAS368
TTAAGATGGGTAAGTTTTCCGTGCTGGCGGGCGCCCGCGTCGAAAACACCCGGGTATCGGGCACGGGTCCGTTGACCGACACGCGCTACCCGACTTCTCAACCGGAACTACGGTTTGGTGCGAAGACCACGCGGAAGTCGAGTTACACCGACACCTTTCCGAGTCTCCACCTGCGCTATGAGCCGCTTCGCGATACGCTGGTGCGGGCGAGCCTCTCCACCGGGATCGGCCGGCCTTCGTTCAATGACTTGATGCCCATCACCACGATCGACACGGCCAGCAGCTCGATCACCCAGAATAATACGGGGCTGAAGCCCCAACGCTCCACCGGCATTGACGTCAGCATTGAACATTACTTGAAGCCGGTGGGGTTGTTCTCGATCGGCGTCTTTCAAAAGGAGATCAAGGATTATATCTTCTCGGTGCGAAACATCGTGCCCGGTGGAGCTAACAATGGCTTCGATGGTCTTTACGAAGGCTTTAATTATAACACCAAGACGAACGGCGGCTGGGCACGCGTGAAGGGTTTCGAGGCCAACTACCAACAGCAGTTCACCTTTCTGCCCGGCTGGCTCAGCGGATTCGGAGCTTTCGCCAACTACACCCGGCTGCTGACGCGCGGGACCTTTGCGGGCACGGTGACGGTGGACAAGCTTGCCAACTTCACGCCGCTCGCGAGCAATTTGGGGCTCTCCTATATCCGATCCAAGCTCACGCTGCGCGGGCAGCTTAATTACGAGGGTGTGCGCCTGACGTCTTTCAACGTTAACCCAGCGGTGCAATTGTTTCAGGAACAGCGCGCGGCGGTGGATATGAGCGTCAAATATGCGGTGAATCCGCGGCTCGGTTTTTTCGTTGATGCCTACAATGTTTTCAACGAGAAATACCTGAAGTTCCAAGGGATCGGCACTCGGCCCACGGATTGCCAATACTACGGCACCCGCCTGAGCGCCGGTTTTACGGGACGGTTCTAGTTCGACCGCTTTTTTTAAAAAAAACCTCCATGCCTTCAACGTCGGCCGCGCTGCCCCCCTTGGGTTTAATCGGGCTCGGTTTAATGGGAACAGCGGTGGCGGCGCGCTTGCTGCAGGCAGGTTTTTCGGTCTTGGGCTGCGACCTGGTTGAGAGCTGTGTCGCGGTACTGGTTCGCCAAGGTGGGAAGGCGGCGTCCGCGGAGGAGGTCCTGGGCCGCTGCGAGCGCGTCGTGCTCAGTTTACCGTCTCATCGGGAGGTCGCCCAGGTGTTGGCGTTGGCGAAGGGCGCGCGCCGACCGGGCCAGATCATTATTGATACAACGACCGGAGATCCCGAGTGCACCGCGGAGTTGGCGAGGGACTTGGCGGAGCAAGGCGTCACCTACCTAGACGCGACGATTTCGGGAAATAGTGCGCAGCTCCGTGGAGGTGACGCCGTTTTGATGGTCGGCGGTGAGCTGGCGGCGTTTACGAGCTGCGGCGACCTTTTGGCGGCCTTGGCGCCGGCTTCCTTTCACACGGGCCCGGCGGGTGCTGGCGCCAAAATGAAACTCGTCACCAATCTCGTGCTCGGGCTTAACCGGGCGGCGCTGGCGGAGGGCCTGGCCCTCGGCGAGGCGATCGGCCTCGATCCCGAACTCACGTTGCGGGTGATGCGCCGCAGCCCGGCGTATTCACGGGCCATGGACGTGAAAGGCGAGAAGATGCTTCGTTCAGAATTTTCGCCCGACGCGCGGTTATCGCAGCATCTCAAGGACGTCCGGCTCATGCTCGAACTCGGGGAGCAGGCGGGCTTGCCGATGACGCTCAGCGCAGCGCATCGGCAGATTTTGGAGGAGGCCGAGGCGGCGGGACTGGGGGCGCTCGACAACAGTGCCTTGATTCAGGTGCTGCGCGGTCTCACCGCGAAGGAAAGTCGCGCATGATCCTGCCGCTCTCCCGCCCCGCCCGCTTCGCCGTCCTCGCGGCGGCCTTCGGTGGGCTGCTCTTCGACGGCTTTGAACTGGGTCTGTTGCCGCTCGCGTCGCTCTCCGTTTCCAAGGATATGCTCGGCGCGGGCTACACCGCGACGCTCGGTGGTGATTGGTTTGCGCGCTACACGGCGGCTTTAATGTTGGGCGCGGCGATCGGCGGGATTGTTTTGGGCAGCTGGGGCGACCGGATCGGGCGGGCGCGCGCGATGGGCGTCAGTATTTTATTTTACTCGGTCTTCGCGGGCCTGGGCGCGCGGGCGCAGACGCAAGAGCAGATGCTCGCGCTGCGGTTTCTCGTTGGTTTGGGCGTCGGTGGCGTCTGGCCGAACGCCGTCGCGATGGTCGCGGAGTGCTGGCCGGATCAGGCGCGACCGACCTTGGCGGGGTTGATGGGTGCGGCGATTAACGCGGGTATTCTCATCTTATCGCAGGTCGCGCAAATACGGTCGGTCACGGCGACCTCTTGGCGCTGGCTCTTCGAATTGGCGGCGCTGCCCGCCTTGCTGGGGGTCGCGGTGATTTTTTTCCTGCCGGAGTCCCCCGCCTGGCTGAACGCCCGGCAAGCCCCCCTATCCAAAAAACGCGCGGCACCTCTTCGTGAGTTGTTCCGCGCGCCGCTTCTCAAAATTACCCTAATCGGCATCCTGCTCGGGTCGATCCCGTTGATCGGCGCGTGGGCGGCGAGCAAATGGATGATGCCGTGGGCCGACAAGATTGGCGGTACGACCCACGTGGATTATAAGGCCATGACGCAAGGTTGGTGGGCGGCCGGCGCTATCTTGGGCAGCATCGGCGGCGGTCACATCGCGAGCATCTTGGGCCGTCGGACTTCGTATTTTTTGATTAGCCTTGGCTCGTTGGTTTTGACCCTCGCCCTCTTTCAATTAACCGCGCCGTTGCGCCCCTCGTTCTTCCCCATTGTTTTTGCCCAGGGCTTCGTCGCGACTTTGTTTTTCGGCTGGTTACCGCTTTACTTGCCAGAACTTTTCCCGACGCACGTGCGCGCCACCGGCAGTGGGATCTCCTATAACGTGGGGCGGTTTGCCACGGCGGCGGGCGTCTTGGCCGCAGGCTTTTTATTTACGGCCCTGGGTGGCAGTTACCCCGCCGTGGGTTCGTTGGCCGCGTTGATTTACGGGCTCGGCATGTTCGCCATTTGGTGGGCGCCCGAAACCGGTAAACGCGGCCTGCAACCGTGATGTCCCTTTACTCCCCCCCTACTATGAGCATTCGACTTGTCCGGTTGTCCGTAAGTTTCGCCGTGTTGACGGGCGGGTTGCTCGCGGCTGAGAAAGCGTTGCTGCCCGCGGTCCCCGCTGATCTGTCGGTGGCGCTGGTCGCGCGTGAGCCGCTCCTCCGCAACCCCTGCGCGATGGCCTTCGACGCCCGCGGCCGTCTCTTCGTGGGCCAAGGCCCCCAGTACCGTAACCCCAAGCCCGACACGCCCGGTGACACCATTCTCATCCTCATCGATAGCGATGGTGATGGCGTATTCGACCAAGCGAAGACCTTCGCCTCCGGCTTGAACTGTATCCAAGGCCTCGCTTGGCATGGCCGTGACCTGTGGGTTGGCAACTCGCCCGACCTCACGATTCTGCGCGACTTGGATGGCGACGATGTGGCCGACGAGTATATCAAAGTTTTCACTGATCTCGGAAATATCGAGCACGCCGTGCACGGTCTTAATTGGGCGCCCGATGGGAAGCTGTATCTCTCCCAAGGCACTTCCAAGGGGTTGACGCAACCAGGGCGGATGGCCCCGAAGTCGTTTCGAGATCTATGGGATGTGCGGGCGCCGGCGGGTATCCCAGACGTGGCGCCAGCGCAGGTATTTAAACGGGCCGACTATAAGGCGACCTATCAGGATCCCCGGGACGATTGGGGCCGGGAGGGCGGGGTACTCCGCTGCGATGATCTCGGTGCAAATCTGGAGATTGTCTCGCGGGGGCTGCGGAACCCGTGGGATCTGGCGTTCGATAGTGGCTTCAACTGGCTCAACACCGACAATGACCAAAGCGAGGGTGATCGCATCACCATGCCGTTTTTCGGCGCGCATTTCGGCTGGGGTCACGTTTGGAGCACTCATTGGACGGGCCTTGATCATCTGCCCACCGTGCCCATAAGCGGGCCGGTTTTTGACGGTTCCGGTACGGGCATCGTCTACTACGACGCCCCCCAGTTGCCGCCCGCTTATCGCGGCGTTTGGTTTTTTAACGATTGGTTGCGCAAGTCGACGTTTGTGTATCGGCCGCGCTGGGAAGGCGCGCTGCTGCAGCCCGTCGGTGGTCGCTGGGAGCCGCTGGCCCGAGGGGGCGGCGCGGGCCGTTCCGTCAGCGGCTACGGTGGTAAACGCGAGGCGGACGCCGCCGCGCCACCCACCGCCTTGTACAAGCCAGTGGAAATCCTCGTCGGTCCGGACGGGGCACTCTTTGTCTCAGGGTGGGGTGAGCAGACGGATCTCGTTCTAAAGGATGGCCAACAGATTAATGAAGGGCGGATCTTCCGGATTTCGTGGCCCAGCGCGCCGGCCACTACGTGGAAAGCGGCCAAGCGCACCAAGCCCCTCACGCAGTGGTCCGTCGCTGAACTCGTGGAAGATCTCGGGGCGTTATTGCCGATCTGGTCAGTGGATGCGCAGGATGAATTAGTCCGGCGGGGCGGCGCCGCGCGGGCCGCGTTGGTCAAGCATTTGTCTGAGCCGGGTCTCTCAGAGGCGGGGCAAACGTGGGCGCTTTGGACCCTCGGGCGAATGGCGCCGCAGGATCGTTCGCTGGACGAGTGGTTCGCGGCGACGGGTCATAAACTCTCGCTCAATGCCCGGATCCAATCGATCCGCATTGCCGCTCATCGTATCCGCGAGCATCGACCAGCGGACGCGATCGCCACCCCTGTGGTCGCGGCGTTGCAGGCGCCTGAACCCCGCGTGCGCTTTGCCGCCGTCCAAGCAATCGCCCAAGCGAAGCAACGGCACCATCTCGCCCAGCTCACGGACGTGGCGGCCACTGAATCCGATCGGGTGACTTTTTATGCAGTGTGGCAGGCCCTGCGGGAGCTCGCGTCACCCCCGGCCCTGCAGGGCTTGCTTAAAGATGGGCGGGCCGGTGTTCGGCGCGCCGCTTTACTTGCCCTCCTCGAAAGTCGCGCTCTGGCCGCCCCTGCCGTCCAGCCTTTCGTGCAAGACCGCGATGCGGTCACTGCGGGCATTGCGGCCAGTTGGCTCGCCAAGTCGGCGGGCAATCCTCTCATCGATATCTACCCGAAGCCCGGCGATTTCTTTGATGCTGTCAACGTGAGGCTCACCCCGGGCATCAAGCCGGCGACCCTTCGTTTTACGCTCGACGGATCTGAACCGACCGCCCGGTCGGAAAAGGGCGGGCCGGGGCGCTTCACATCGACGACCACGCTGAAGGCCGCGTTGTTCGTTAATGACCAGAAGGTCGGCAACTCCGTGGGCGGAGTTTATCGCAAGCGTGATTCCCATGTGAATTTGCCCGCTCTTGGTGGCGTCGATCAGCCTACCACCGTGAGCCAAGTGCTGGCGTTGTTGCCCACGGCGAATCCCCAGCGAGGCCCCGATCTTTTTACCGCTGCCGCGTGCGTGGCTTGCCATCGCGTAGGCGACACCGGGCGGACTGTCGGACCCGATCTCAGTGCCATCGGTGACCGCGACGATGCCGATTCTGTGATCCGCTCGATCCTCATGCCGAATCAAATCATCGTTGAAGGCTACTCCCTCCTCACGGTGACCACACAGGACGGGCAGGCGTACGCGGGGATTCTTGAGTCGGAAAATGACCGCTCGCTGAATGTCGTCCAGCTCAACGGCGAGTCCGTCGCCATCGACCGCGCGACCATCACCAACCGCCAAAGTATTCACCAGTCGCCGATGCCCGCCTTTGATCGAGTCCTCGCTCCGGCGCAACTTGCGGACCTCGTCGCCTGGCTCATGGTTCAGCGGGCGTTACCCGAAAAAACCGAGACCGTCACGCCGCGCCCAAAAAAATCAGCCGCCGTTTCCCCGGGAGTCACTGGGGGACTGCCGGCGGACCGCCTCGCCATCCATCACGGCGGCGGCCCCGCCGCGGATGATATCTTTAAGAATGAGCAGACCGCGCGTCCGCAGGTTCAAAATCTCCCCGCGCCGATCGGTCAACCCGTCATGCGCCAGCCTCCGCCAGCCTCGACCGCGCCGTCCGCTCACGCGCCCATCCATCCAGGCCGGTCGCTCGCGTTTAGTGATATTAATGGCCAGGATTTTTGGAGAAATCAGGGGCGGATCGAGCACGTAAAATGGGCGACCCCTCCCGCGCTCAGCGGTGGTCACCTCACTTTTGCCACTGAGAATCACCTCGTGGGCGCGGACGACCAGACGCCCGCCGTGCAGCCGTGGCGCCTCGCCCTCAGTCTCTCCAAGGGGCACGCCTTTCTGCTCACGTGGGCCGCGGATTTTATCAGCGCAGGGATCGAACGGGTTTGGGGTGACCAAGAAGAAAGGGGCCTCGGCGGGCGGGTGGCGACCTCGTTCACGGAAAAAAATGGCGGCGCCGTCGTCAACCGCCCGAGGGTGCGTGGCGCCAAGGCGGCTTGGAGCAAACCCGCCGCGTGGGCCGCTTACTCGCGAGAAATCAACGGCCGAGTTTTAGGTGCGGCGATTTTTCCCGCGGAAGCCAACCCGGCACCGATTTGGTGGCAGCCTCGTGATGACGGTTTGAGCCTCGCCAACGGCTTCGTTCAGCGCGTGCTGCTGCCCGCCGCCAACGGCCCAGCGGTGCTCAAGGCGGGTGATTCTCTAAAATTACACTTCGGGCTCCGGCGGTTTGCTGCTCTCGACTCCGCCCCGATCGATTTCTCAAAAGTGAATTTGGCGCTCTAAAAAAAGAGCGTTGAATCCGTTATGAAAAAAATCTCTCACCCCATCAACCGGCGCGAATTTCTCGCGACGACCGTGGCCGCCTCGGCCGTCTCCTCCCTGCAAATCGCGGCGGCGGCGGGACCGGCGGCGCCATCTTCCCGACCGCCTTCCCGGATTGATTGCCAGAGCCATCTCTTCTGCCCGGATCTCCTCACCCTGATGGAAAAGCGCTCGACCGATCCGCGCGTTTTTACCAAGGACGGCATCCGTTTTCTTCAGATGGGCGACTGGCTCCGCAAAGTTCCACCGCTCTACACCGACGTCGCCGCGAAGCTCGCCACGATGGATGCCGCCGGCATCGCGCTGACCGCCCTCAGTATCAATGATCCCGGCCCCGAGTGGTTCGGTGCGGACGGGCCCGCCGTCGCCCAGTTGCTCAACGACTACATCGCGGGCCTCGCGCGCCAGCATCCCACGCGTTTCTTTGGTCTTTGCGTCCTTCCCACCCAAAATATCCGGGCCTCGCTCGCCGAACTCGATCGGTGCGTGCAAAAACTCGGAATGAAAGGCTGGCTCCTTTACACCAATCTCGCCGGAAAATTTCCCGACGAGCCCGAGTTTCGCCCGCTCTTCGCGCGGGCGAGCGAACTCGGTATCCCCGTGTTGTTGCACCCGGCCAAGCCGATCACGACCGACCTCGTGAAGGCCTACGAGATGACCAGCACGCTCGGTAACATGTTCGAAAACACGATCGCCCTCACCCGTATCGTGATGTCCGGCCTCCTCGATGAATTTCCCAAGCTCAAGCTGGTCTGCCCGCATCTCGGCGGCACGCTGCCGTATATCGTCGGCCGGCTCGATCACCAAGTGACCGTCCTCAAGCGCGGTCCGCAGAATCTCAAGCGCAAACCCAGCGAATATGTCCGCTCGATCTATATGGATATCGTCTCGCCCTTGCCGGAGGCGATGCGCTTCGCCCTCGATTTCAGCGGTCCTGAAAAATTGCTCTTTTCCAGCGACCATCCGTGGGTGCAACCCAAGGACATTCTCGATCCGTTCTTCAGCCTGAAACTTCCCGCCGCCACTGAGGAAAAAATCCTCGCGGGCAACGCCCGTACCCTCTTCCGCCTCTGAACCGCTCCCAACCATGAATCGCCGCCAATTTCTCGCCACTACCGCCACCGTGGCTGCGACCGCCGTCATCACCGCCCCTCCGACCCTTCGCGCGGCCACCTCGGGCGCCCGCATTCCCATCGGGTTTTTCGGCGCCACCTACTCGCACGGCCCGGGAAAAATCGAACTCGCGATGAAATCACCCGACTGGGATTTCGTCGGCGTCTGCGATTCGTCCGCCGACGGCCGCAAAGCCTGCGAGAAACTCGGCGCAAAAATGATCTCACAGGACGAGCTGTTCGCGCGGGCGCGGGTTGTCGCCGTTGAATCGGATATCCGCGATCACGCCGCCCAAGCGCTGCTCGCGCTCAAGGCCGGCAAGCACATCCACCTCGAGAAACCGTGTGCCGCCACCCTCGCGGATGCCCGCGCCGTCTTCGCCCTCGCCCGTGAGAAAAAACTCTTGGTGCAGGGCGGATTCATGTGGCGCTACCATCCGGGCTTCCGCCTCATCTTCGAGGCCGTGCGCTCAGGCTGGTTGGGCGACGTCTACCTCGTGCGCGGTTTCATCAGTAACCAGCTCCCCGCCGCGCGCCGGTCCGAGTGGGCCGAATTTGCCGGCGGCTCGATGTTCGAACTCGGCTCGCACTTGATCGATGCCGCGACGCGATTGCTCGGAAAACCACAATCGATCACGCCGTTCCTTGCTCGGCACGGAAAATTCGACGACGCGCTGCGCGACAACAACGTCGCCGTCCTCGAATACGCGCGCGCCCGCGCCGTGATCTTTAACACCGCACTCCAGGCCGGCGCGTCCCCGCAACGTTCCTTCGAAGTGCTCGGCACCAAGGGCAGCGCGACCCTTATGCCCATTGAGTCAGGCAAGCTTATCCTCGAACTCACCATCGCCGCCGGTCCCTACCGGAAGGGCGCGCAGGAAGTGCCACTCCCCGCTTACAAACGGTATGCGGACGACTTCGTCGAACTCGCCGCCGCCGTTCGCGGAGAGAAAAACCTGAGCGTGTCACTCGACGAGGAATTACTCGTGGCCGAAACCGTCTTGCGCGCGAGCGGCATGGCCTGAGGCGTCCTCCGCCCTTTTTATCTCATGCTCCGATCCACTCGCCTCTGGCTCCTTTCCGCTCTGCTGGCTCCTTTGCTCGTCGCCGCGGATCAGGTCACCTTCACCCGTCAGGACGACCGCGTGCGCATTGAAATTGGCGGGAAACACTTTTCCGATTACATCCACCACGGCTGGCCTAAGCCCTGCCTCTACCCAATCCTCGACGCCGACGGCACGTCCTACACCCGCGACTTTCCGTTCAGCAAAAATCCCGCCGAAGTTCCGGATCATGACTGGCACCGCGGCGTGTGGTTCGCCCACGGCGCGGTCAACGGTCACGATCTCTGGCGCGAGATTCCCGAGAAGAAGACCGGCCGGATCGTGCTCGATGCCATCCTCGAATCGCGCGATGGTCCCGCTGGCGTTCTCCGTCTTCGTCAGCGTTGGGAGAGCTCCGCCGGCACGATTCTCCTCACCGATGAAACCACGCTGCGGATCGCGCGCAACTCCGCGGGTACGGTCCTCGATTACGAAGTGAACCTCCTCGCCACCCACGGCGCCGTTACGCTCGGCGACACCGAGGAGGGCACGATGGCGGTCCGCATCAATGAGGCCTTGCGCGTCATGCACGGCAAGAACAAGGACAAGCGCGCCGGTACCGGCCACTTGGTTAATTCCGAAGGCGTGCGCGCAACCCCGGTCTGGGGCAAGCGGGCCGCCTGGTGCGACGCTCACGGCCCGCTCGCCGACGGGCGGATCATTGGCATCGCGCTCTTCGATCACCCGCAGAACGCCTCGCACCCGACGTGGTGGCACGCGCGCGACTACGGCCTGCTCTCGGCCAATCCCTTCGGCCGGCACGATTTCGAGAAGCTGAAAGATCGGCCCGACGCCGGCACGCGCGTCATTCCCGCCGGAGGTCAACTCGTCCTCCGCTATCGCCTCATCTTTCACCGCGGCGATGAGAAAGCTGCCCGCCTCGCTGAACAATTTTCCGCTTACGCCGCCGAGAAATAATCGCCCGATAGTGACTCTTCGGCTCCCTTGCTCGCTTTTACTCCCACTCGCCGTCTCCCTCTCGGGGCTCGCGGCGATTCCCGCCTTCCCCGGCGCTGAGGGCGCGGGCGCCTTCACCACCGGCGGACGCGGCGGCGAGGTCTTCACCGTCACCAACCTCAACGCCTCCGGGCCTGGTTCACTCGCCGATGCTGTCAGCGGGCCTGATCGCATCGTCGTCTTCGCCGTATCCGGCATCATCGATCTCGCCCGCGAGGGTAAGGGCGGTCACCTCGTCGTGGCTTATCCCAGTATCACTATCGCCGGACAGACTGCGCCGGGAGAGGGGATTTGTCTCCGAGGCGGATCGCTCGATATCCATGCGGGCAACGTGATCGTTCGCCACCTCCGCTCGCGCCGCGGTTATGTCGCCGAGGGCGATATGGGCGACGCGATCACCGTGAAACCGATGGCCACCGGCGAGAAAAAAGACGCCGGCGGCCGCACCCCGGCGGCCTTCGAAAAAATCCGCATCAAAAAGATCGCCCGCGGCAAGCAGGTGAGCGCGTTCTCCGACCTCGACCACATCCTCATCGATCACTGCTCCACCTCGTGGGCCACCGATGAAAATCTCACCGTCACTCACGCTGGATTCTCGACCGTCTCGTGGTGCATCGCCGCTGAAGGGCTCGACTACGCCAACCCCAGGCAGACGCCTCCTCGCCATTCCGAGGGCGGGCTCTGGGGCAGCGCCGCGCCGGATGGCCGGGCCACGTTACACCACGTGCTCTATGCCCACAACCGGCTGCGCAATCCACGAACCACCGCCGGCGACGAGATTCCGCCCGTCCTGACGCTTTACAACAACGTCGTGTATAACTGGTCCGAATACGCCACGCACACCGGTAGTCAGCGCGTCAACGTCCAGTGGCTGGCCAATACCTACCTGCCCGGTCCCGATACGCCGTCCGCGATTCGTGCGACCGGCTTTAGCTTTCACGGCGATCCGCGCGCGCGGGTGTTCGCCCTGGGTAACGTCTTCGACGGTGCGCCCGCTGCCACCGCGGACAATCGTCTTGCCGTCGCCTACGCTCCGAAGCTCTCCCAACTGACTCTCGCTCAGAAAGCCGCCATGATCGCCACCGCGCCGTTCACCGAATTGCCGCCCCAGCTTGCCTCCGCCGATCTCGCGCTCGTGGCCGTGCTTGCCGACACCGGTGCCACCCTGCCGGCCCGCGATACCGCCGACGCGCGCCTGGTCGCGAGCGTGCGCACCCGCACCGGCCGCGTGATTGAAAAAGAAAGCGACCTCGCGCCGGCCGACCGCTGGCCGGACTACCGCTCGCTGCTGCCACTCGCGGACTCCGATCACGACGGCCTCCCCGATTTCTGGGAGACCCAGTTCGACCTCGATCCCCGCGATCCCGCCGACTCGAAGAAAATCTCCGCCAGTGGCTACGCCCACATCGAGCATTACCTCAACAACACCGATCCACGCTCCCCCGATTCTGCTTTGGGCGCAATCGTGGCCTTCATTGCCGGCACGGTGACCCGCGCCACGCTGGCTGATCCCGGCGAGTGGCGCGTATCCCGCACGGGCGACAGCGCGTTGCCACTCATTGTACGCTACTGGGTTAGTGGCGACGCCGCTGCCGGACGCGATTTCGGGCCGCTGCCCGGCCAGATAACCATTCCCGCCGGCCACCGCTCCGTCGCGCTCCCGCTGGCCGTTTTACCCACCGCGAGCGACAACCGCACCGTCGTCATCACGCTAACTCCCGGAGCAGGCGATCACTTCATCGGTTGCCCGTCGCAAGCACTCGTCGTGATTCGTCGTTAGTCGGGCGCGCCCTCCACCAACCTCATCGGCCATCAGCTCCCGCGTGGCGCCAATCCGCCCCGGTTGACGGGGAATTCCTGGGTAAACCATGCAGGGAATAATTTCGTTGGGCACCGCCTGACGAAACTTGCCTACCTCATAAAAAAAGCGCCAAGGTAACTCCCCGTTCCGTCGTTGCGCCCTCTTCGCACTATGAAAATCCGTCACCTCGCGCTCGTTCTTGGTCTGGTTGCGCCGCTGCTGGCGGCTTCGTCTCGCCCGCTGAATATTCTCCTGATCTTCGCGGACGACCTTGGCGTTACGCCCGTCGGCGCTTACGGCAACGCGTATTATCAAACGCCCCACCTTGATCGGCTCGCTCGCGAGGGCTTGCGGTTCACCGATGCCTATGCGGCGTGTCCGGTGTGCTCGCCGACGCGCTCGGCCTTGATGACGGGTAAGTATCCCGCGCGCACCCACGTGACTGATTTTATCGCCGGCGGGGTATTTCCGTGGGCGCGTTTGACGCAACCGGAATGGCAGAAATTTCTCCCGCTCGCCGAGGTGACCGTGGCGGAGGAGTTGTCGGCACGGGGCTATGTCACGGGTCTTTTTGGCAAGTGGCATCTCGCCAAGGGTTACCTGCCGCCACAGAGCGTCGCGGAAGGACCCGATCGCCAGGGATTCGCCGAGACGTTTATCACCCACAAACCCAAAAGTTCTGATGACCCCGAGCAAGACGCGCACGGCGTGGAGAAAATCACCGAGCGGGCATTGGCGTTTCTCGAGAAGTACCGGGCCAAGCCATTTTTTCTCGAACTGGCGCATAACTCGATCCACTCGCCGATCATGGCGCCGAAAGCCGTCGTCGAAAAACATCGGAAGCGGGCCGGCGGCGATCGGCCCGAAAACAATCCCGTGATTGCGGCGATGATGGAAATCCTCGACGACTCCGTCGGGCGGGTGCTCGCCAAACTCGACGCGCTCGGCCTTCGGGAGAACACGCTGGTGATATTTTATTCGGACAACGGCGGGCTTTTGAAAGATGGCGCGCAGACGCCGTTTCGTGGTGGCAAAGCGCAACTCTACGAGGGCGGGATTCGGGTGCCTCTCGTCGCGCGATGGCCGGGCGTGATTGCGGCTGGTCGCACCAGCGCCTTTCCCGTGACGAGTGTGGATTTTTTCCCGACGTTTCTTGAATTATCCGGTCGACCGGCGGCGCGCGGCGCCGTGCTCGATGGTATGAGCTTGGTGGGTTTGCTGCGAGGTCAGCCGGCCCCGGCGCGTGCGGCGATTTACTGGCACTATCCTCATTACCATGCGGCGGGCGTGCACGGTCCCGCTGGTGCGATCCGGGCCGGGGATTGGAAGTTGATCGAATATTACGAGTCCACGCTGACCGGAAAAGGGGCGGCGCGGGAACTCTTCAACCTGCGGGATGATCCAGCGGAAACTCGTAACTTGGCGGCTTCAGAGGGTGGCCTCGTCGAGGCTTTGCAGGTGCAACTCCGGGAGTGGCGTCAGTCGGTGGGCGCGCAGATGCCGGTGGTTAACCCGAAGTATGATCCCGCCAAGGCGAGCCAAAGTGGAAGCAAAGGCAGCGATTGAGGCACCCGCGCGCGGGTGTCATCGGGATTTGGGAAAGGCCAGGTCCACCGCGTCACCTTGCGCCCGTGGCAGGTAATCCGGACCGCTCTCCTTTTGGTCTTTCTCGTCCATCCCCCTCAAGCAGATCTCAGCGCCTAGCGTGTGCGCCCCGCCCGCCGATGCCGATTTTGAGCAACGTGCTCATCGACTGGCAGATCTCAGCGCTCAGCGTGTGCGCCCCGCCGGTCGCGTCGGTCGCTGCTTTGTACCGTCCAGTCGCCTCACGTTCCTGGAGCGAAGCCATCCTCCGGGCCAACCTGCGCAGGGTCGGCCCCGGCGCGGTTCGTGCCGCTGCGCGGGTTGTTGAGCTCGATCACGTGCGGCCGCTCCAGCAGGTTCCGTTTGCCGCCCGGTTCGAATCGCCGGAGTGGTTCCCCGTGACCGTAACGACCGGGGTGCTCGCCCGGGTCGAATCGATGGCAAACCCATCTTCCGTCGTCTCCTTGGCCACCGCGTAGCAGCCAGTGCGCGCACTGCCGTTGCGGGTGGGGACGAGGGAGAGCCTCGAGGTCGTCGGGTTACCGCGTAGCAGCCAGTGCGCGCACTGCCGTTGCGGGTGTTATCGAGTCCGAGCACGCGCGTGAGTTCGAGCACGCTGATGCGAAAATCGGAATCCGTGATTGTTAATTACGAGGTAACTGGATTTGCGGGCGGGTGGGGCTCGAGAAATCTCATCGAAGTCACGCTTTTCCTGTCCCACTGGATCGCTGGCCAGGGAGATGCCCGGCCCCATGTAATCCGTCCAACGTTGGGCCGAATCCTCGAGGCGCAGTTCGTTCAACCAGGGCACCCAGCGTGGCCTCGCAGGACTCGCCGCTCCAGTCGTTTCGAAAACATCGCGCCCAGTAATTCCCGCGATTGATGACGTGATAAATCGCCCCTGGTTATTGAAGGCGAAGCCGCCGGGCCACGCTACCAGCAAGGCCGCCGGGGTCGGGCTCGCTCCACCCGCCCACCCCTATTGGGGGGCTCCGGAAGTAGGGTCATTTCCAACCAGCTCGAGGCCCGCGCTCGCGCGCCGTTAACCGGTATCAGGCAGACCCCTTCGGATCGGGCCGCTTGGCCGCCACCCGCCCCGGAGCCGACGATCATGACGTCGTATTCGGCCTTGAGAGAGCTCGCGGTCACGAGTGGCCTCGCGTTGGCCGGCGATGCGTCACGGGTGAAGGGCGAATTATTCGGGCAACGGCCGGCCCTTCGTCTCCGGCACCAGCCAGATCGCAAACAGGCCGACGACGTAAACGAGCGTGATGATCGCGCCCGCGCGCGCGTAGCTGCCGTCGAACATCTTCATCAGCGCGCCCATCTGGATCGCCGCGGCGGCGGCGAGAATCCGCCCAGTGTTGAACGCCACGCCCTGCGCCGTCGCGCGTACCCGTGTGGGGAAAAGTTCCGGCAGGTAAAGCGGAAGCCAGCCGTAAAACGCCGCCGTCGTCGCACCTACCAAAAACGTCATCGCCAGAAATCCGGCGCCATAATGGTCGAAGCCGCGGAAAATCCACGCACAACTGCCAAGCGATCCAAGGCAGAGCAGAAAAAACGCCGGCCTCCGACCGATGCGCCCACCGATCCAGGCCCCGGCCAGGCAACCGACGATCGATCCGACAGCAGTGAGGGTCTGCGCATACGCTTTCGCATGCGGCTCGCCTGGTCCCGCCATCTGATCGGCCCAGAGCGGCAGCCATTGCACGGAGCCCCAGGAACCGATCAGTGCGATGCTGGCGAATAGGGTGGCAAACAACGTGACGCGCAGCAGCGGTCGCGAAAGCATTTCCTGCAGCGGCCGCGCCGGGCTGGCCCGGGAGGCTTCGAGCCAGCGCGGCGACTCCGGAACGAAGAGCCGGATGAAGAAGGTGAGCAGCGCCGGCGCCGCCCCGAGCAGCATCACCCAGCGCCAGGAATCTTTCGTCACCGAAAAGAAGATACCGACGATGCCGACGAGCGCGAACCCGACATTGGCCGCGGCGCCGATCACGCCCGCGAGCAGCGGCCGGTGCTTTTCAGGCCAAACCTCCATGACCAAGGCCACACCCAGCGACCACTCTCCACCCATGCCCAGCGCCGCGACAAAGCGCAGCAGCCCGAGTTGCAGCGGCGTTTGCGCGAAGTAGGTGATACCCGTGAAAACCGAGTAGCAGAGGACCGCGAGGCTCATGGCCCGCACGCGGCCGATTTTGTCGCCGAGCCACCCGAACGTGAGTCCGCCAAAGGCCGCCCCAACGAGGAACAGCGCCGTGATGGTCCCCATCCATTGCCCAATGTAGCCATCCCCGCTCACACCGGCCGCTCGCTGCATATCCTGCAGCGCGGGCCGGGCGACCAACGGGAATATCCCCATCTCCAGGCCATCAAACATCCAGCCAAGAAAGGCGGCAAGCAGGACAAGCTTTCGCCCACCCGAGGTCACGTTGCCGGCGGGAGTTGCCGATTCCGCAGCAGGGAGGACTGGGATCGCGTCGCTTCGAGCCGCGGCAGGAATTTTTTCAGGCATATCGGGCATAGGGGTGATGGGAATGCGCCAACGTGGTGCGTTGCACCGAGTGACAACGACCGGAACGTGCCAACCGAAAAAGAGGTGTCAACGGTAATGAACGATGTGATCGATCACGAATCTCTTGACGATAAACGCAGTGTGGATCATCGAAACTGGGGTCCTTCGCTCCGCCTGTCCCTGTTCACCATTCCATTCCCCTTATCCATGTCCCACCAGGTTCTGATCATCGTCGGCGATGCCACCGAAACCGTCGACACGTTGTATCCCTACTACCGGCTGCAAGAGGCCGGCTTTACGCCAGTCGTCGCCGCGCCTGACAAGCGGCGCTACCAGATGGTTCTCCACGAAGTGAAGCCGGGTTGGACGATCACCAAGGAATGGGAGGGTTACACCATCGAGGCCGACGTCGCGTTTCGTGACGTCAAGCCCGAGGAGTATGTCGGTATCTTCTTCAGCGGCGGACGGGCGCCCGAATATATCCGTGACGACCCGGATCTGATTCGCATCACGCGCTGGTTTTTCCAGCACAACAAGCCCATCGCCAGCGTCTGCCATGGCGTGGAAATCCCCGCCCGCGCTGGTTGCGTCAAGGGCCGGCGCATGGCCACGGTGGCCAAGTGCCAGTTCGACCTCGAAGTCTGCGGCGGCATCTATGTCAACGAGCCGTGTGTCGTGGACGGCAATCTCGTCAGCGGCCGTACCTTTCACGATCACGGCAAATACATGGGTTCGTGGATGGGTCTGCTCGAGACTGAGCGTCAGCGCATCGCCACCGCCGCCCTATCGGATCGTCCTCTCCCCGCCGCATTCCCGGCATGATCACAACCCGACGCGAATTCCTCGCAGTCGCCACCAGCGGCCTTGGACTTACGGCCCTCGCCGCGCGCAGCGCACCCGCGCCGCGGCAGGAGTTGAGCCTCGGCTTCAGCTTGTACGGCATGAAAACGCTGCCTTTGGACCGCGCGCTTTCGGAGTGCGCCCGGATCGGTTATCGCAACGTCGAACTTTCCCTCATCGCCGGTTTCCCCACCGAACCCGCCAAACTCACCCCGGCGGGACGCGCGACCATCCGGCAACAACTCACCGCCGCCGGACTTCCGGTCGCGAGCTTGCTCGTAAACCTGAGTCTGACCGCCGATGAGAAAACCTACGCCGGACTTCTCGAGGTTCTTCAAGTCGCCGCCCGTTTCGCGGCGGAAATCGATTCCTCGCATCCCCCCATCGTGCAAACCGTGATGGGAGGCACGCCTGCCGACTGGGAGGCGAAAAAATCCATGATGGCGGCGCGCCTGCGGGAATGGGACACCATCGGCCGCCAGCACGGTGTTACCGTGGCCGTGAAGGCCCATGTCTCGAGCGCCGTGAACACGCCGGACAAACTGCTTTGGGTCCTCAAGGAGGCGAAAGGTTCGAACCTCGCCATCGCGTATGACCACAGCCACTACGCGCTCGCCGGTCTCTCAATCGAAGACAGCCTGCGGCCGCTCGCGCCCTACACCAAATTCGTGCACGTGAAAGATGCGCGGCGGGAGGGCAAGGCTGTCCGCTTCCTGCTGCCCGGTGAAGGCCAGACGGACTACGCCGATTACTTTCGGTTGCTCAGGAAATACGGCTATCATGGCCCGGCGGTCGTCGAGGTGAGCAGCCAGATCTTCAGCCGCCCCGACTACAATCCGATTGCCGCCGCCGAGAAATCCTATGCCGCGCTCGCGCCGGCGCTGCGGAAGTAAATCCGCGTTTCCCCGCCCTTCTTCATTCTCGAACTCCAAAATATCATGTCCATAACCCCTCCCGCCTTGCGGCGCCTCAGCCACGCCGTCGGCCTGTTGTTACTCCCCGTTGCGCTCCTGGCGCAACCCTCGTCGTCTTCATCTGCTTCCGGCGGCGGCCAATCCGCGGGAAATCCCGTCAAGCTCAACCCATTCGAAGTCCGCTCCGACTCCGCGACCGGATACGGTGCCGACTACTCAAGTTCGTCCTCCCGGCTCAATCTGCGCTACATCGAGGTGCCGCAATCCGTCGGCGTCGTCACCTCTGAGTTTTTGAACGACGCGTTTATCTTCGACAGCCGCGAGTTCGCCAAATTCGTGCCCAACGTCCAGCCCCGCGCCAACACGCATCAGCCGGAGATCATGTATGTGCGCGGCCTGCAGATATCCAACACCTACGTCGATGGCTACATCGCCCCGCTCGCGGTGAACCGCGATCGCGGATTGTATGACCGTATCGAATACGTTAAGGGTCCGGCGTCCGCCGCCATGGGCCGCGGCGAGGCGGGCGGCCTAGTCAACTTCATCTCGAAGTCCCCGCTCAGCACGAACCGCAACAACGGCGACATCACCATCGGCTCCGATTCGTTTTATCGCGCCGAATTCGACCACAGCGCCCGCCTCGCGGCCAACGGGAGCACCGCCTATCGCATCCCGCTCTTCTACGAGGAAGGCGACGGTCCGCGCGGCGGCAAACTGATGCACTCGCGCAAATACGGCATCGGGCCTTCGTTTCGCTGGGACATCGGCCCCAAGACCACCCTCCTCATCAACACCTCCTACGCCTACAACCAAAGCGGCGGCCCCGTCGGCGAAGCTTACTGGCAGAATAATGAGCAATTCCGCCTCCAGGTCTCGCTCGGCCAAATCAATCCCAACGTGAATTGGAACCCGTTCCGCGGCGATGCCTACATCCCGAAAGAACGCGTGTTCGGCTGGGCCGGCCGCGGCCGCGAAAGCGACATCACCACGCTCTCGGCCGTTTTCACCCACAAATTCAGCGACTCCCTCTCCATCCGTCAGGGCGTCGCCCGCAACGACGTGAAGGAAGAACTGCGCCGCTTCGCCCTGTCACCCACCGCCCTGCGGAATCCCAAAGATACCACCGACTACCTGGTCGGCATCAGCTTCCTGCACGAGTTCCGGGAGATCGACAGCACCCGCATCCAAGGCGACGTCATCTACGACCTCAAGGCCGGCTCAACCAATCATCAATTCCTCGCGGGCTATGATGTCGTCCGCGCCCATAACGACACCCGCTCCGGCCAGCAGGGCGGACTGTCCCAGAGCCTGTATCATCCGGACTACACCCTGCCCGCCGGCTTCAACCCCGACACCTTCGTCCCGGTCTACACCACCGACAGCAAGGGCAAGAGCCACGGCTTCGGTTATTTCGGCCAATACTCCGGTTCGTTCTTCAACAACAAGCTCGGCGTGATGTATGGCTGGCGCAAGGACAAGAGCGGCGTCGAGACCCTCAACCGCCGCACCAACGGCCTCTCCACCCCCGCCGACCTCGAGACCCACGTGCCCCGTTATTCGATCAGCTACAAACCCGTGGACTGGGCCAGCATCTACTACGTCCACAGCGAGCAGGCCGATCCGCAGGTCTCCGCCCTCGTCTACGGCAACATCCTCCCCAGCGCCGGCGCCGTCGGTTGGGCACCCACCGATCCCCGTCTGCAGGAGCGCCTCACCTCCCAGGTCACCGCCGCGATGGATGAAATCGGCGTCAAGGGCAGTCTCCTCGACGGCAAGCTCACGGCTTCGTTCGCCATGTTTAAGATCGTCCGCAATGGATTTATTTTGAATGATTTCAAGACCGAGGCCGGCGCCAACGGCATCGGCGTCGTGTCCTTTAATCGCAACTACATCGCCGACGGCGAGAACGCGCGCGGTTTCGAATTTGAATTGAACGGCAAGCTCACCAAGCAGCTGACCCTTCTCACCGGCTTCAACTCCATCAGCGGCGACAAGCGCGCCTCCGACGGACGCATCGTGCCGATCGAGGCGATGATCAACTCCGCCATGATCAACGGGCGTTACGACTTCCGCGACAACAACCGCAACGGTTTCGAGGTCACGGCGGGTGGAAAATATATGTTCAAGGGCTGGGTCATGGCACCCGGCACCTATGAGGCCTTCCGGGGCGATCAATACCTGATCGATGCCGGCGCCAACTACACGTGGGGCAACGGCCGCTGGACCGTGCGGGTCCGCTGCAACAACATTATGAACGACTTCGTGTTCATCTCTGGTAATTCGCAATACGCCCTTCGCCGGTTCTTCGTCTCGGTACCGATCCGGTTCTGAACCGCGAAACCGCCATGGTCGCCACCGGTCCTCGATTGCGCGCAGGTTGGTTCGCGGCGATCGGGATCGGTGCGACGGCGTTCGCGGCAGACGGCTGGCACCCGCTCAACACGCAGCCCGTGGGCGAGCCGCTTCTTCCCCGGGAGGCGGCGGCGCGCATGCAGGCGCCGCCCGGATTCAAGATTACGCTCGCCGCCGCGGAACCCGACGTACAACAACCGATCGCGATCGCCTACGATGATCGCGGCCGGTTGTGGGTTGCCGAGAGCTACTCCTACGCCGGCTCCAACTTCACCGACGAGCGGCACGATCGCATCCTGATCTTCGAGGACACCGACGGCGACGGCGTCTTCGACTCGCGCAAGGTGTTTCACGATCAGCTCAATCGCCTCACCGGACTGGCCCTCGGATTCGGCGGCGTGTGGATTACGACGGCACCCTGTCTCGCGTTCATTCCAGATCGGAACGGCGACGATATTCCCGACGGCCCACCCGTCGTTCAACTCGACGGATGGACCCTCGACGCGGAACACAACACCGTCAACGGCCTGACCTGGGGCCCCGACGGTTGGCTCTATGGGCGCCACGGCATCAAGAAATCCTCCCTCGTCGGCCGGCCAGGCGCACCGCCGGCGAGTCGGACCGAGGTAGGCTGCGCGATTTGGCGTTTTCACCCGACGAGCCATGTTTTCGAAGTGGTCGCCGACGGCACGATCAACCCGTGGGGACTCGATTTCGACGACCACGGCCAGGCCTTCGCCAGCACGAGCGTGACGGATCATTTTTGGCATGTTACGTTTGGCGCGCGCTGGGAGCGTTGGAAGAATCGCGGCGGACATCCCGATCCTTACAGCTACGAGCTGATGTCGCCGACCAGCGACCATCTGCATTGGGGCGGCGGGATGTGGGACAAGGATGGCCGGATCGCCGGCTCCAACGATGCCCTCGGCGGCGGTCACTCCCACAGCGATGCAATGATTTATCTCGGCGGACGATGGCCCGCAGAATTCCGCGGCACCGTCCTCATGAGTAACATCCACGGTCGCCGCATCAATCGCGACGCGATCGAGCGCCGGCCCGGCGACGGCCGTTACGTTGCGACCCATCGGCCCGATTTCATCACCGTCAAAGACCCGTGGTTTCGCGCCATCTCACTCGCGTATGGCCCGGACGGAAACGTGACGATGACCGACTGGTCCGATTTCGGGGAGTGCCACGACCGCGACGGTGTCCACCGCACCAGCGGCCGGATTTACCAAATTTCCTGGGGTGAGCCGTACAAGGTAAACGTTGATCTCAGCCGGGAGTCCAACGCCGCGCTGGTGGCCTATCAGCTCAACCCGAACGACTGGTTTGTTCGCCACGCGCGCCGGTTGTTGCAGGAGCGCGCCCACGCCGGAACGAACATGACCGCCGCGCAGGTCGCGCTGCGCCGGATGTTCGAGGAAAACCAGGACGCCACCCGCAAGCTGCGCGCGTTATGGGCACTGCACGCCGCCCAGGGTGCCGACGCCGCGTGGCTGCTCAGCCTGCTCGGGCATCCGGACGAACACGTCCGGCATTGGGCCGTGCGTCTGCTCCTGGATGCGGACGCCACCGCACAATCGATGGAGTCCTTGGCCCGCCTCGCCGGCACCGAGTCCTCTTGGCTCGTGCGCCTGGCGCTGGCCGCGGCCCTGCAACGCCTCCCGCCCAACGCGCGCGGAGCACTCGCCGCCGCCCTGATCTCGCAGTGCGGGCCGGACACCGACCCCAATCTGCTCCGGCTGATTTGGTATGGCTTTCAGCCCTACGCAGTCCCGCACCCCGCGGAGGCCGGCCGCACGGCTCTCGGCTGCAACGTTCCGCTGCTGCGGCAATTCACTGCGCGCCGGCTCGCCGCTGAGATGTCGCGCGAACCGGCCGCCGGCGCGGCCCTGTTCATCGGCTTGGCCGCCGCGAAAGATCGCGATGTCATCGCGGATTTGCTCAACGGCGCAAATCAGGGCCTGAAGGGAATTCGCCATGGGCAGGCCCCGGCCAATGCAATCGCGCTGTTGCAGCGATTGAGCGGTTCGGCGGAACCGGCCGTGCGTCGTCCCGCGACGTTGCTCGCCGCGACCTTGGGCGAACCGAACGCCATCAGCACGCTGCGCCGCGACCTGAACAATCCCGCCGCGCCGGCCTCAGATCGCGAGGCGACGTTGGAAAAACTCACCGAGATTCGTCCAACGTGGCTGCTCGACGACCTGCTGGCGTTGATGCGATCCGGACAAATCGTGGACGCGACGCTCCGCGCCCTGTCGGCGTTCGCGGATAAGCGCGTGGCTGAGGCGGTCATCGTCGCGCTGCCAAAGTTGCCGCCCGCCGCGCGTATCGCGGCAGTCGATACGCTGGTCGCCCGGGTCGATTCGGCCCGCCGGCTGCTCGACGAAATCGCCGCGGGAAAAATCGCACGAACGATGATCAGTCCCGGCCAGGCCCGTCAGGTTTCCCAGCTCGGAGATCGCACGCTCACGGCCCAATTGGAGCTGGTATGGGGCCTCGTGGGCCGCACCTCCGCCACCACCGCGGCCACGATCGCCCGCCTGCGGACGCAACTCGCGCCCGCCACCCTCGCCGCCGCCAACGTGCGCGCGGGCGCCACCCTCTTCGATCAACGATGCGCCTCCTGCCATCTACTCTTTGGCCGAGGCCAGTCCGTCGGCCCCGACCTCACCGGTTCCGGCCGCAAGGATCTGGAGTATCTCCTGCTGAATATCGTCGACCCCAATGCCTCCGTTCCCGCCGACTACCGAGTTGCCACCATCACGCTCAAGGACAGCCGCGTTTTATCCGGATCGATTGTCAGCGAGTCTCCGCAATCGCTCATCGTCCGCCTGCAGAATTCCCAAACCACGGTTGATCGCGCGGACGTGAAGAGTCTTGAGCGGCTGCCGATTTCACTCATGCCGCCCGGCCTGCTCGAGGCGATGTCGGCGACCGAAGTGCGGGACCTTTTTGGCTACTTGATGTCCGCTGGCGACGCCGCAGGGAAAACGCGATGACGCGCGGCCTTCGCAACAATAATGCCCGCGAATTCGGACCCTGCCCGGGCGACAGGAATGTCGCCCCTCCGTCGGAACGGCGGCATACCTTCCCCCGTCGGAACGGCGAGATGCCTTCACTCCCAGGGAAACGAACGAACCATCCGCTTCGCACTTGCGGTCACTACTGCGCCGCGCTGCCCTTGACCCCATGATCCCGGTCGACACGTTTCAGACAAAGTCTTCCCAGATTTACGCCGTGCTGAAGAGCGACATCACGACCGGCGTCTATAAGCCCGGCCTGCACTTGGTGCGGCGCGACCTGGTGAAACGCTTCGGGGTCAGCCTCTCGATCGTCAACGAAGCTCTGGGGCGGCTCGGCAACGACGGACTGGTTGAGACGAAAGAGATGTACGGCACCCGTGTCATTGCCCTCAGCACAGAAATGCTCCAGGAGGAGTTTGTCCTGCGAGAGGCGATCGAACGCCATGTGGTCCGGCTCTTGGCGGAAGGCGGCACGGATGAATGTTTCGAGGAATTGCTCAACCAGGCGCAGACATTGGATCGATTGAACGCGGAAAAGACCCACGACGAGGCGAAAGTCACCATGATGCATCTTGAATTTCATCTCCAACTGGCTCGCGCGACGGGCTACGCGGCGTTGGAAGAAACCCTCAAACGTTCGAGTATGCGCGCCTTGCTGACGACCCGCTGGAGAAAGAACCAGCGACTGCCCCATCCGGTCGATTTCCACGAACAGCTGATTCGCGTTATCATGGATCGCAACGCCGCGCTGGCCGATCAGAAAATGCGCGAGCACCTGCACTTCGCCGCTGACGCGGTCGAAGGAAAGCCCGCCGAAGCCCCGGCCGCCCCGTCTCCCGCCCATTGATGGGCCGGGCTTGGGTCCGACCGATAGGCCGGCACTTTTCAAAAGCTGACCTTCTTTCCGAGGGTGGGGCCGCCGCACCGGCAGGGGCCTGGCAAACGGCGAATCAAGGGCCGTTTTGAGCGAGAACTTAATGAAGGAAAAACGGCGGAACACTTTCCCCCGCGTATTCCTAAGAAACACCCTGGGTTAAGCGTTGGGCTGAAAGGTTGGCTCGGTTTTTCGGTCACGGCCAAAATCCGATTTTGGGGCGGGGGTGCTAGGAAACTGGATTTGCGGGGGCGGTACGGAGCCGCTTCGTTCGCAATCACGAGCCCAGCCCCCGTGTGCCGCTGGAGTGACTGGTTCGGCCACTGGGAGCAATCGATCACGGCGGTGATGAGTCGCGCGATCTTACCGGGGAGAATCGCGGAAGTCTCTTTCGCGGGCATCGTGAGAACTCAAAGCCTTGGAT